>NZ_JBTLQH010000024.1:0-116308 GCF_054461575.1 Flavitalea flava
ATCTCTGTATAGCTCAGGTTTTCTGGCTTTTTTATAACGGTAGCCCCCTGCCTTTTCCAGTTTATCCGGAGTAAGGGTTGCGATCACGAACTGATTTTCAAAATGCCTGCATTCTGCCAATATATCGCCGAACGGATCGAGGATCATCGAACCTCCGTTTTTTAACTGATCATCGTCCATCCCGACAGGATTGGAAAAAACGGCATAAATGGCATTGTCATAGGCTCTGGCAGGCAGCCATTTCATCAACCAGCTCCGCCCCTTCAGTCCGTCAAATTCCTGACGAAGAGAGGTAGGGTCTGCTTCCCTGTTTGCCCACAGCTTTGGATCCACGAAACCTGCGCCTGGCCGTGTAGAAGGGGTGCACATCGTAACATGCGGCATAAAAAGGATCTCTGCCCCTAATAAAGTTGTCGCCCTTACATTTTCAATAATGTTGTTGTCATAACAGATGAGGATGCTGCATTTCCATCCATGAAGGTCAAAGATGACATATTGATCTCCGGGAAGAAGATGCGGATTGATAAAGGGATGGATCTTCCTGAATTTGGCGACCATCCCGTTCTTATCAACGCATACATATGCTTTATAGAGATTGTCTTCTTTGTCTTTCTCGAACAGGCCGGCTAAAATGGTAATGTTATATTCCTGTGCCAGCTCTGTCAGCTTACGGATACTTGGGCCTTCCGGCAAAATTTCGGCGAGGTCCAGCATTTGTTCCCTGGAAAGTTTCCTTGCAAAGGTATAACCGGTAATACTGCATTCATGAAAAGCAATGGCCTGTGCCCCCTGGGCAGCAGCTTTTGCAGAAAGATCTTTAATGATGCTGAGATTGTATGTTTTATCTCCGCTCCGATGCTCGAATTGTGCGGTGGCGATTTTTATATTTTCCATGATTGCACTAACGTGTTTTAAAAGATTAGTGCAAGTAAACTGTTTTTTTTAAAATTGCAGCAAGGCGCTTCTGTAAAACCCTGTTAATTTACGCGGCTTCCATTTCGTCTGCACTGGGCCCGTAACTGCCGGGGATCGGAATGTCAAGCAAGCGTAGGAAAACACCTAACTGTGCACGATGATGCACGATCTGGCAAAAAGACATGCGTATGATCTCTATTTTGGTTGCGACTTCGTAAATCTGATCGCCATTGCGCATGGTCCAATTTTGCAGAAGGATATCCTCGTTCGTTTTGGCTAAATTGGCTCTTCCATCGGCAAGGGATTTTTCAAAATAGTTCATTAATTCCTGGTTGTTATTAACAGGATATCTTTCATAAGGTTTATTGGCAAAATCCAGTTCATCGGTTGTCACGGCCATCGTTACCCAGCCAGGCAATTCGGCAATATGTGTGGCCAGCCTGACTACGGACATACTTTTTTTATGGGGCTGCCAGTCAAAATATTCCGTTGGGACCCGTTCGAGCATTTTACGTGTAGTCTGAGCTTCTTTTTCCAATTCTTCCAGCAACATGGATATTATTAACATAAAAGATGGTTTTTGATGAATGTTTTTGTTTCCGGATCAAAGTAACATCCGGGTTGTGACACCCTTATGTCAGTAGGATATCCTGCAGATCAAAATTTCTACTTCTTTGTATTTCAGCGATTTGAACAGGTAAATAAACTACTTCTGTTAAAACTTAACATTGCGTACATTATTTTAATATTAATTTTGTCGCTTCGCATTAATAATAAAAACACTTTTCGTATGAATCAAAAAGAGACAGCAACTCCAATCTCCACAAAAAAACTAACCCCTAAAAAGCAGGTGCGCCAGGAGATCGCAGAAGCATTAACAGGTGCATTATCAGCATACAAGCAGAACCTGGGAGAGAAAAAGTTGGCCACTCATGTTAAAATGGTCAGCAAACTGATCAGCCGCGATCTGGAAAAGGCCGGCAAAAAGCTGAAGGAACAAAAAACAAAGGAAACCCGTGGCAAGAAAAAGACTGCCGGAAAAGCTCCAAAAAAATCCGCAAAAAAGATCCAGGAAAAGTCCGAAGTAAAATAGTTTACCCCGGTTCCGGTATACGCTCCCGTCCCTGTAACAGCATCCCTGCTTGTTTCAGGGACGGTCTCCTTTCTGACCGGTTAACTGCCCGTTAACATACCCTTGTGAAAATTTAAGACTACATCAGGCCCGTAAGGTTAATTTTTTATACCTTAGCTTTTCGATGAGGCGTAGAAAACAATTTTTTTTTATGTATTTGCTGGTTTGCCTGGCCGGATACCTGACTATTCTTTCGGGACATACGTCTTATGTATCGCAGGCTTTTCTGCAACAGGGCAACCAGCAGGCTGTCTTTCAGGATCACCATTATGACCAGATCAGACAACCGCAAAATAAGGCCTTCCATCCTCTTCCTTATCTAGTTTCCGGGACATCCTCGAGCCATACCGGACATGATGAAAAACGGCATAGGAAAACCTTGATCAGCGAGGCGATCGTAGTCAAACTGCTTGCTATTCAACCGGGTTTTATCTATTGTGACCTGAATTATTCGTTATTCCTCCCCGACGGAAGTCATCAACAGGTCACGGGATGTTCCTTTCTCCGTGGGCCTCCTTCGATTAGCTAATCATATCCCCCATCATTTTTCGAATTGGCCCCGTTTTTTTCTTCTATAGATAAACGCTGGCCTGATTAGTTATTCAATCAATATTTATTATGGAACGAAAGAAACCGCTGAGTTTTTTTATCAGCTATCTTTTACCTGTCTGTATTTGTATGGGCAGCACCTTGAATGCATTTTCACAAAACGGAAATAATCTCCTTACGCGGAATATACCACTTACCCTGAATAGTGCTATTGACCTGACTTTAGGGAACTATCCATCAATTCATTCCCTCCGGGCAAAGCTGTTGTCGGCCAAAGCCGGAGTGACGGAAACAAAAGACCGTCGTTTACCCTCTCTGAACCTGTTCGAGCAGGTCGATGCCGGTACGAGCAACAATTTGGGAAGCGCTTACTTTTCAGGAGGGATGGTTCCCTCTCTTTCCGGGGTAAGTGCCCGTCCGGAAAATAGCGGGACGGTCTCTTCCGGCAATATAGGAGTGGCTTATCTTCAATGGCAGGTCAGCAATTTTGGAGGATATAAAGCAGAAATCCGGGAAGCAGGTTCCCGGGTGAAGGTGGACAGCATGGTTCTGCAAAAGGAACAATTTTATCTTTCCTCTATCGTATTACAGTCTTATTTCGATCTTATAAAGAATTATTTCCTTGAGCAGGTCCAGTTGGAAAACTTACAACGCGCCGATACCATCCGGAGAGCGATTAAAAATTATGTAGTCAGCGGTCTCCGTCCGGGAGTAGACAGTAGCCTGGCAGATGCAGCTTACTCCAGGGCCAAACTCGATTACCTGGATGTTTCCAATCTTTTCCGGCAATCTAAAGTACAATTAGCCCTGTTGACGGGATTGGATACGGTAGCCATAGAACCGGATCTCCGCAATGACAGTTTGTTATTTGGTTCTTTGGGATCCACAAGCCGGCTTCCGTCTACTTATGTTTTTAACGATACCTCCTTTTCCAGCCATCCCTTCCTGAATTATTACCATTCGATCTATGAGAACGGTCAGGCGCAGGAGCAATCCATCCGTAAGGCCTATCTCCCCAAACTATATGTACTGGGCGCCTATTGGATGAAGGGGTCCAGCATTAATGTGAATGGCAGTATCGATAAGGATCTTTCATCCGGTCTGGGTTATACCCGTTATAACTACCTCGCCGGATTTGGTATCACCTATGATCTCTTTAATCTCCGAAGAGAAAAGGACAGGCTGAACGTGCAGCGGTTCCAGACCGAGTCGGCCCTGCATCAGTATGAAGAACAAAAGCAGGTGCTCTCCAATGCCGCGCTTCAGGCTTCCGTGAACCTCAATACCGCACTCAATAAATTCTACGAGATTCCGGTGCAATTAAATGCAGCCATGAATGCCTATAAACAGACCCAGGCCCAATACAATGCCGGGCTGGCGAATATAATGGATCTCACGAATGCCTTTTATGTGCTTAACCGGGCGCAGACGGATCTCATTAATACCAAAGACGGGGTGTGGAGGGCTATTGTTCAAAAAGCTTACGCAGCCAATGAGATCTATCAACTTTTATCTACTTTAAAATAATTCTTCTATGTCATTAGTGTCAGCGGGTTTAAAAAAGCCGATCGCTATTATAGTGATCACCCTCGGGGTATTGCTGTTCTCGGTATTGGCCATTTTTACCATACCTATCGATATCTTTCCAAAGCTGAACCTGCCTACCATTTATGTGATTGAACCCTATGGCGGGATGTCACCGCAACAAATGGAAGGATTTTTTGCCACCAGGATGCAGGATCAATTCCTTTATGTAAATGGAATTAAGAATATCGAAAGCAAGAACATTCAGGGGATCAGTATAATCAAACTTACTTTTTACGAAACGACGGATATGGCGGAAGCCTCGGCGCAGGTTGCCCTGCAGGTGAACCGGGCATCCGCCTTTTTCCCGCCGGGCGCTTTACCCCCACAGGTAGTTCGCTTCGATGCCTCTTCCCTGCCGGTTGGGGAATTGGTGTTCAGCAGCCCAACCCGCTCGCTGAAAAATATTTATGATCTGGCGCTTACGCGGGTGCGACCGATGTTCGCAACCGTTCCGGGATTATCAGCGCCGCCACCGTTCGGCTCCAATGCCCGTTCCGTGATCATCAATATCGATCCCGACAAAGTCAGGAGTTATAATTTATCACCCGATCAGGTGGTGGCTGCGATAGCCAGAAATAATTCCATCAGCCCTTCAGGAAATATCCGGATCAACAATACCATGTATATCACCACACTTAATTCGCTGGAACAAAAAGTGGAGGCATTTTCGGATATTCCTGTGGTAACCAGCGGTAACACCACCATCTTTGTGCATGATATCGGAAAAGTAGCGGACGCTGCAGATATTACTGTTGATTACGCCCTGGTGAACGGGAGGCGATCCGTGTATATACCGGTGGTAAAGACCTCAGACGCCTCGACCTGGGATGTAGTGAAAGGCTTAAAGGCAAAATTGCCCGAGATACAAACTCTTCTTCCGGAAGATGTAAAAGTCTCTTACGAATTCGATCAATCCATCTTCGTCATCAATGCCGTAAAAAGCCTGATAACCGAGGGTATTCTGGGGGCTATTCTGACTGGCCTGATGGTGCTTCTGTTCCTTCAGGATCTGCGAAGCAGCCTGATCGTGATCATCACTATACCCGTTTCCGTATTGAGCGCCGTTATGTGTCTGAAACTGGCAGGCCAGACCATTAATATTATGACGCTCAGCGGCCTGGCCCTGGCCATCGGCGTCCTGGTCGACCAGGCTACTGTTACGATCGAGAATATCCATCAGCATCTGGAAATGGGGAAGCCCAAACGCCAGGCTATCTATGATGCCTGTGAAGAGATCTCTTTTCCGCTCTTGTTGATCTTACTATGTATCCTGGCCGTGTTCGCTCCAGCTATTATTATGACAGGGGTGCCAAAGGCGATGTTCCTTCCTTTGTCCTTATCGATAGGTTTTGCCATGATCGCCTCCTATTTCCTGGCGCAGGCCCTGGTGCCTGTCCTGGCCAACTGGATGTTGAAGGCAGAGAAATTCATGTACAGACACGGCCATAAACACGCGCATGCCGGTCTCGCCTTAAATGAAGCGGAAGTAGATGAGGTCGATTTGCATTTCCGGAACGAAAAGACGGTTCCTGAAAAAAATGACCGGTTCGAGCGATTCAAAATGGCTTACTCCAAAAGGATAGAGTCGATGATGCGCAGCCGTCGGATTACGGTCCTGTTCTATTTTCTGGTTGTATTCGGAGCGGCTGGTTTTGCCTTTTATTATATCGGAAAAGACCTGATGCCAAAAGTGAATACGGGTCAGTTCCAGCTTCGCATCAAAGAGCCTGACGGGACCCGCCTGGAGGTGACGGAAAATAAACTGCATCAGGTGCTGGCTATTATCGATACTATCGTGGACGGGCATGTGTCCATTAGCTCCGCCTTCGTAGGACCGGTACCCACCAATTTCGGATCCAGTAATCTCTATGTTTTCAACAGCGGCACCCATGAAGGTATCCTGCAGGTGAACCTGGATGAAAAATACAAAGTGGATATTGACGACCTGAAAGACAAGGTCCGGAAAAAGATTGCCCAACGGCTTCCGGAAATGAAACTTTCGTTCGAGCCGATCGATCTTACGGAGAAGATCATGAGCCAGGGAGCATCGACTCCAATTGAAGTGCGGGTGTCAGGCCGGGATATGAAACAGATCGGGGATTATGCGGGTAAATTGACCGAAGCACTTACCAGGATCCCTTTCCTCAGGGATGTGCAAATCGCACAGCCTTTAAAATTCCCGGTGATCAATATAAATGTCGACCGGTTCAAGGCGGCCCAGATGGGTATGAATTTATCCGAGGTCGCGCGGTCGGTTACTGCGGCTACTTCATCCAGCCGGTATACCCAGAAAAATCTTTGGCTGGACGACAGGACTTCTTATACCTACCAGGTGCAGGTACAGATCCCGGAATATATCATGCATGAAGTCGGAGATCTTAAGGAAATACCCCTGGTCGAAGGACAGGCAAGACCCGTGTTGGAAGATGTGGCGATTTTTTCCATTGACAGCGTTCCCGGTGAATATGACCGGGCCGGGCCCAGAAGGTACGTAACCGTTAGTGCCAACATCTTTAAGATGGACCTGGGATCCGCCACCTCCTCCGTGCAAAAAGCCATTAAAAGTATCGGTGACCCTCCCCGGGGGCTGGTTGCCGAAATAAAAGGGACTTCCAGCCTGCTGGTAGAGACCCTTAGTGGATTGCAGAACGGCCTGCTGATCGCCATTGTGGTGATCTTTCTGTTGCTGGCAGCCAATTACCAATCGTTTAAGGTATCCCTGGCCGTGCTGACAACCGTTCCTGCTGTGATCCTCGGGTCCCTGATCGCCCTGCTGCTCACGGGCTCTACGCTGAATCTCCAGTCTTATATGGGGATGATCATGTCTACCGGTGTTTCTGTGGCCAATGCCATTCTGATCGTTACCAATGCGGAAAAATTGCGTTTGGAATACAGGGACGCTACCCGCGCAGCCGTTGTCAGCGCTTCCATCCGGTTGCGCCCGATCCTGATGACAAGTCTTGCCATGATAGCAGGTATGATCCCCATGGCCAGCGGGATGGGAGAAGCCGGCGATCAGACGGCGCCGCTCGGCCGCGCGGTAATTGGCGGCCTGGTGTTCTCCACGCTATCCGCTCTGCTGATCCTTCCCCAGGTATATTCCCTTATCCAGGGTAAAACAGGATTTTCATCACCATCCCTGATGCCCGGGGATGATTCGGAACCCGGTTTCCCTACTGAACAATAAAAATAATACTCAAAAATTAAATATATGAACGCCTTAATAAAATATATTCTTCCAGCTATAGTGATGTGCATTTTCCTGGCTTGTAACCAGGAAGAAAAAAAGCCATCGGATAAAGATCCTTCAGACAGGGAACCGGCCACTCCCCTAAAAGCTCAATATATACTCGGAGAGGTAACGCAGGGGCAGCTTGGTTCTACGGCTTCGCTTCCTGCTGTGTTAAAACCTTTCGAACGGGTCGATGTTTATCCTAAGGTGAATGGATTTATAAAAGATATACCTGTAGACCGGGGGTCGCTCGTTAAAAAAGGGCAGTTACTGGTAAGGCTGGAGGCACCGGAAATCGAACAGCAATATTTTTCCGCCAAATCCAAATACCTGCAGGTTTATGCTTTGTTCCTGGCCAGCAAGGATAATTACGACCGGTTACTGGTAGCCAATAAAATGCCGGGAACTGTCTCGGCCCATGACCTTGAAATGGCAAGGGCCAAAATGCTCGCGGACAGCGCCTCCACTCAGGGAGAGATAGCCAATTATAAAGCATTGGAGGCAACAAAGGATTATCTCAACGTAATAGCACCTTTTAATGGTGTGATCACGGAACGTAATGTACATCCGGGGGCCCTTGTTGGACCTGCTCAAAAATCGGAAGACAAACCTATGCTGGTGCTGGAACAGCAGAATAAATTGAGATTGGTCATCGATGTGCCGGAATTATACAGTAACCAGTTATCCGGTCACACTGTCGTTACGTTCCGGGTAAGTATCCTCCCGGGTAAGATCTTCGAAGGAGCTATCAGCCGTTCTGCGGGCTCCTTAAATATGAAATACCGTTCGGAGGTTATAGAAGTGGATGTGAACAATAGCCAGAATCTCCTGAAACCCGGTATGTATGCGGAAGTAGTGCTGCCTGTCAAACGCAACACGAATTCACTGATCGTGCCTCAATCGGCGATCGTTACTTCGACCGAAAAAAAATATGTGATCACGGTGAAAGATAACAAGGCGTATTGGGTGGATATTAAGGAAGGGAACTCCAGGCATGATTCGATGGAGGTTTTCGGAGAGCTGCAATTGCATGATAGGGTGATCGTCAATGCCAATGATGGAATAAAAGAAGGAACAAAGATTCAGTAGCCAAAGAAACGTACACTAAATAAAAAACCGGCTGATCCAGTAGACAAGCGCAGCAAGGATAGCACTGACGGGAATGGTCAGGATCCAGGCCCATACCAGATTGATGGTCACTCCCCACCGGACTGCGGATAATCTTTTGGTGGCGCCGACTCCCACGATCGCACCAGTAATGGTATGGGTCGTGCTTACCGGTATGCCTAATGTCTGCGTAAGGAAGAGGGTAATGGCCCCTGCTGTCTCTGCGCAAACACCTTCCAATGGACTAACCTTGGTAATACGGGTACCCATTGTTTTAACAATTCGCCATCCGCCGCTTAGCGTTCCCAGGGCAATTGAGGTAAAGCAGGCTATCGGTACCCAGGCAGGAAGATGTTGAATGGAATCCAGATCGCCGTTAGCCACCATAGCAGCGGCAATGATGCCCAATACCTTTTGTGCATCATTGCCGCCATGCCCCAGACTTAGCAGGGCGGAAGAAAGTAATTGCAGGCGACGGAACCATTTCTCTGCCCGGTACGGATTGGATCTTTGAAATAGGTTAACGATGAGGACCGTTATAAAAAAGGCCACAATCATCCCGATCAGCGGCGCGAGGAAAATAAAAAGAAAGGTAGGGACAACCAATACGTAATTGATCACCGTTTTTCCGTGATCCGCCAATCCCCCAGCGTGTGCCAGCGCCCCGCCTACGAATCCGCCCAGGAGTGCATGGGAAGAACTGGATGGAATGCCAAACCACCAGGTCAGCAGGTTCCACAGGATGGCTCCTATCAGTCCGGCAAGGATGACGGGAAGTGTAATAAAGTCGCGGGTCACGAAATTCGCAATGGTATTACCGATCCGGAATTCTCCGATAAAATATTTAAAAATGAAAAAAGCCGCAAAATTGAAGAAGGCTGCCCATAATACGGCCTGAAAGGGGGTAAGTACTTTTGTGGATACGACAGTGGCAATGGATATGGCCGCGTCGTGGAATCCATTTATATAATCAAAGATCAGGGCCAGCACGATAATAAGAAGTAGAAGAGTCATGAACTAACAGGATACGGGATGTTTAGCCGGCAAGGGATCATCCCGATTTTTTAAGCATATTTAATAATAATGGATTCGATCACATTGGTGGCGTCTTCGCACTTGTCGGTGACGATCTCCATAACCTGGTAGATGTCCCGTCTCTTTATTACCTCTTTGGCATCCGGTTCCGTTTCGAAAAGACGTTCGATGCTCATGTCAAAGATATCGTCGGCCTGGTTTTCAATACTATTCACCCGAACCAGGGCATCGGTGATCTTACGCATGTCCCGCATATTCCGTAGTTCCTTTACCGCCAGCCTGGTATGCCAGGCCGCCTGTTCGATCAATTCCGCCATTTTCTGGATTCCGGGATCATTGGGGTTGACCTTATAAAAATTGATTTTTTTTGCGGCGGCATAAATATAATCGCAGATGTCATCCAATGCAGTGGCCAGATAATGGATATCCTCCCGGTCGAAAGGAGTAATAAAATTCCTGCCTAATTCCGTAAAGATCCGGTGGGTAAAATCGTCATTGATATGTTCCTGCGTCTCTACCTTCAGGATCAGCGCTGCCCGCTTGTCATAATCAGGCTCCGATACGACCTCTTTTAATAAGGAGCCCATTTTGGCCACACTGTCAGCCACCTCTTCGAAAAGAGAATAAAAAACCCTGTCCTTGGGCATGAATAGTTGAACGATCGAATTAAAACCCCTCATAGATAAAGTAATATAAGTACCACGAAAATCAGCATCAAAGCCTTAAAAGTCAGGGCAAATGTAGAGCTAATGTGAGTGGGTAAACCATAAAGCCATTTGATAATAATTTCTTAACACCAGGTACTTGGAAGGAATTGACCCTAAAAATTCATAAGGCTAACTTGTTACATTAAAAAACTTCCTTTTTTTAAAACTGTTGATAATCATTTAGTTATATTTGAATGGGGTCATCACATGGTTCATTTTTTGAAACTGTTAACATTAAGGTAATATTCCGGTAACATTCCGGTCATTGGTTAGGATTTGTTTTGCACCAGAGAATTATTCAAGACCAATTATTCAAGACCAGTTAATTAATTCAAGACTACATTTTTTAACCACCGAGCCTATCAGGTTTAACCTGTAGGCTTTGGAAACAACCTGGGATTTATTTATGAAAAGGAGAATCAAACTACAACTTTTGTTTGCCGGTATTTTATTTATGTTAACCAGTTCTTTAAAAGCTCAATACCTGTTAAACTCCGATTCCGCATTTAAAGCCGGAGCCGCTAACTCCGGAAGGATATGGGGCTATATGTTCGGGGATCTTTTTTACAAGAGCCATAGTGATTCGCTGAAGAGGGGAAATAATAATCAATACTCAGGTATTCCAACTAGCAGGAACGCCTTCCAGTTCCGCCGTATTTATCTGGGGTATGATTATAATATAACCTCCCGGTTTTCAGCGGAATTATTGCTGGCAGCCGAAGATAATTTCCCTGCGCTCAATCCTCCCAGCAATCCTGCCCAGAACGGAGATTTACTGCAGAATAATAAATTGACTTTTTATATCAAACTGGCCAATATCCGTTGGAAAAATATCTGGAAAGGGACCGATCTCATCGTTGGACAGGTGGCCACTCCTGCCTTCCCCCTGATAGCGGAAAAGGTCTGGTCCTACCGATCCATCGAGAGAACCATATCCGATATCCGCCGTACGCCTTCTTATGACCTTGGCGCCGAACTGCAGGGTAAATTTGATGCGAAAGGAAATTATGGGTATAACATCATGGTAGGTAACGGTACCGGGGACAAACCGGAAGGATCCAGTTATAAATGGTTTTATGGCGATGTTTATGCCATGTTCTTTGACAAAAAACTGATTTTCGATTTGTATGCGGATTATCAGCGTTTGAACTGGCAGTCTTATACTCCGGCTTCCGGAGCTACGGCCGCAAGTAACGCCTGGCATCATTCCCGTCAGATGCTGAAAGGGTATATAGCCTATAATACCCCGGCCCTGACGATTGGCGCCGAAGGGTATATCAACAATCTGAAGAACGATCTGTTCGCCACAAAGGCGACCGGCGTCGATACACTTTCCGAGGCGGCAAAAGGCCTTTCCCTTTACGTACATGGCAATGTAATCACCGGTAAACTGAGATTCTTTGCCCGTTACGATATGACGGACCCGAATAGCAAAATAAATAATGCCATCTATACGAAGTATACCGGTAACCTGGCCAATTATAATGAATCTACCACCAAGGAACAATTCATAACCGCGGGTCTGGACTTCACCCCAGCCAAAAATGTTCACTTTATGCCTAATATCTGGTATAATAATTATAAGAGCAAACTGGATAATACCAGCGGAAGTCTGAAAAGCGATTATGACCTGGTCTATCGGATGACTTTCTTTTTCACGTTTGGAAAATAAATAGTTTTCACCCCCCCTGCCAGACAGGGAAAACCGACAAATAAAAGTAGAATTCTTAACTACCTTAAGTAAAGTAAAAAAAATGAAATCAACTTTGTTCACCTTCAGGAATTTTTCCATCAGGAATTCTTTAACCGCAGGCTTTTTTTTAGCTACCCTTGGCGTGAGCCTGGTATCCTGCGGCGGCGGCAGCGGCAGCGCCACCGGATCGGACAGTACGGCAAAAGGCAACAGTGACGATAATGCGCTCATCGGAGCAGGCAGCTCGTTCGATAACCCTTTGTTTTCGAAAGTTTTTTCCGAGTACAACAAATTGAACGGTCTCAAAGTAAATTACCAATCCGTAGGTTCCGGCGCAGGCATTTCCCAATTGACGAACAAAACCGTTGATTTCGGAGCTTCCGATGCTCCGATGAACGGCAAACAGGATTCAGCTTTATCTGGACCAGCTCTTCACATTCCGGTTACAGCCGGTGCGGTTGTCTTAAGTTATAACCTGCCCGAAGTAAAGGATACCCTCCTTTTATCTCCTGAAGTACTGGCGGATATTTTCCTGGGAAAAATTACCAAATGGAACGATCCTAAGATCGCGGCCATCAACAAAACGGCAAAATTGCCTGCTACCTCCATCGTAATCTCTCATCGTTCGGATGGCAGCGGTACTTCCAATATTTTCACTACATATCTTTCGAAGGTTAGCGAAGAATGGAGTACCAAAGTAGGAAAAGGTTCTTCCGTGAACTGGCCCGTAGGATTAGGTGGAAAAGGGAATGAAGGTGTTGCCGGTCTGGTCAAACAAACACCAGGGGCAATCGGATATATTGAACTGGCTTATGCCGTTCAGAACAATATGGCTTATGCAAAAGTGCAGAATAAAGCTGGGAATTTTATTACCCCCAGCATTGCCAGTGTAACAGCTGCCGCCAATATCCAGATCCCTCCTGATTCTAAAGTATCACTGACCAATACAGATGCAGCAGATGGTTACCCCATCTCCGGGTTTTCCTGGGTGCTGATCTACAAAGAACAAAAATACAATGACCGTTCTTTGGACAGGGCAACCAAGTTATTGAAGTTGCTATCCTGGACAATCCATGATGGCCAACAATTCAGCGGCGCCCTTAATTACGCGCCTCTTTCTCCCGCAGCAGTAGCCGTCGGAGACGCTATTTTGAAATCGGCGACTTTTGATGGCAAGCCGATCCTTCAATAAATAAAAAGATATTATTTACGGATGAATAATTAGTTATGGATACATCTGTTGAGAATGAATTAATTACCCGCAGGGATCTTTCCCTGCGGGTTCCTAATTCTTTAAAATCACCGGAAACAGTGAAAGCAAAAACAAAAGTAAGGCGATCCTTTCGCCAGATCCGTACGGAAAATGTGTTCAAACGAACCCTGGTGATTATGGGTCTGTTCATGGTGATCCTGGTGCTGGGCATTTTACTGACGCTGATCCTGCAATCCCTGCCTTCCATCAAAGCGTTGGGTCCGAAATACCTGTGGGGCAAGGTCTGGGATCCCGTACAGGATGTTTATGGCGCCTGGCCGTTCCTGTTGGGAACGCTGCTGAGTTCATTCCTTGCCCTGATCATTTCCATTCCTTTTTCGATGGCCATCGCCATTTTCCTGGGCGAGTATTATCCGAAAGGATGGTTGCCCAATCTGTTGAAAAATATCGTGGAGCTGATCGCTGCGGTGCCTTCCGTAATTTATGGTTTCTGGGGATTAGCCGTACTGGTTCCGATCGTCAGGAGCTTTGAAACAAAGATCGGCGTTGAACCGGTCGGCGTGGGGATCTTCAGTTCCTCTCTGATCCTGGCAGTAATGATCATACCTTACGCCGCTTCCCTCGGCAGGTCCATGATCCAAATGGTTCCGTCTCCGTTGAAAGAAGCCGCTTATGGGTTAGGTGCTACCCGTTGGGAAGTGATCCGTAATGTAGTTATTCCCTATACGAAGTCAGGCCTTTTTGCCGGTATTCTGCTGTCCCTGGGAAGGGCCCTTGGAGAAACTATGGCCGTGACGATGGTGATCGGGAATACCAGTATCATTCCGAAAAATATTTTTGCTCCCGGCAATACAATGGCCAGCGTAATCGCGAATGAGTTCACGGAAGCAGATAAGGCCGTATATCTGTCTGCTCTTATCGAACTTGGCCTGGTCCTTTTCCTGGTTACCGTAGTGATAAATGTCATCGGTAAAAAGATCATTGACCGGTTTACGAATGAATAGTAAATCTTGTGCCCTTCCAATAAATAAAAGACCTGTGAATAGATTGAAACAGAGGCATGAAAAAAACATTTCCGCATGAATATAGGTAGTGTAAAATACAGGATCGGTAAAAGCAGGGGGTTTCAGGTACTCACTATCCTTTTCGCTTTTGCCTGTGTAATCCCTTTGTTAGCGATACTAACTTTTATCATCAAGGCCGGTATTACCAAGATCAACTGGCATTTTATCGTCAATGTGCCCAAACCCGTGGGAGAATCGGGCGGCGGGATTGCCAATGCCCTGCTTGGAAGTGTGATCATTATTGTGGTAGCAGCTGCCATAGCGATTCCCATTGGGATTTTATGCGGCATTTATCTGAGCGAGAATAAAAAAAGCAGGCTGGCTTACTGGGCCCGTCTTTCGGTGGATATTCTGCAGGGTGTACCTTCTATCGTTATTGGGATTATCGCCTATTTTTGGCTGGTCAAGCCACTCGGCGGATTTTCCGCCTTGTCCGGTAGTGTAGCGCTGGCCATTATGATGTTGCCCATTGTGGTAAGGTCTACGGAAGAGACTCTCAAGTTATTGCCAGACTCCCTTAAAGAAGCCGCTTTTGCCCTGGGTATGCCATTTCACCGGGTGATTTTCAAGGTGATCGTTCCTTGCGGGATTAGCGGGATCATGTCCGGCGTCATGCTTTCCATAGCACGTATAACCGGGGAAACAGCTCCACTTTTATTTACGGCGTTCGGGAATCCTTATCTTTCCGCGAATATTACCAAACCGATGCAGAGTCTGCCTTTGCTGATCTTCAATTATGCTACCAGTCCATACAATGACTGGCATGACCTTGCCTGGGGCGCATCCCTGATTTTGCTGGCCTGGGTCTTATTGCTCAATATTTTTACAAAGCTGATAACAAGAAAATGGAAAGTACAATTATAAAAAGCAGGGATTTTAACGCTTATTTTGGGAGCAATCATGTCGTTAAGAATGTAAACATCGATATTCCAAGGAATCAGGTGGTTGCGGTAATGGGCCCTTCCGGTTGCGGAAAGACCACCTATCTGCGTTGCATCAACCGTATGCATGAACTGATTCCCGGCGCTACCTCCAAAGGAGAAATGAAAATCAATAACGAAGATGTATATGAAATGCACCCCATCTTTGTTCGACTGAAGATCGGAATGGTGTTTCAACGGCCTAACCCTTTTCCCAACCTGAGCATCTATGATAATGTCATTGCAGGTTATAAACTGAATGGCGTTAAACTGGCCAAGGCTGAAAGGGACAGGATCGTAGAGCATTCTCTTACCCGGGTTGCTCTGTGGAATGAGGTAAAGGACTCGCTTAATAAAAAAGGGTCCTTCCTTTCCGGCGGACAGCAGCAGCGTCTCTGTATCGCCCGGGCAGTTGCTATGGAGCCTGAAGTCCTGTTGTTCGATGAACCGACTTCTGCCCTGGATCCCATCTCCACTTCCACGGTCGAAGAGTTATTCCATGAGCTGAAGACCAATTATACGCTTATTATCGTGACACATAATATGCAGCAGGCCGCAAGGGTCAGTGACCGTACTGCCTTTTTCTATATGGGGGAACTGGTGGAATACGATGAAACCAAGACGATGTTCACCAACCCCAAAGATAACCGTACACAGAATTATATTACCGGACGTTTCAGCTAACCGCAGGTAACCAGGATATTTCCCGGATCTGACCGGTTATGAATAAGAACAAATAATACATATTTTTATAGTTATGGCACAAATTGAAGCAGAATTACAACTCCTGAAGGTAGAGGTCTCTAATATGTGGGCGCTCGTGCATTCCCAGTTGAGCAATGCCAGGGCGGCCTTCCTGAGTTTTGACAAAGACCTGGCAAGAGCAGTCGTTCAAAAAGAGAAAAGAGTCAACGGCAGCGAATTAAAGATCGACCGTGATTGTGAAAATATCTTTGCCCTGTATTGCCCCGTTGCTATCGACCTCCGTTTCCTGCTGGCGGTACTGAAGATCAATTCCAATCTGGAAAGGATCGGGGATATTGCAGATGGAATTGCGAAATATATTATCAGTGCAGGCTCCCCTTTCCCCGACGGCTTGCTGAAATCATCCCGTATCCTGGAGATGTACGAAGAGGCTATCGTTATCCTGGAGGATACCCAGACGGCCTTTGAAAAAGAAGATACTATCCTGGCACGGGGAGTATTCAAAAAGGATGAGTTCCTGGATAATATAAACATGAACGCCAACCGAACCATCGAATCCTATCTGAAGGATCATCCGGAAGATCTGGACCAGGGATTGTATATCCTGTCCATCATCCGCAGATTGGAAAGAGTGGGAGACCAGTCGAAGAATATTGCCGAAGAGATCATTTTTTATCTCGAGGCTAAAGTCCTTAAACACAAGAACAAACATTCCTAAACCGGGAGAAATCCGGTTCGTGAGCTCCGTTTAAATGAACATCCGCTAAAAACAAACTGGCATGGCCCGCCCCGGCGGGCTTTTTGCTGCCCATATTTTCGCCGTTCGGGAAGACCGGCTGCAACTACAGAGGTAACCTTACATTAATATTAGCATAACTATTCAGTAAACTCAGGGTAATACTACCCCGTTATATTTGTTCATTGGTTAGCCACCTGTTAATCGATGGTTATATATGTAGAGTTGAATTTCTCATGCAGAAGCCACTTCATTTCCATGATGGTGGCTCTTTTTTTTGCCCATGGGGTTTTTCGGAGAAAAATAACCCCATGGGCAAAAAAATCAGATGCGTCGCGCCCAAGGGACAGGGCCCCTTGGGAATCCCCCTTGTGAAAAATTTAGTGTATTGGAGGAATAATAATCTTCGAGGAAATTATAATCTGGAAGGATTTATATTCTTGGAGGAATTATACTTGTAAATGATTATTAATTAAAGACCATTTCGGGATAGAGGAGATCCAGGCTGTTCTTTTTGCGGCCGGAACAGTTGTGCATAAGGTAGCTTACGATGGATTCGGTTGAATGATCCAGGGAAAGCGTGATCTTTTTCTTTTGTTCCATCCATTGCAGAAATACCTGCCCGAAACCGGCATCTAATTTGTCCAGTACGGGAACTCCCATTTTCTTAAGGGCGGCGGCATTGCAGAATTGCTCATACTGGCCGCGTATCGGGATCACCAGGAGTTTTTTACCCAGATATAATGCTTCGGCGGGCGTTTCGAAACCGGCTCCTGTAATGATCGCCCTGCAATTGATCAGGCTTTTGTTAAAGGCGTTCTTGCTGACAGGAATAAAACGGATATTGCCCTGCTGGACCGGCTCCCTGACTTCTTTGGAAAAGACATGAAACCGATGCTCTTTCAGCGGTTGTAGATATTGGCTGACAATGGCATCGTTGTAGGAGGACAAATAGACGGTAATATGACCCTTATCCTGGGGCTCGGCCTGCAGGATTTCTCTTTTGATCACAGGGGGCAGGATAAAGTCGTCATATTGTTTAAAATGCAATCCTATATATTGTGTGGCCCTGGCATAATTGCGGAGGATCCATTCCCCCATTGCATTTTTGTTCTCCGGACGCGGGGTTTTGGGAGAGATAAAGCTGGCCTGGTGTCCGAAATTTACCGAGGGTACTTTCTTCCAGGCACAGGCCAGGGAGGTAATGCTCTCGAAATCATTCAGAACAAGATCATATTTTTCTACCGGTAAATCCTTTACCTCCCGCATGATCCGAAGGGGCGCGAATTGCCGGATGGTCTGGCCGTAATGAAGACTCCCGCTGTTTGAATAGAACAGGCTCAGACCCTTGCTGCGGTATTTCACCGATGCATCCAGCTGCAGGGTGTTGTTGGCGCCGCTGAGGAAAATATCTACTTTACCATAACGCTCCAGGTAAGGGAGTATCTCCATGGCTCTGCTGATATGACCATTTCCGGTCGCCTGAACGGCATAAAGTATTTTCATTTCTTTTTAGTTTTTGGCCGCAGCCCCCCGTTATATTACTTTGAGCGAATTGATATAAAAATTAATTTCATCCGTCATCACATTGATCGGTTGTTTCATTTCCACTGTTTGGGTAGCCGGGAATTTCTTTTCATCATACTCGTAGATGGTCCATTCATTTTGCTGATATTCCAGTGCCGTAAGATGTTCCACCCAATCGCCCGAATTCAGATAGGTAACTTTTCCATTTTTAGTTTCAACCACTTTTTTCGAAGGCTGGTGTATATGGCCGCAAATAACATAATCGTATTTTTTTTCAATGGCCAGCTCAGCAGCGATCAATTCGAAATCGTTGATCTTGCTAACTGCCTTGTTTACGCCCGCCATTACTCTTTTCGAAATGGAAACCCGCTCTTGCCCAAAAAACTTCAATATGAAATTGACCAACCGGTTAAAGAGGATCAGTAATTCATAACCGCTGCTACCCAGTTTGGCTAATATTTTTGCGCTCCCTTTTGTGGTGTTGTCAAAAACATCCCCATGAAAGATCCAGGTCATCTTATTATCGATTTCCAGGACCAGCTTATCGGTAAGGGTAAACCCACCTACCTGGATATCACAATACCGCCTCAGCATCTCGTCATGGTTGCCGGTGATATAGAATACCCTTGTGCCATTGGTGATGCATTGGATGATCTCTTTCAGGACCATGATATGGGAAACAGGAAAATAACGTTTCGTAAATTGCCAGCCATCGATGATATCCCCATTCAGGATAAGTATGTTCGGGGTGATGCTTTTGAGGTAATTGACAAGCTCCTTGGCCCGGCACCCATATGTTCCGAGGTGAACGTCAGAGAGGACAACTACATCTACGGATCGTTTTTCCATTCTTGCGGTTTTCCAAAGGTCTAAATCACTTATTACTATTAGTTTACGCGAGAGTTAAGGATTTGTTTCTTTTATGTAAAGAGAATATTAACGACTGATGGCAGGCTACAGGGTCAAATTCTCTTTAAGGGTCTGACCAATCCGTATGAGGAACGAAAAAGGACGAAAAAATTCGAAAACGGTCGAAAACGGTTGCGTAAATAAATAAGGGCCAGACATATATCGGTTCATAATAATTTATTAATTTGTCCGGTAACCGAAACATTACCGCATCTCTGTACTTTTGCGTTAATTCTGATTATGATGGATGTAGCCATATTCGAGAAACTGCTTTGGAAAAAATTCTTATCGGGGGATCATCCCTCCTTTCATTCCCTGTTCGACAAATATTGGGAACCCTTATTCCAGCACGGCTATAAAATAGTACAGAATAAAGAAGATGCGGAAGAGATTGTTCAGGAGCTCTTTATCCATCTTTGGAACAAACGGTCAGAATTGCCCGAACTCCAATCGGTATCCGGTTATTTATTTACCGCGCTGAGAAACAGAATCCTCAACCAACTGGCCAAAAAAAGGCAGTCCGGTATTGTCTTTGAGGGTTTGCAAACCAGTATGGAAGGAATAAAGGATGAGCAGGCCCAAGCCTCCCCTGCGGACCTCCTGGAAAAGAAAAGCATCGAAATCACCATTCGCTCCCTGGCCAAATTATTACCTGAAAAGATGCAACAGGTCTATATCTCCCACCAATTCACGGGATTAACTATTGCGGAGATCGCTTCGGCCACCGGGAATTCAGAACAAACCATCCGTAATCAATTCAATACCGCCGTCAAAAAACTAAGTGCAGTGTACAAGGACAAATTGCACACTCTTCCCCTAATTTTTATTTTTTTTTATTTTATTTAGGGTTTGAATAGTTAACCCCTTCCTTTTTTTTGTCTTATAAAAGAGGGACCTTCAAATCCCGATAGAACATCCATTAAAATTACCAGCTTGAATTTACCCGAACAGATAAGGCAATTGCTCGAAAAATATCAGGACCAGGGATGTAATGAAGAAGAATTACAACAGCTACACGACTGGATGGAACAACAGGCCTTATCCGGGAAAGAATGGACATTCCGTAATGATTCGGACAGATCGGTAACCAGGGAAAATATCCATAAGCCCGTAATTGCCGCGATGGGCGGGCAGAATGAGGTTCGCGAAATTCAACTTGTTGAAAAGATCGTTCAGGAAACAAAGATCCGGGGAAAATGGAAAATGATGCCCTGGATAAAATATACCGCTATTGCCGCAAGTGTGCTTGGTTGTGTCTGGGGCCTATCCCGTGTGACTGGGACGCCAAAGGAGTTGATAGCAAAGGCGGTTCAGGGAAAAATAGAAAAACTGGTACTTCCAGATGGCAGTACTGTATGGTTGAATGATAATACGGAGCTTGCTTATTACGATAATTTTGAGAAAAACCGAACAGTGGAACTTAGGAAAGGGGAAGCCTTTTTTGATATAAAAAGAGACGCTTCCCACCCTTTTATCGTGAAGGCCAATACGCTTTCTACCACCGTACTGGGCACTTCTTTCTCCGTTAAGATGATCGGTGCAGCGAAGGAAATAAAGATTTCGGTGGTGACCGGAAAAGTAATGGTGAGCCAACAAAAGGATACCCTCGGCACTTTGCTCCCATCCCAAAGATTAAAATATTCCGCCCGGCAAAACGGGGCCGTTGTTGACTCGGTTCTGACAGGCGAGGCCAACGGCTGGATCAACGGGGACCTTTTCCTGGAGAATGCTTCCCTGGGAGAAGTCATACAATGGCTTCAGGATCATTATAAAATCAACGTCAGAACATACCGGCGATATTATGAAGGGCAATATTATCTACATGTAAAAAGCGATATCGGTTTACAGGAAATGCTTAGCATCCTGAATTTATTAGGCGAGAAAAACCACGTGCAATTTTCGTTACAGGAAAATACCATTACTATTCGGTAAACATTTTTTAAAGAAAAGACAATTATGAAAAAATCTTCGCAAACGCGGAAGGCTACCCGTATGCTTTCCTGTGTAGGGTTTGTACTTTGCCTGATGGCATGGGCTGTCAGTTCTAAAGCTCAGGACCCGCTTCACAAGACCATAAGTTTAGATGCGGACAAACAACCACTGGAAAAGGTATTAAAACAAATCGCTTCCACTGCAAAAGTGAAATTTGCCTACGATGTGACGGAAGTCAAACAATATAAGATAACGCTTCGTGAAAAAACGGAGGTTACCATTGAAGAACTGTTGCAGAAGTTATTAAAAGAAACAGAGCTTACCTTTGAAAGCCACGGAAATACCATCGTGATCTATTCCAAAGACCAGGGTGCTTCGCTCGTTCCCGGAGCCACCACCTTTTCCTCTAAGAAGAAAATGGATATCGCCAAAGAAGAAGGCGCCTCTTCTGTTTCCGGTGCCGCTACGACGCTGAGCAAAGGAAAGATGCCCGTAACTTTTTTTACTGCTTATGACGCAGTCCGGGAAAAAATATCCGGAACGATTTTAGACGACAATGGTCCGTTACAAAATGCAAGTGTCTATATAAAAGGAACTTCTTCCGGAACACTTACGGATTCCAGAGGCAGGTTTACGCTGGAGGCAGAAAACAAATCGGCAGTCCTCCTTATTACCATGGTAGGATACCAGACCCGGCAGATTACGGTCACCGCTGGTGGAAATAATGTGATCCGCATGGAGCGCAACGATCAGCAATTGGATAAGGTAGTGGTGGTCGCCTATGGCAGCCAAAAAAGATCAACAATATCCGGCGCCGTTTCGGAGGTTAAGCTGGATAAGCTTTCTTCCCGTTCATTAAATAATGTTGCCGAAGCTTTACAAGGAAAGGCACCCGGGGTGATTGTCACCAATGAAGGCGGTGATCCAACTGCTGCTCCCCGTGTAAATATCAGAGGGATGGGTGGAATTAACGGGGAAGGGCCTTTATATGTGGTCGACGGATCCATTTATTCCAACTTTCCGGTCAACCCTAACGAGATAGAGTCCATTTCCGTATTGAAGGATGCTGCGGCCGCTATTTATGGGGCCAGGGCATCCGGTGGCGTGATTATCATTACTACCAAAAAAGGCAAGTCCGGCGCCGCTACCGTTAATGTGGATGCCAAGGCAGGTGTACAATCCGCATGGAGGAAACTGCAATCTCTGAATGCCAGGCAGTATGCGGATGTCATGAATATGGCTGCAGATAATGCCGGCCAGCCGAGACTGGATGCCTTTAATACCAGTATCTACCCGGACGGACAGATTACCCGTACGAACTGGATAGATGATGTTTTCCGGAAAGGCAAGGTACAGGATTACAATATCGGTGTCAGTGGAGGAACAGAAAAATCCAAATATTTCCTGAGTTACGGTTATCGGAATGGGGAAGGAATTGTACTGAATACAAATGCCAAACGGTATAATTACCGGTTAAATACTGAGTTTCAGTTAAACTCCTGGCTGAAGATCGGCGAGAATATGCAATATGTCTTTACGGACGGGACAGGCGCCAATACCGGAAGTCCTTATACCGGAGCCTTATTGGCTGCACTTTTTTATCCCCCCAGCGTGGCGCCCTATAATTCCGACGGAAGCTTTGCCGGATTACCGGCGAAATATGCAGGTGCATACGGAGATGTGATCAACCCCGTCGCTTATCTCAAACGGCTGGACCAGAGAAATCCTACCAACAACTTTTTTATCAATCCATACCTGGAACTCAAATTGACGAAGGACCTGAACTTCCGTTCCAACCTGGCCGTCACCAAATCCAACTCCAATTACAAAGAGTTCGTTTCAAGGGTATTGGAGATCGGAAAGATCTTTGATTATAACCAGCTTACCCAGAATAACAATGCTTTCACGGAATTGCTTGCTGAACAGACCCTGAATTATACGAAAAAATTGGGCAACCATAATATCAACGTGCTCGGCGGTTATTCCTACCAGAGCCGGGAAGACACCTATTTAAATTCCATGGCGCAGGACTTCGACGATGAAAGATCTTCCCTCCGGTATATGCAGAATGCCAATAAAATTTTCCCTTCCCAAAGTGGTAAAAATTCGTGGGCGCTTGTCTCTTATCTCGGCCGCGTCAATTATGATTATAATGGAAAATACCTGCTTAGTTTGATCGGCAGAAGGGACGGAACTTCCCTGGTAGCTCAGAAAAATCAATTTGCCAATTACGGTTCCGTATCAGCCGGATGGCTGGTCAGCAAGGAAGATTTTCTTAGCCATTTTTCCTGGTTGAATAACCTGAAGATCCGCGGCAGTTATGGTGTTCTGGGTAACCTGGCCAGCCTTCCGATCAACGCCTCGGTAGTTCCTCTTGCGCCTGTCACGGCATACATGGGACAGGTTCAGACACAGGTCTACGGTTATGCGGAGGACGGCATCTCCAATCCGGACCTGACCTGGGCTAAATCCATCCAATCCAATATTGGCGTGGACATGAGCGTCCTGAATAACAGGATCACGCTTACGGCGGATTATTTTGTCAAACGCACTAAGGATATGGTGTTTCAGCCGGCTCCGCCAAGTACGGCAGGGGTTAATAACGGGCAATTCCTGAATGGCGGTGAGGCTAGGGATAAAGGGATCGAATTAGGGCTTACCTACAACAGTGCCGGCAATTCCGCTTTTCAATACAGCTTCAGCGCTACTCTGACGAAAATAGCCAACAAGCTGGTTTCCCTGGCAGGCGGCCTCGATAATATCAATACCAGCGGTTCGAATATCCGGAGCACCCTTGCTCCCTTGTATATACATACGGGTTATGCGCTGTATTCTTATTATGTCGTAAAAACCGCAGGACTTTTCAAAACCCAGTCGGAAGTGGATAATTATACCAATAAAGATGGCAATAAGATCCAGCCCAATGCCAAACCAGGTGATCTGAAATTCGTGGATGCGAGCGGCGATGGCCAGATAACCCCCAATGACCGGGTTGTGGCTGGGAATCCTTATCCGGCGCTGACCTATGGGCTGAGTTTTAATGCCAGTTACAAGAACTTCGATCTGAATATATTCGCACAGGGCGTTCAGGGTAACAAACTCTTCAACGGATTGAGATACCTTACCTGGCAGGCCAGTGTGAGCGGCCAGAATTATAATATGAGTAATGAAATTCTGAATGCCTGGACTCCTTCCAATCCGAATAGTTCCATTCCGCGTGTTTCGCTAAGCGACCCCAATGGAAACTTCTCCACAACATCGGATTGGTTCATTGAAAGCGGTTCCTATCTGCGTATAAAAAATGTTACTCTTGGCTACACCCTGCCCAATACGATTGCCAGGCAGATTCACCTGAACTCCCTGCGTCTGTATGTAACGGCTAATAACCTCCTGACGTTTACAAAATATAAAGGATTCGACCCGGAAGTTGGTATGGATGAGCAGGGAATCGACAAAGGCCGTTATCCCCAGGCAAGATCTCTATTTGTTGGCTTGAATGTAAATTTCTAAAACAGCAATTCTCAGGATTATGAAAAAGATACTAAATACGATAACGGTACTTTCCATTGCCGCGGTAAGTTTGAACGGTTGTTCCAAAAAGCTGGACATTACTCCCGAAGGATCACCGGTCAGCGGTAATTTCTGGCAAACAACATCAGACGCCCTTAAAGGTGCGAATGCCATGTACGACCAGTTCGACGGGGAAGAGTTTTACGGGCGGGGCTTTATGTGGTATATTAATGCCAGCGATGATATGGTGACCGGCCGCGGGAATGCGAAAGCGGAGAACGTAAAGAACTTTAACCTGGCCACTTCCGGAGTATCCTACCTGGTTGATCAATGGAAGATGCGTTATATCGTGATCAAAAGGACCAATGACGTAATTAATAATGTGCCGGCCATCAAAATGGATCAGGCATTAAAGGACAGAATCCTGGGAGAAGCGCATTTCCTGAATGCCCTGATGTATTTCCAGCTGGCTTACAGTTACGGAAATGATAAGGCCGGAGTTCCTATAGTCGACAGGGCTAAGCCAAGCGCTCTGGCAATACCAAGGGCCGCCAATGTGGGTGAGAATTACAAGACGATCGAAGCCGACCTTAAGGAAGCAGCGCAATTGCTCCCTTATTTCGATACCTACGGCGCCACCGATTATGGCCGGCCCCATAAGACGGCTGCCTGGGCCTATCTGTCCAAAATGTATCTCTATCTTAAGGACTGGGCCAATGCAGAGAAATATGCGGATAGCGTGATCAACAGTGGCAAACATGCCTTATTGCCCGATTTTGCCTCTGTATTTACCATTGCGGGTAACTGGAGCAAGGAATACATCTGGAGCGCCTACAGCACGGCTAAAGGCAACGGATGGGGCAGCATTCTGCCTGGTGTTATGCTGGAAAACAAAGGCTGGGGTAAATACAATGGCTGGGGCTATTATACGCCAACTCAGGAATTGTATAATGCCTATGAAAGCGGTGATAAAAGAAGGGAAGTGACGATTTTGAAACCCGGAGACTCGCTTGTGTTTTTTGGGGAGAAGATCGCTTATTCTTCAACCAACAGTCTGAGCGGTTACCAGTTCAGGAAATATATGGAACCCTTTTCCTATGCCGATCCGATCGGGACCTATATCGGAACGAGCGGCGATCATCCCGTTACCGAACTGAATCCTCCCTTGCTGCGTTATGCGGAGATAATACTGATAAAGGCAGAAGCCGAACTGATGCAAGGAAAAAATGCGGATGCAGAGATCAATACGATCCGTCATAGGGCAGGTCTTAGCGATACTACGAATGCCGATATGAATGAATTAAAGACCCAGCGTCGCTGCGAATTTGCCGGAGAATGGGCAGATCGTTTCCGTGACCTGGTTCGTTGGGGTGATGCAAAGGCGGCTTTTTCCCTTGCTCTTCACGGGTATAACGGAAGCGTGATCTGGCCTGGCAGGAACTTCGACCCGAATGTGAACGATGTTTGGCCCGTTCCCCAGGTGGAGATCGATAACAGCGGCGGCCTCATTAAACAAAATCCGGGCTGGTAGAGGAATAAAGAAAACAACAATTAATTAACGCGTATTATTTTTGCAAGCCGGTTATATTTGTAACCGGCTTGTTATTTGGCCGCCAGCCAGTTGTCCGGTGTCCGCCGACCGAAAAGCCGGATCAAATTTTTTTATGTTTATGAATAAACTATTCGTTTTTATTTTTTTTGTTTTCGTAACAAATCTTGTTTTGGTCGAAAAGGTCACAGCCCAACTGATAAAGTATTCGATTGCCAATACGCATTCCCATAACGATTATGAGCAGCGTACTCCCTTCTGGATGGCCTATAATGAAGGATTTGCCTCCATCGAAGCGGATATCTGGCTGAGGAACGGCAGGCTGCTTATCGGGCACGATACCTCCGAAATTAAGGCGGGACGTACCCTGGAAGAGTTTTACCTAAAGCCGCTTCTGACCGGTCTTGAAAAAAATAATGGCCATCCTTTTACCGATGCCTCCCGGACCCTGCAAATGCTCATCGATATCAAGACGGATTCTATCTTCACCGTCGATTCGCTGGTCGCCCTGCTGAAAAGATATCCCGCAATTAGCGGCAACCCTTCTGTTAAATGGGTGATCACGGGGAACAGACCCGATCCATCTCTCTTTCCTTCCTATCCGCCGTTTATCTGGTTCGATGGAGTCTTATCGTTTGATTACCGTCCGGATGCCCTGGCCCGGATAGCCATGCTGAGTGATGATCTTAAACAATATACCCTATGGAACGGGAAGGGGATCATCCCGGCTGATGAACGGGAAAAGGTAGTGGCGGCGATTGCCAAGTCTCATCAGCTGCATAAACCGGTCCGTTTCTGGGATGCGCCGGACTTTATCAATGCCTGGTCGCAGCTGATGCATCTGCAGGTCGATTACATCAATACCGACCATATCCAGGAATTGGGCGGTTTCTTAAAAGGGCTGGCTACTCATACCTTTACCGGCGACCCGGGCCTGGCAGGGATGGTCTATCAGCCTACGTACAAGACAGATGGCCTGGACCGGCCGGTGAAAAATGTCATCCTGCTGATCGGTGATGGAACTGGTCTTGCTCAATTATATACGGGTTATACAGCCAGTGGGGGCGCCCTGAATATTTTTGGAATAAAGAATATAGGTTTGTCCAAGACAAGCTCTTTTGATAATTATGTTACAGATTCCGCTCCCGGTTCCACTGCCTTTTCTTCGGGAGAAAAGACAAATAACCGGGCCGTTGGCGTGGACCATACCGGGGCGCCCCTGACCTTGCTTCCTGCCCTGCTCGCCAAAAAGAAGATCAGGACCGGGTTGGTGACCTGCGGGGATATTACCGATGCTACTCCCGCCGATTTTTATGCGCATCAGCGTGAGCGGGATAGTTCCATCGCGATAATCAGGGAATTGAAGAATGCCCCGGTTCAGCTACTGATGGGCTCGGGGGACGATAACCAGAGCGGTGTCGCCATCCTGAAGAAAACAGTGCGGCCGTCCAAAGCGGTTAGGCCGGCTAAACCCTTATCGGCATTCAGCCCGGAGATCCTGGGTGAATTGCAGCCGGAATATAGCATCGTTTCTTCTATAGACAGCGTAAAGGCCGGGGGGGAAGGCACAAAA
Source organism: Flavitalea flava (assembly GCF_054461575.1). Classification (NCBI taxonomy): domain Bacteria; kingdom Pseudomonadati; phylum Bacteroidota; class Chitinophagia; order Chitinophagales; family Chitinophagaceae; genus Flavitalea; species Flavitalea flava. Next base: position 27,596 of record NZ_JBTLQH010000024.1, read on the forward strand.
TGGATCGTGATCGAAAAACAAGCGGGATTGTCTATGTTAGACGGCCGGGGCGACTGGCTTCAACGGGCTTTCTCCAAAACGGTAGACATACTTTCCCGCAATAAGGAAGGCTTTTTTATCATGACCGAAGGGGCACAGGTCGATTATGGGGGCCACAAAAACAGTTTGCCCTATGTGGCTTCCGAGGTAATGGATTTCGACCAGGTAGTTCGCAGGGCGCTTGAGTTTGCCGATAAGGATGGCGAAACCCTGGTTATTGTTACGGCCGACCATGAAACGGGCGGTCTCAGTTTGCTGGATGGCGATTATACCAAGGGATATGTAAGCGGTCAGTTTTCCACCAACGATCATTCCGCCATTCCGGTCCCTGTTTTTGCTTATGGGCCCCGGTCCGGGCTGTTCAGAGGTGTTTATGAAAATACAGCGATCTTTTCGAAGATCCTGAAAGCATATGGGCTGTAGAATACCCGCATTTTCCCTACCTTGGTTTCCGATTAAACAGGGGATGCTATATGAACGAAGAACTTATTTTATTGCTTGGCGATAAGATCAAGACCAAAAGACAGCAGAAAAATATTACACTGGAACAATTGGCCGGGAAAGCTGGTGTAAGCAAAGGGCTCATCTCCCAGATCGAGAACAACCGTACCGTTCCTTCTCTTCCTGTTTTGTTTAATATTATCCATTCTCTGGATGAAAATCTCAAGACCTTTTTCGAGGACATGCAGGATTCTCTTACCAATGGTCATATCCTTATCATCCGGAAAGGGCAGGAGAAACTTTTTTCCAAAGAGCCGGTAAAAGGATTTTCCTATAAAAGAATTCTTACACGGAGTATAACTTCTCAGGCAACGGATGTCGTTATGCTGGAATTAAAGAAAAATGCCAGCCGTAAACAAATGATCCAAACGGATGCCTTCGAATGCAAATACATATTAAAAGGCAGCGTGGAATACCAGGTTGAAAAAGAAACCTTTCAACTCCACGAGGGAGATACCCTCTTTTTTGACGGACGCGCCAAACACCGGCTTAAAAACATCGGGGATACGGAAGCCCTGATCCTGATCATTTACTTTTTTTAATTCCCCTTCACTCTTTCCCTGCATTTAAGCTGCGGCGACCAATGCATTAGTTCATGGCAGTTAATATCCGTTTTTCCCATTGCCATTTCCCATGCTTCATTTTTCTGCTTAAATACGTGATTAGTATGATTTTAGCAGTTTTATAAATACTGAACTAAAGTTTAGTATTTATAAACAATTAACATTAACTTAAAAGTACTCTAACGTTGGCGTCACATTGCCCGGATAATTTCGCCCTATAATTATTCCTGTATTCCTGCTTTCAACAACTAAAAACATACTGTAATTATGAGCCAGAGCATTATCCGCGCAATGGGGGCCCTAGCAGTCTTCTTCCTGCTGCCCCTTTTTACACTAGCACAAGGCATGGTCAGCGGCCATGTTGTTTCAAATGCAGACCAGTCGCCAGTTGCCGGCGCTACGGTAGCCATTAAAGGTTCTAAGACAGGAACGTCCACGGGAACGGATGGCAGTTTTACGATACGAGCCAAAGAAGGTGATATCCTGTTGATCACAGGAGTGGGCGTAATGCGCCAGGAATTGCCGGTAGGTTCAAAAAATACCGGTCTTGTAATCACTGTCCTGACGGATTCCAGGAATCTTAATGAAGTTGTGGTAACCGCCCTGGGTATTAAAAAAGAAACCAAACGTCTTGGTTATTCGGTACAGGAGGTGAAAGGAGATGACCTGCTAAAAGCACGCGAGCCCAATCCGATGAATGGCCTGGTTGGTAAGGTGGCCGGTTTGAATGTGGGCGTCACCCAGGAATTATTAGCTTCCCCTACCGTATTATTAAGAGGTTCACCTTTAAACTTTTATGTAGTGGATGGGATTCCCATCAATTCGGATACCTGGAATATCAGCCCGGACGACATCGAAACCTATACGGTCCTGAAAGGACCTACTGCTGCAGCATTGTACGGAAGCCGCGGTATTAACGGCGCGATCCTGATCACTACCAAAAGAGGGAAGAGGAATCAAAAAGGATTCACTGTTGAATTTAACAGCAGCGTTCAATTAAATAAGGGTTTCATTGCCAATCCTAAAGTACAGAATCAATATGGCGGAGGAGATTATCAGGCCTATGCATTCGGTGACTATAATGCAAACGGAAATTCTGTCGATGGAACCAACGATGAGGACTATGATGTTTGGGGACCGCGTCTGGATATAGGCCTGATGCTGCCGCAATATGATGGTAAATATGACCCCACCCAATTGTATTCCTATAAGTTCGGAGACGGTTCTGTACATACCAGCCATATCCAGCCTACCCCTTGGGTCTCGCGGGGAAAAAATAACCTGAATAACTTCCTGAAAACGGGTTTGCTCACCAAAAATAATATTAGTTTTTCATCCGTGACCGATCGTTCCAATCTGCGGATGTCCGTTTCCAGCTCCTATCAGAATGGTATCACGCCAAACACCGGTTTAAATACGGTAAACCTGAACCTGATCGAAAGTTATGAGATCTCGGATAGGTTCAAGATAGAAGGTAATCTGAATTATAACCGCCAGTTCACTCCCAATATTCCGGATGTAAACTATGGACCCAACAGCCTGATCTATGATATCGATATCTGGACGGGAGCCGACTGGAATGTAAAGGATCCTGGAATCATAAATTACTGGAAACCCGGTAAAGAAGGGATTCAATCTAACTTTGTGGAGTACAAACGTTATCAGAATCCCTATTTCATGAGTTATGAATGGCTGAGAGGTCATTACAAGAATGATCTGTATGGCTGGCTCGGCTTAACCTATAAAATCAATAAGGATCTGAATGTATTATTGCGTTCCAATGTGACTACATACAATGTTTTAAGAACAGAAAAATTGCCCTGGTCTGCTCATCCATACGGTGACGAGCATAACCACGGTAACTATCGGGAAGACCGTCGTGACTTATGGGAAAATACCACCGATCTGTTGGTAAATTATAGTAAGGAAAATTTAGCTAATTCCGGATTTTCGATTAGTGCCAATGCCGGGGGTTCTGCCCGTAATATGAAATACGGATCGAGCTACACCAGCACGAATCAGTTGATCGTTCCGGGTCTTTATTCATTTGCCAACTCCTTTTTACCCACCCGGGCATATTCCTACAATTCAAACTTGCTAATGCTAAGTGCATTGTACTCGGTAGATCTCACTTACAAAAAATATTTTACCATTTCGACAACAGGTCGTGTGGATAAGAGTTCAGCCATTCCACCCTACCTTAAAAACACCAATTTCTACCCTTCGGTGTCTTTGAGTACAGTCCTTTCTGATTATATCAACTTACCCAAGGAAATCACTTTCCTCAAGGTCAGAGGAAGTTATGCCAATGTAAAGGATGGTGGTACGACCGCTTTGATCGGCTCTTCTTTCCAGGCCCTCGGTGCCGCCAGCCCGGTAGGATATGGGAATACCTATTTAACGCCCTATGATGGCCCAAGCTATAACCTGGCCACTCCTTTTTTTTCCACGACCTATGGTTATAATAACCAGATAGGAGCAACCGCTCCCGGTTATTCGGTGGTTAAGTCAGTCCAGGCTTCTTCCCGTAGTAATTTTGAATTTGGTTTTGATATCCGGACGTTGAAGAACCGCCTGGCCTTGAGCGCCACTTATTTTCAATATAAGGATGGTCCCCAAATCTCCAATCAACCGGTTTCTGAGACCAGCGGCTTGAATTATATCACTACAAATGGTCTGACTACCAAAAGGACCGGGGCCGAATTGTCCCTGACAGGAAATGTCATTCAACAAAAAGATTTCCGCTGGGATGTACTCGTCAACTGGTCTACTTATAAAGAGGTATACTCCAAATTCCCAGGTGGAGTAAAACAGATTTCGAATGGAACCGGTTATCCCTACCAGATCGGTGATCGCGTAGACCAGTTATATGCTACCGTCGAAGCGCAGACACCCGACGGGAAGGTCATTCATAATGAATCGGGACTACCGATCTATTTGCCCAAGCAACAGAAGTTTGGACATAGCGATCCGGATTGGGCCTGGGGTATCAATAACAAGTTCGCCTATAAATCCTTCACTTTTTCTTTCCAATTCGATGGAATGTTCGGCGGAACGATTGGTGATTATGTGAAACGTAAACTGACCGAAGGCGGTCGTGGGGAGAATACGGTAACAGGCGTGATCGGCCAGGCCCGTTTGTATGAGTCGCAGCATTGGGGTGATGCCGGTTATTTCGGTTCCGATGCCGATCATAAACATGACCGGGGCGCAAGAGATGCCAGCGGCAGACCAATCCTGGGCGGCGACGGGGTACAAGTAGCGGGTGGTGCCAAGAATATCGGATACGATCCGGTTACCGGGGTGATCAACAATGCTAAATCCCTGACATTTGCCCCCAATGATTCCACAACCAACTGGGTACAGGACTACGTAAGCAGTTTTTATAACGATGCACAGCATACGAGCGTGAAAAAAACATATGCCAAACTCCGGGAAGTGGTGATAACCTATACGTTGCCTTCGCGTCTTTTTCAGAAATCATTTATCAGTAAGGTCGATATTTCCCTGGTGGGCAGGAATCTCCTGTATTTCTTTCCCAGTGATTTCCATGATATAGATGTGGATCAATTTCCGGGACGTAACCAGTCCAATCAGTTTCAACGGGAACAATCACTGCAGACCCCGACGACAAGAAGTTATGGGCTGAATATAAATGTTGTTTTCTAAGAGGATCGGTGACGGTCAATAAAAAAATCGCCAAGTACTAAAAACAAGAAAATGAAATCATTAAAATTCCTCCACATACTTTCCCTGTCCATCCTGGTTTTTGCTTCCGGATGTTCAAAAAACTTCGAAAATTATTCAAAGAACGGGAACCAGCCCTTGCCTGGCCAGGTCCCTCCCGGCACAATTCTCCGTTCTATTCTGAACGATATTGTCGTATTTCCCGGTGGAAATGAGGACAAACAATGCCAGTATATCTGTTCAAATTATACCTATTACGGAACGAACGAATATTGGACCGGGAGTGCTAAGTTGAATTACAATGACCTGAATAACGTGATAGCCATGGAAGCGGAAGCCAGAAGGATCGTAGGATCCGACAATAATCCCTACCATGCCTTAGGCTTATTCCTCCGGGCATTTTTCTTTGTGAGCATGAGCGAAAAGGTAGGTGATCTGCCCATGAAAGATGCGTTACAGGGATTAACCAATATTGCGCCTAAATATGATACCCAGAAGGATATATTCAAACAGTCCTTGCTGTGGCTCGATTCTGCCAATACCTTACTGGCAGGTCAATTACCCCTATTAAGTGTAGCACCAGGTTACTTCGAATTTTCCGGTGATTTTTATTATAAAGAAAGACTTAATAATGCATTGTCTACGCTGGGTGCATTGACCGAATGGCAGAAGGTAGTGAATAGTTACAAATTGCGGGTATTGATCGAATTAAGTAAAAAGGCCTCCTCCGACCCGGATATGAATATTCCCCAGCAGTTCGCAACTATTATCGGCGACCCGGCCAAATATCCCATCTTTACGGCAAATACGGATAACCTGCAATATGTCTATAACAGCACCTATAATTATTATCCCGATAATATCAATAACTTGGGAAATAATCAGCTGCGTCTGAACCTGGCGGCGACCCTGGAGACCACCCTTGGCCGGTTAAATGACCTGCGTTGTATGGTACTCGGCGAGCCAGCCCGTGGATTACAGGATAAGGATACGACCATCGCCGGAAAGGATACCACCCTGGTAGGTTTTGACAAAACGTTTACGGATACTTCCTATAAATCTTATGTCGGTGCTCCCTCCGGAGAGGACTTAAGTACTATGGCTGCCCAGATCCAGAAAAAAAGGCTTTCCTTGTATAACCGTAATCATTTTTATTCCGGCTTTACGGCAGAGCCTACCTATATCCTCAGTTATCCTGAAGTTTGTTTTGCCATTGCGGAAGCAATTAACAGGGGTTGGATTGCAGGGGATGCCGGATTGTGGTATATGAATGGGGTGAAGGCTCAGTTCGCCTTTTACGGGATCACAGATGGCGCCAATATAGTGACGCTCCAAGGTTCTTCCGGCGAGATCACCTATCCCCTAACCTTTAATTTTTCAGACTATTTTGCACAGGATACGATTAACTATAAAGGCAATAATACGCAGGGATTAAACCAGATCTTATTGCAGAAATATCTGGCCTATGCCCGTAATTCCGGCTACCAGGCCTATTACCAGTGGCGCAGAACCGGTGTACCGGCTTTTGATGCAGGTCCCGGAACCGGGAACGGAGGCGTGATCCCCAGAAGGTTCCAGTACCCTTCCAATGAGATCACCTCCAATGGCACCAATTATGCGTCTGCCCTGCAAAGCCAGTTTGGTGGCAAGGACGATATCAATACGGATATCTGGTTGGTTAAATAAAATACATATTATAAATAACCCATGAAATGATCTTTCCGACAGGGCCGGTTCTTATGAGCCGGCCCTGTATTTCGGTTAAATATTTAAAATATGAGAGCTGTTAAAAAAACAATTGCCTGTCTTTGCTTTTCCTTCCTGGTAACCGGTATGGGATCCTCCGTTGTTTCTGCACAGCAGGGGCCGCAAATTACTCAGGAGAAGACCCAAAAAAGGATGCCGGGGAAGATACCGGGAAAGACACCCGGGAAGACTGAGAACCTCGTGATCTTTACCCTGGATGGAATGCGCTGGCAGGAAATTTTCGGAGGAGCGGATTCCGCTCTTTTGAATAATGCTGCCTATACCCAGGATAAGGATGGACTGAAAAAACGATTCTGGAGCGATGATACGCAGGAAAGAAGAAAAAAACTTTTCCCATTCTTCTGGGGAATTTTACAAAAAAATGGTCAATTATATGGAAACAGAACCCTGGGTAACCAGGTAGATGTTGCCAATCCCTACAAGTTCTCTTACCCGGGTTATAACGAGATCTTTACCGGCTATCCGGATACGGCCGTAAATTCCAATGATAAGGTGCTGAATAAAAATACCAATGTGCTGGAATTTATTAACAAACAAAAAGGATATGCCGGAAAAGTAGCTGCATTCAGCACCTGGGATGTTTTTCCCTATATTTTGAATGCCGGGCGCAGCGGGATCTATGTTAATTCCGATGTGGATACCCTTCGTTTTTCTTCCAAAGGCCTGCAGCTTGTTAATGAAATGCAATTTCTGGCGCCCAGGCCTATTGGCGTAAGACAGGACTTTCTTACTTATTTTGCCGGAAAGGAATACCTGAATGCATACGAACCAAAAGTGTTATATATTGCGTTTGATGAAACGGATGATTTCGCCCATGCAGGTCTTTATGATCAATACCTGAACAGCGCCCATGCGGAAGACGGGATGATCGGCGATCTTTGGAATAAGCTGCAATCCATGCCTCGTTATAAGGATAAAACGACCTTAATAATCACTTGCGATCATGGAAGAGGGGATAAGATCAAAAGTCAATGGCGTGATCATGGCCAAAAAGTGGAGGATTCAAAGGAGATCTGGATGGCGGTTATCGGACCGGACACAAAGCCGGCAGGGGAAGTGACCACCAAAACACAGCTGTATCAGAAACAGTGGGCACCCACCATCGCCGCCCTGTTGGGTTTTGATTTCAAACCCGATCAGGGATCCGCAGAACCGGTCCGGTCAGTTTTGCCTTAATATAAAATCAGCAGTATGAATACGGAACAAGCCCTTAAAATTACAGATGAGATCTTCGACATGTATGAAAATTATGGCGGAGCGGAATATGCAGGAGAAAAGATAACACAGCTGGAACATATGGTTCAGGCCGCCCAAATGGCCGAAGAACAGGGCCATGATGAAGAAGTGATCCTGGCCGCCTTCCTGCATGATATCGGACATATCAGCGAAGCGGCAAAGGGTGATAATGAAATGGATGGTTTCGGCATCAAGGACCATGAACAGATCGGGGCTGACTTCCTGCGTGAAAAAGGATTTTCAAAAAAAGTTGCCCGCCTGGTGGAGTCGCATGTGGAAGCAAAAAGATATCTCACCATCAAAGACCCTTCCTATTATGCCCAATTATCAGAAGCCAGCAAAAAAACACTCGAATACCAGGGCGGCCCGATGACCGAAGAAGAAGCGGCCGCCTTCGAAAAATATCCGCTTTTTGACCTGATCATCAACATGCGTAAATGGGACGAACAGGCAAAGATCGAAAACAAGCCTCTTCCCGATCTTCAGCACTACAGGAAAATGATGCTGCATCATCTTGAGGCGAACAAGTAATAAAAAAACGAAATATAATAAACACCTTTCTGAAAAATGAGCGCCATACAATTGATCGTTTTTGATATAGCGGGCACTACGGTGCTGGACAAAGGAAATGTGGCGGATTCTTTTATTGCGGCCTTTCGCGAATCCGGTTTTGAAATACCCAATGAGGACGTAAAAAAAGTAATGGGTTTTCGTAAGATCGACGCTATACGGATCCTGCTGGAAAAGTTCTCCGATGGTAAGATCGATACGGCATCCATAGCAGGTCAGGAGCTGATTGAAAAGATCCATTCAGCTTTTATAGGGAAAATGGTAGCTTTTTACCAGACCGACAAGGACCTGCAGCCATTGCCGCATGTCGAAGAAGTTTTTTCCAAACTGAAGGCAAAAGGGCTGAAGGTTGCTCTGAACACAGGGTTCACCCGGGCCATTACAAATACAATCCTGGAACGTCTTCACTGGAATAACGGACAGGCAGGGATCGACCGGGTCATTTGCAGCGATGAAGTACCACAGGGGAGACCTGCTCCCTATATGATCGAATCATTGATAGCGGATCTTGATATTCATTCCGCCGCAAATGTGCTGAAAGTAGGAGATACGGAGGTGGATGTAAAGGAAGGCCGGAATGCAGGGTGCGCCCTTGTGGTCAGCGTTACCACCGGAGCTTATACCCGTTCCCAGCTGGAACAATATTCTCCGGATTTTATAATCGACGATATCCGGGAATTGCTGCCCATTATCGAAAAGCATGAGGGATGATGACGGTCAACCCAACGAACAGGATCCTGGCGATCCGGGCGTGGTTGCAGCAATCACCGGCATGGGTATTCGTGTTATATGTTTCCCTTTCTTCTTTTGTCGTTTATACCTGTATGTACGGTTTCAGGAAACCCTATACCGCTGCTTCTTTTGAAGGGATCCATCTATTTGGTATTTCCTATAAGGTGGTCCTGGTTATCTCGCAGGTATTCGGTTATATGTTCAGCAAATTCTACGGGATACGTTTTATCGCCTCGATGCAGCCGGATAAAAGGGCTGGGTTTATTGTCAAACTGGTCCTGACCTCCTGGGTATCCCTGTTGTTGTTTGGTCTTGTGCCGGCTCCCTATAATTTTATTTTTATGTTCATCAACGGGCTGCCGTTGGGGATGGTCTGGGGCCTGGTATTCGGTTTCCTGGAAGGAAGAAGGGTCACCGAATTGATGGGTGCTATTCTGGCAACCAGTTTTATTTTCGCTTCGGGTCTCGCTAAAACTGTGGGAAAATGGTTGATGCTTTATGGGCATGTTACCGAATGGTGGATGCCTTTTGCCGCGGGTGCAGTCTTTGTAGGGCCATTATTGGTGAGTACCTGGCTCTTAAATCAAACACCGGCTCCGAACGCGGAAGATATCGCAAGCCGGACGATCCGCCTTCCCATGGGCAAACAGGAACGTAAAAACTTTTTAAAACAATTCGGTTATGCCCTGATCCCCGTCGTAATAGCTTATGTCATGCTTACTATCCTCCGTGACTTCACCGAGGATTTTGCCAATGAATTATGGGCTGAAACCGGGTTTAAGAATAATGCGGATGTTTTTGCCCGTACCGGTACCATCGTTTCGCTGATCGTCCTGGCAGTGATCGGGGGATTTTTTCTGATAAAAAATAATTATAAAGCCTTTCAGTTAAATAATGTGATCATTATCGGCGGTTTTTTGCTGGCTGCAGGATCGACTATTGGTTTTCATCTTCACCTGATCTCCCCCGTGACCTGGATCGTGAGTGCTTCCGCAGGACTCTACCTGGGTTATGTTCCTTACAATTGTTTTTATTTCGAACGTATGCTCGCAGCTTATAAAGTGCCGGGGAACGTTGGTTTCCTAATCTATATTGCCGATGCATTCGGGTACCTGGGAACGGTAGTCGTACTGCTGGTAAAGGAGTTCGTAAAGATCAAATACAGCTGGGTCGATTTTTTTACCGGCATGTTCTATGTTGCCGCGGTGGGAGGGATCCTGTTGGTATTATGGGGCTCCGTCCTCTATGCAAAGATCTACCGGAAGGACCCGGCTTTGAAAGAAGGTTAAAAAAATAATTTATGAAATCACGATCGGCTATCGTCATAGGCGCAGGAATTGTTGGCCTGGCAACGGCAAGGGCCTTGGCAATGAGGGGGTTTTCAGTAAAGCTGTTTGAACGCTCTGATAGGGCCGTGGGCGCCTCTATCCGGAATTTTGGGATGATCTGGCCGATCGGTCAGACTGCCGGGAAAATGTATGACAGGGCCGTTCGCAGCCGGGATGTATGGAAAGAAATTGCCTCAACAGGGAAATGCTGGCATGAACAGGCAGGTAGTCTCCATCTTGCCTATGAGGGGGACGAATGGCAGGTTTTGCAGGAATTATACGAAGTGTTTCGAAAAGAAGGCAGGCCGGTAAAATTGTTGGATAAAACAGCCGTTCTTTCCCGTTCTGAGGCCGTCGTTGCAGATGGGTTGCTGGGCGGGCTTTATAGCGGCGACGAATTGATCGTCGACCCCCGGGAAGCCATCGCAGCCGTACCCGGCTGGCTCACGGAAAAATTAAACGTAGCGTTCCATTGGGGGAAATGCGTTTCTTATATTTCTGATCAGACAGTATATATTGGCAATGAAGAAGAACATGAGGCCGATCTGATCTTTATTTGTAACGGAGCGGATTTTGAAACGCTCTATCCGGAACATTTTTCCGCCAAGCCCGTTACCAAATGTAAATTACAGATGATGCGTCTGGTAGCTCAACCCGGTGACTGGCGTGTCGGACCAGCCCTTTGCGGCGGATTGTCTCTTATCCATTATAACAGTTTTAAGGCTGCTGCCTCTCTTCCCCAATTAAAACAACGTTATGCCGCAGAAATGGCGGACTACCTGAAATGGGGTATTCATGTGATGGTCTCCCAGAACGGAAAAGGAGAACTGACTATTGGTGATTCTCATGAATATGGCCTTACGCACGACCCCTTCGATAAGGACTTTATCAATAAAATGATCCTGGATTATCTACGGAAATTTGCCCAATTCAAAGACTGGTCCCTTTCCGAAAGCTGGAATGGCATTTACACAAAGCTTACGGACGGGGCCGCCGATCTTTTTTTCTCGCCGGAACCTTATGTATATGTCATTAACGGGGTTGGCGGTGCCGGTATGACCCTGTCCTTCGGTCTTGCAGAAGAATTAGTGGCTGGTTTGTAGGACCTGACTGTGAAAAAGGATGGTAGAGAGGATGGTAATAATGGATGGTAATGTGTGGTGTTAGTATGGCGTAATGGCATAAATTTGCAGAATGCCGGTATGAAGGCTGGCACCATCTGCGGATATGAATAAACTAAGATCCATTATTGTTGCCAATAGTCTTTTTTTTACCGGATTTCTGTTCTTTTTCACCCTGGGTTTGGTGTTCCTCCTAACCAGTGGAAAGGCGGCGACCTTTTTGTACCTTAACCCTTATCATCATAACCGCCTCGATACCTTCTTCGTTTATTTTACTTATTTGGGCGATGGCATTTTCACCATTATTATTTTTCTTATTTTATTATTCCTCCGCCGTTGGTCCCAGGCCTGGCAGGTGATGACAGCTTTCCTGGTATCCTCGCTGGTGGCCCAGGTGTTGAAAAATCTGTTCTCCATGCCCCGCCCCAAACAATTTTTTGACCAGGGACAATACCCCTATTTCATCGACGGGGTTACCCATGTAGGTTTTAGCAGCTTTCCTTCGGGCCACAGCGTTTCTATATTTGCCCTCGTTACGTTACTGGCCTTATTCGAAAAGAATAAAAAATGGAATATTGCCTATTTGCTGGGTGCCGTAGCAGTAGGATATTCCAGGATCTATCTCGGGCAGCATTTCCTGGGAGACGTTCTGGTGGGCTCCTTTATCGGCGTGTCATCATCTGTCCTGATCCATTGGTTTTTTACCCCCCAGCCCCCTGAAGGGGGAGTGATCCCCCCAGCCCCCTAAAGGGGGAGTGAAATTACTGAAGATTTTAAAAGAATTAATTGACATGAACGAAGGATACAGAAATAACAGGAACTTGCTTCACTCCCCCTTTAGGGGGCTGGGGGGTAGGTTAGGGGTTTTCGCCATTTTAATGTAGGTTTGCCGTCAATTTTCCTCCAACAAATTCGTTATGAGGGAATTTTGTGATATTTTAATGAAGATGTCTTATGATTGAAGGTAAAAAACTGGTGATCGTTCTTCCGGCCTATAATGCAGCGCTAACCCTCCGCAAAACCTATGGGGAGATCCCCTTTGATATTGTAGATGATGTAGTGCTTGTTGATGATAACAGCAATGATAAAACCGTTGCGGTGGCCCATGAATTAGGAATCTCCCATATCATCAAACATGATAAGAACAGGGGATATGGCGGCAACCAGAAAAGTTGTTATAATAAAGCCCTGGAGCTCGGTGCGGATATCGTCATTATGCTGCATCCGGATTACCAGTATACGCCCAAACTCATCCCTTCCATGGCCTGGCTTATCGCCAACAATGTTTACCAGGTGGTATTGGGTTCCCGTACACTGGGTAAAGGAGCCCTTCATGGGGGAATGCCCTTATATAAATATTTCTTCAATCGTCTCCTTACTTTTATCGAGAATATATTGCTCCGGCAAAAACTGGCAGAATACCATACCGGTTACCGGGCCTTCTCCCGTGAAGTGCTGGAAAAGATAAATTACGATATCAATTCCGAAGATTTTGTTTTTGATAATCAAATGCTTTCCCAGATCATTTACCTGGGTTATGAAATCGCAGAGATCACCTGCCCTACCCGCTATTTTGAAGAAGCATCCAGTATCAATTTCAGCCGCAGCGTAGTTTATGGGTTGGGCGTATTAAAAGTTTCCATCGTTCACCGGCTTTGTAAATGGGGAATTATGAGCTGCAAGATGTATAAGCCCCTCAATTAATAAGCTATATATTTGCGGCATAATCAACCCGGAAATGCGTTTAAATAAGACTACCACCGTTCTTCTGATAACAATACTCTCCGCCCTGATTTTTATTCCTTTCCTGGGTAGGGTCCATTTATTCGATTGGGATGAAATAAACTTCGCCGAATGCTCCAGGGAAATGATCAAACTGGACGATTATTCCCGGGTCTATATCAATTTCAAACCTTTCTGGGAAAAACCTCCGATGTTCTTCTGGATGCAAAGTACCTCCATGAAATGGTTTGGTGTAACTGAATTTGCAGCCCGGTTCCCCAATGCTATCTGCGGAATCGTTACCCTGATCGTGGTCTTTCTTTGCGGAAGCAGGATCTATGACCGAAAATTCGGTATTCTCTGGGCGCTTGCGTATGGAGGCTCCCTTTTTCCGAATATGTATTTCAAATCGGGAATTATCGATCCCTGGTTCAATCTTTTTATCTTTCTTTCCCTTTATAATTTTATTTTATACCACTGGAAAAGAAATCAATTCGATAAGGAAGGATTAAAAAAGACCCAACTCACCTATGTGGTCTGGTCTGGTATTTTTATGGGACTGGCCATTTTAATGAAAGGACAGGTTGCCTTAATGGTGTTCCTGCTGACCCTGGGTGTTTACCTGATCTATAATCGTTTTCGTTTTTATTTCGGCTGGGGGCATGCGCTCTTGTTTTTAGTGGTTGCTTCGCTGGTTACCCTTACCTGGTATGGATATGAGACGGCGAAAAACGGACCCTGGTTCATAACCCAGTTCCTGAAATACCAATACCGGCTGTTCTCCACTCATGACGCTGATCAGGCGGGATTTTTCGGCTATCATTATATCGTGATTCTCATCGGTTGTTTTCCTGCTTCTCTTTTTGCCATTCCTTCTTTTTTCCGGTCTTCTTATACCAGCCGGTTCGATAAGGATTTTAAGAAATGGATGCTCATTCTTTTTTGGGTAGTGACCATTTTATTCACCATCGTTCAGTCCAGGATCATACATTATTCTTCCCTGGCCTGGTTCCCGGTAACCTTTTTAGCAGCGTATACCTTTTATAAATGGGAACGTAAAGAACTCACCTATAAAAAATATGCAGGTATTTTAGCAGGCGTTCTGGGTGGGATTATCGCGGTTGTTCTCCTTGCGGCCCCGCTGATCGCGATGAATATTAAAAAACTGATTCCTTATGTAGAGGATAAATTTGCCCAGGGCAATATGGCGGCAGATGTACATTGGACGGGTTTGGAGGGAATAGTCGGCCTTTTACTGGTAGTCACACTAATCGTTGGTTTGCGCAGTCTGAAACACCGCGCCTATACAAAGGCCGCCGTCGTTTTTTTTACGGGAACGGCCCTGGTGGTTTTTGGCGCCTCGGCCATCATTGTTCCGAAGGTGGAACGATATTCCCAGGGGGCTGCCGTCGATTTTTTTATCGAAAGACAGGGAGAGGATTGTTATGCCAATACGTTGGGATATGGCAGTTATGCCCAGCTTTTTTATTCCCATAAAGAAAAACCTGTCAACCTGAATTCATATGATGAACAGTGGCTTCTAACCGGCCCGATCGACAAACCTGCCTATTTTGTCTCTAAAGTTGACCGTATAGACAATTATAAAGGATATACCGAACTCAAAGAATTATACCGGAAGAACGGTTTTGTTTTTCTGAAAAGGGAAGTGCCGCAGACTCCTGCGAAATAACGAGCCTTTATTTCATTTTGATTTATTTCTTTTTTCCGCCCGAGAAGAAACGCAGGATATTACTGATCACCTTGTCGTTGATACCCAGTTTCCGCTTAACGCTCGTATACATGGATATCAGCGTATTATCGAGCTTCACCAGGATCTTGTTGTTGCCATCTCCGGGTCTTGCCTGGTAATAGGTAGCCTTACGAAGCGGATTGTCTTCTATCGTATAATAATACAGGGCGATCGATCTCCTGAATGTTCCTTCCGGACAAGTCATCGGCAGCGGATGGCCATGATAGGAATCTGCATCCGTGCTAAAAATTACGCAACGGTTGTAGATGGGTAATACGGCCGCTTCACAGGCCTTCATTTCCCTGTCCCAAAGCTCCAGCTTGCCTCCCCATTCTTCTTTCCAGTCCGGGTTCAGATAGACCAGCACATTTACCCGTCGTTGCCAGTTGCGCTGATGGGGGTGGGCCGTAAAATCTGCATGAATATTCAGGTAGCCCCCCCGGGTGGATTGATGAATGCCTCCGCCTTCCAGCCCGTCATCTTTCAGGAGATTGGGGATGCCGGTGATCGTGCTGAGCCATTGGAGAAATTCCGGGGAATTTAATTCATTGATGGTCCCTTTAATGGTCTCCGGCAGCAGGTCCAGCTTGTTGAGGCCCCGTTTGTCTTCATTATAGTGCTTGTAATTGATCCATCCGTCTGTCTCATTCAGGGTATTGAATTCGGCTATACATTTATCCAGCACAGCAGGATTGAGGAAATTTTCCAGGACGATATGCGGGTAAGGGCTGGCACCACGATATTTTTTACTGAGTTCGTCAAGATGGTTATTCCAGGTCTGATAGTCAAATATTTGGGTCGTGGTTGGCAATTTTGGATTTTTTAGGTTTGGGGGCAAAGGTAGGAAAAACCACTTAATCCCTCCTTGATTCCAGGGTGAACCCGATGGTAGTGCCCACGTCAGGTGTGCTTCGGACATGTATGGATTGTCCATGAGCTTCGATGATATGTTTGCAGATGGCCAGACCCAGGCCGGTTCCGCCTTTATCGCGGCTCCTGGCCGCATCCGTGCGGTAGAACCGCTCGAAAATGCGCATTAAATGTTCCTCTTCGATCCCGATGCCGTCATCGCTGATCTCGATAAGCACATTCTTTTCGTCGATCTTATAGATACTGGCGACAATACTGCCGCCCGGTTTACCGTATTTGGAGGCGTTCTCCACCAGATTGATAAGAACCATCCGGATCTTCTCCTTGTCGGCAAAGACCATAACCGGGGATTCGCAACCCTTTTTTATGGAGGTCTTTATATTCTTATTATGGGTCTTCAGGGACAGGGATTCGAATATTTCCCGGATGAGATCCTGAATGATGAAATTCTGTTTGTAAAAAAGTTGTTCTCCTCTTTCCAGCGTAGAGATCTCATCCAGGTCATTCATCAGGTTGACCAGCCGGTCTACATTTTTGGCCGCATTTTCCAGGAATTTTTTCAGAATAACAGGATCTTCCATTGCCCCTCCTAATAAAGTATCCACATATCCCTGGATGGCAAAAATGGGCGTTTTGAACTCATGGGCCAGGTTTTGGAGAAATTCTTTACGGTAGGCTTCGTTCTTTTTCAGCAATTCGATCTCTTCATTTCTCTTTTCACCCCATTTTTCCACGTCTTCCCGCACTTCATCGATACTTTTTTGAGGCAGGATATATTTGAAATAGACCTCTTCTTTTTTAGTAGCCTTGGTCTGATGGATAAGTTTGTAGATAAGTTTGATCTTCCGGTAGATGAATTTTTCCAGCGTGAACAGGATCAATCCATAACTGCCCGAAAAGATCAGGAACAGGGACGCAGCACCAACGATCATATTGCCGGTCAGGAAATAGATACCCACGGAAATGGGGGCGGCCAGCAGGCAGGCGGTCAATGCGGATAACTGCTTGGGTGTCAGGTTCTTGGTGGACGGCATAGAAAGCGCCTTGTATCAGGCTTTTTACTTGTATCAGGCTTTTTATCAGAGATTGAACTTATAACCTACGCCTTTTACGGTAGTGATACAATCCAATCCCAGTTTCTGACGGATCTTGCGGATATGGACATCGATCGTGCGATCGCCTACGATAACCTCGTTCCCCCATACCTGGTTCAGGATCTCATTGCGTAAAAAGACCCGGCCAGGCCGGGAAGCCAAAAGATACAACAATTCAAATTCTTTTTTGGCCAGGGTTATATCCTTGGTATCCACCGTTACTTCAAATTTGGAAGGGTCGATGGTCAGATTCTCGATATTTAATACCCTGTCATCCGGTTCTTTATTCACCCGGCGAAATAAGGCATTTACCCTGCTGACCAGGACCTTGGGGCTGATGGGTTTGGTGACATAATCATCCGCTCCCGTCTCCAGTCCCCGGACATGGGACCCTTCGTCACTCAGGGCCGTCAGGAATATGATCAGGGTTTCTTTGAAGGCGGGCTGGGCTCTTAATATTTCACAAACTTCCACCCCGTTCTTTTTGGGCATCATGATGTCCAGGATGATCAGATCAGGTCGGACGATCTTTGCCTTCCCGATGGCTTCGTCTCCATCTTTGGCGGTTATAACTTCATACCCTTCTTTAGTAAGATTGTATTGTATGATCTCCAATATATCGGGCTCATCATCAGCGATCAGTATCTTCTTGCCTTTGGATTCCATTTGCCTGAAAATTTACGCAAACCTACTGGAAATATGGCGTTAGGAGGGTTTCCCAGGACGAGTTCACAATTTTATAATATAGAAATAACACGGATTCGGGTCCGGATTAGCCGATTTTCCTCAAATTTAGGGATTGTTCGGTTGGATTTCCGCCTTACTCTTCCTAATATAGTTATCCGTAGCATTAATCCTTCTTTTGGTAGTATTTTTGCATAAATACGAGCGGGACATCCAATTATATGAATCCATTTTTACGATCCATCGCCATTTCGGTAACTATTTCGGCCTTTTTGATGACGGCTTTCCTGCGGGGAACGGCTCAACCAGTTGCCTATCCCTATAAAGTAGCGCAGGACCGTATGTTATGGCACGACAATGTGGATAAGGAACAGAAAAAGCTCCTGGTGCTGGGTGGAGGCAAACATGATAGCCTGATCAGGCTGGCAAAAGACGAAAATGTGAACCTTCAGATCACCGATGCCCTGATCCGCCAGGTGGATGACCTGCAGCGCGGGATCGAGTTCGATTCTACCCTTAATACCAACAATAAAAAAAAATATCTCCGGGGACTGGAATTTCTCCTCAGGGGTTTTACTCAGGCCTATGAGAATAAAGAGATCCTCCCTTCAGCATCACCTGCCCTGATCTCAGCCTTCGAAAAAGCAATGCAACTGGACAAAACCGGCCAAAGTATAGAACCGGTCGTTACCTCGAATAGTTACGAAGTGGGTAAAATCCTGGTGGAATGTTTCCTGTATCCATCGGAGAATGTTGGGGTAAAGCCATCACGCCTTTATCTTACGCGCAGATATTGCGAAATGCATCCCGGCCTGATCCTGAATTATCTGCGGATGCACCCGGATCTGCCCTTTGCCGACAGCCTTATCGTTGTGGCCGGTCATCATAATATCCGTCAGTTATACGATTTCGCGGCTGCTAATAATGAGTTGGGTATGCGGATACGAAACAGCCAGGATTCCCTGATCCATACCGTGGCACAGATGGCCGGCAGTAAAAGCGGGCAATTGTATTTTCCTTTCCTGGATAACCTGGTCCGAAAACGCATTACCCTCGAGGAGATCGATAAGGTAAAAGGGGATGAGCTGAATTATTACCGTTTGCTGGTGAGGACAAGATTGGATTATGCCGGCCGTGTCCTGCCGCCGGAGAAAGATACCCCACTGGAAATGAATGCCTTAACGGAAATGTTGGCAAAAAAAGGGAAAGAGATCTTCGTCAGGGAGATCAATGCCCTCCATACGGTGGAGATCCCCGCTGTCCGTTTTAAGATTCTCGATCCGTTAACGTCGGCCGAGCTGTATTACCTGATCGTTCTGAGCGAGGATGAGATCTACACTTCCAGTTACCTGGGGGTATACGACAGGATCTTCCAGCGCATGCCCAATCCATATGGGGATAGTCTGCTCATGCAGGTGCATGGTGACTATTTCCGGAAATTCATCAAGATGGCTGCCGCCTACAACAAGCTGGATCATTTCCTGGGTACGATGAACAAACAGAATGCAGGGACGGTCATGAAATCGTTCATCATCCATCTGGAAAATGCCAATGAGGAAGAAGCGGTGGATGTAGCTGATTCCTATAGCAGCATTTTTGAAAAAAATCCGGTGCTGGCCAGGTTTATCCTCGATGAAGTCAAGGCCAACTATGATAAGAACCAGGCTGCCAATAATAAAAAGGGGATCATCATTTATAACCTGTTACAAACCCTTTTTGAGTCCGCCGATACCACCAACCGAACTGACCTGTCTGCCAAACTGGGCATTTCTCCGGTTTATTCCGTGGATTATAATCTATTGGCCGATGACAGCGGCCGGGTGATCCAGCAGGTCTTTTTTTATGGAGACCAGGACAAGGACGGTCAGAATTCCTTCGTGAATTTTATGGCTTTGTTCCGGCCGAAACCAGGGGCCAAATCCGAATGGAAGATCGCCGAGAACCCGCAATGGGCGACCATCACATCCACGAAAGGAAGACCTATCCTGATTTTTGCCAACAAGCCGTTGCTGGGCGACGATGATCCGGATGCCAAGGCACAGAAGGCTCTGGATGATTATCTCTATGACCGCCATCTGAAGCCGACGATCGTCATCCACAGAGGGCATAGTTATCATGTAAAATCCACGATCGGGCAAATGCCGGCTACGGCCCGTATAGTCGTCCTTGGGTCATGCGGCGGATATAATAATCTGAGCGAAGTCCTTAAGATCAATGAGGATGCCCATATCATTTCCTCCAAACAGGTAGGAACCAAAACGGTGAATGAACCCATTTTGCAGGCTATCAACAATACCCTGCTGGCCGGAAAAAACATAGAATGGCTCCCCATGTGGAAGGAATTGAGCACCCGCTTCCGGAATGACCCTGCGGCGAAAGAAAAATTCGACGATTATATCCCGCCCTATAAGAATCTTGGAGCCATCTTTATCAAGGCTTACCGGAAATCGATGGAGGAGGAGTGATTGGATTAAAGGAATATATACCTTTGCTGTCCATTTATGTCCGAAGAGAAAAAAAAGAAAACGGTATTCGATTTTGGTTTGTTGAGAAGGGTATTTCAATATGCGGCTCCATACAAAAGACGATTGTATATCTCCGTGGCCCTTTCCATCCTGCTGGCCGTATTGTCTCCCTTAAGGCCTTTCCTGATCCAGGTGACCATCAATGATTTTATCCGCAAAGGGGCAGGGTCCGACCTCAGCCTGAAACAAAGAATGGAAGTACTGGTGATCGGGGTCACCCTTTTACAGATAGGTCTTTTGCTGATCGAGACGGTGGCCCGCTTTTATTTCTCCTTTATAACCGCCTGGCTGGGTCAGACCGTCGTAAAAGACCTTCGGGTGGCTGTTTACCGGAAAATACTGGGGCTAAATCTGTCTCAATTCGACAAGACGCCCATTGGCACCCTGACTACCCGGACGATCAACGATATTGAATCCATAAATGATATTTTCTCGGACGGGTTGATACCCATTATCGCCGATCTGCTATCTATCATTTCGATCCTGGCTTTTATGTTGTATGCAGATTGGCGGCTTACCCTGATCTGCCTGACTCCTTTTCCTTTTCTGGTCCTGGCGACCTGGCTGTTTAAAGAGTCCGTCAACAAATCCTTTATCCGGGTCCGCAATGCAGTGGCGGCGCTGAATGCTTTTGTACAGGAGCATATAACCGGTATGCAGATCGTCCAGACATTTGCAGCGGAAAGCCGGGAGTCGGTTAAGTTCAAAAAGATCAATAAGGAACACCGGAACGCCAATATCAATGCCATTTTTGCCTATTCCGTTTTTTTCCCCCTGGTCGAGATCGTACTGGCGGTATCCACCGGGTTGCTGGTATGGTGGGGTGCGGGACAAGTCCTTCATCTTCCGGAACAACAAGCCGCAGAACTTACCGGAAAGATCGTCGCTTTCTTTTTATACCTGAATCTTCTTTTCCGTCCATTGCGGGTCATTGCCGATAAGTTCAACGTGTTACAGATGGGAATGGTCGCCAGCGAAAGGGTCTTCCGGGTTATGGATAATGAAGATACGACCCGGACGGAGGGAAACTATGCTCCAGACAAGATCAGGGGAAAGATCGAATTTAATAAGGTTTATTTTGCCTATACGGACGACAAGTATGTACTGAAGAATATTTCCTTTATGGTAAATCCGGGGGAAACGATTGCCCTCGTAGGTCATACCGGCAGCGGCAAAACCTCTGTCATCAGCCTGATGAACCGGCTCTATCCTATTCAGCAGGGGGAGATCCGGATCGACGATGTCAGGGTGGAAGATTATAAGCTGGATGATCTTCGAAAGAATATTGGGGTGGTCCTGCAGGACGTATTTTTATTTTCCGGTTCCATAAAAGACAATATTACCCTTCGCAACGAGGACATTCCGGAGGAAAAGGTAATAGAGGCCGCCAAATTGATCGGGATGCACGATTTTATCATGCGTCTCCCGGGAGGTTATGATTACAATGTGATGGAAAGGGGTAGTTCTTTGTCCATGGGGCAAAGGCAATTACTCTCTTTTATCCGGGCCTTGTTATACGATCCGTCCATCCTGATCCTCGATGAGGCTACTTCTTCCGTGGATACGGAATCAGAACTGCTGATTCAGGAGGCGATCGATAAGCTGATCGCCGGGCGAAGCTCCATTGTCATCGCCCACCGTTTGTCCACCATCCGGAAGGCCAGCCAGATCATCGTACTGGATAAAGGGGAAATCCGGGAAACCGGTACCCATGAACAGCTATTGGCAAAAGGCGGCTTTTATGCTAAATTGCATGAGATGCAGTTCAGTAAGCAGGATCCGGCCGAAAGAAAGGCTTTTTTTTAATCTAATTTTCATATTTTGCCAGCCTGCCCTTATCTTTGCGGCAAATTTTAGGGAAGGTATGGTATTCAGAAGCTTCAAATCTTTATTGGTCGCGGCTTTCAGCCTAAGTTGCCTCGTTTTTTCAATGAGTGCGGCTGCCCAGGACAAAGACGCAAAAACAGAAGAGCAGGCAGCCCCTGTATCCGATCACGCCGCTGAGAAAAAAGAAGGATTGGATCCCGCTAAGATCATCCTGGAACACGTTGCGGATGGCCATGAATTTCACTTCTTTACGTTCAATAAGAAGCCCGTCTCCATTTTTTTACCCGTCATTCTGTATGCTCCTTCGAAAGGCTGGTCTGCCTTTATGTCCTCCGCTTTTGAGCATGGTCATGCCGAACACGATGGTTACCGCTTGCTGAATGAAGAATATATAGAGGAACACAAATCGGATGCCCGTTATAAACTGGGTAAAATTTATGCCGTGAATGAGGCTGGTCAGCCTGACGCCGGTATAAAAGTCTATGATCTTTCCCTGGGGCGTAATGCCGTTCAGGTGCTGATCTCCGTCTTGCTGCTTGTTCTGCTGATGAACGGGATCGCCGGTAAATATTCCAAAGGACAGGGGATCAAGGCTGCTCCCTCCGGTTTCCAGAATGCCGTTGAACCCGTCATTATCTTTGTACGGGATGAAGTAGGCAAGTCCAATCTGGGCACCCGCTATGAAAAATACATGCCTTTTTTACTCACCGTTTTCTTTTTTATTCTTATCAATAACCTGATCGGCCTGATCCCAGGAACGGCCAATGTTACCGGGAATATCGCCTTTACCGCCGTATTGGGTATTATCTCCTTTATCGTGATCCTGGCCAGCACCAACAAACATTACTGGGGCCATATCATCAATCCTCCGGTTCCGCTGGGCGTTAAGCCGATTATGATCCCCGTGGAGATCCTGGGTATCTTTACCAAACCCTTCGCCCTGATCATTCGTCTTTTTGCCAATATGATCTCCGGACACATCATTATCCTGAGTTTTATCATCCTGATCTTCATATTCGGCGCCATGAATACGGCACTCGGATGGGGAACTTCTCCCTTTTTTGTCGCCCTGTCGATCTTTATTTACCTGATTGAAATATTAGTTGCGTTTATACAGGCCTTCATTTTTGCAAATCTCACGGCAGTATTCATCGGTCAGGCTTTTGAAAGCAGTCACCATGAGGAAGGGCATGAAGGTCATGACGATGCAGTAATGGTATAGTGAAGAGGTATCGGTTATCAGAAGAATAGGTTAATAAAGTCTTTTTTAATTATAAAAACAAGTATCATGACGTTGATGACAATTATGTTGGATGCCATTCAGCCAGGTTATGGTGCAATAGGCGCAGGACTTGCCGCAATCGGTGCCGGTATCGGTATCGGACAGATCGGTAAAGGAGCTGTAGAAGCCATTGCCCGCCAGCCGGAAGCTTCGAACGACATTCGTGCTAACATGATCCTGGCCGCAGCGCTGGTTGAGGGTGTTGCCCTTCTGGCCGCAGTAGCAGGTCTGCTTGCTGTATTCAGCAAATAAGCAGATTCGCAAAAGACCGGTCAACGGTTTTAGCGGGAACATCGCACGTAAAAAGCGTACTGCATCCGACGCACAGGGCCGAGGATGCAGTATTTTTAACACCGAAATTGATCTGATAAAATAGTTTGTATGGATTTACTCACCCCCGACTTAGGCTTATTTCTCTGGAACCTCATCGCGTTCCTCATTTTGTTCTTCATCCTGAAGAAAACGGCCTGGAAACCGATCCTGAAATCCCTGAAAGACAGGGAGAACAGTATTTCCGATTCCCTGGCTACCGCTGAGAAACTGAAAACCGAAATGGCCCAGATGAAAAGCGAGAACGAAGCGCTCCTGGCCAAGGCTCGTGAAGAAAGGGCTCTTTTGCTGAAAGAAGCAAGGGATACCAAGGATAAGATCATCAACGAAGCAAAGGCTCAGGCCAAGATAGAAGCAGGCAAGATTATCTCCGATGCGCAGGTTGCCATCGAACAACAGAAAATGGCTGCCATCATCGATGTGAAGAACCAGGTAGGTAATCTCGTGATCGAGGTGTCTGAGAAGATCTTACGCCGCGAACTGGCGAACAAAGCCGAACAGGAAAATTATATCCGGCAATTAGCGAACGAAGTGAAACTGAACTAAAGAATGAAACCGAACCCCCGTTTAGCGGCGAGATATGCCAAATCCCTGATCGATCTGTCGGTCGAAAAAGATCAGCTGGAAGCGGTTTATACCGATATGCTGTTCCTGAAGACCGTTTGCGCCAACAGGGAATTTGCCAACCTGTTACAAAGTCCCGTGATCTCTGCCGATAAGAAAGGCAGGATCTTCGATGCGATTATTGCTGGAAAAGTGAGCGAGCTGACTGCCCTGTTCAATAAACTTTTACTGACCAAAGGCCGTGAAGCCTACCTGCCGGAGATCGTTTCGGCCTTCATCCAGCAATACAAAGACCGGAAGGGGATTTTTACCGTGAAACTGAGCACGGCCTCCCCGGTGAGCGAAGAATTGAAGAACGAGATCCTGGATAAGATCCGCAGTTCGACGAACAGGAAGAACCTGGAACTGATCACCGAGACCAAAGAAGCCCTGATCGGCGGATTTGTTTTGGAGATTGGCGATCAACTGGTGGATAACAGTATTGCTTTTGAACTGAAGAATATCAGGAAGCAGTTCCAGAATAATGACTTTATATACAAGATTAGATAAACTGACAACTAACAAATAAGTACAACTATGGCAGAGATCAAACCAGATGAAATTTCAGCGATATTGCGTCAGCAATTGAGCAACTTCGATGTTTCCGCTGATCTTGAAGAAGTAGGCACCGTGTTGCAGGTGGGTGATGGTATCGCCCGTGTATACGGTCTGAGCAGCGTGGGCAGTGGCGAACTGGTGGAATTTGAAAATGGCGTAAGGGCGATCGCACTTAACCTGGAAGAAGATAATGTAGGGGTGGTATTGATGGGGGATAGTGGTGATATCAAAGAAGGATCCAAAGTACGCCGTACCGGTAAGATCGCTTCCATCAAGGTGGGAGAAGGAATGCTGGGCCGCGTGGTAAATACGTTGGGTGAGCCGATCGACGGTAAAGGCCCCCTGACCGGTGAATTGTATGAGATGCCTTTGGAGCGTAAAGCACCGGGCGTTATCTTCCGTGAACCGGTAAAAGAACCTCTGCAGACAGGTATCAAGGCTATCGATGCCATGATACCGATCGGAAGAGGACAACGTGAATTGATCATCGGCGATCGCCAGACTGGTAAAACGGCCATTGCGATCGATACGATCATCAATCAGAAAGAATTTTTCAAAGCAGGAAAACCTGTTTTTTGTATCTATGTAGCGATCGGACAGAAAGCGTCCACCGTTGCGGGTGTTATGCAGACCCTGGCCGAGAATGGCGCACTGGAATACACGGTGATCGTTGCCGCTTCGGCTTCCGATCCTGCTCCTTTGCAGTTCTACGCTCCATTCTCCGGAGCCGCCATCGGAGAGTTCTTCCGTGATACCGGACGTCCTGCCCTGATCATTTATGATGATCTTTCCAAACAAGCTGTGGCTTACCGTGAGGTATCCCTGCTGTTACGCCGCCCTCCGGGTCGTGAAGCATATCCCGGTGATGTATTCTATCTGCATAGCCGTTTGCTGGAACGTGCTGCGAAAGTTATCGCAGATGACGGTGTGGCCAGGAATATGAATGATCTGCCGGAATCCATCAAACACCTGGTAAAAGGCGGAGGTTCGCTGACTGCTCTTCCTATCATCGAAACACAGGCAGGTGACGTATCTGCTTATATCCCGACCAACGTGATCTCGATCACCGACGGACAGATCTTTCTGGAAGGTAACCTGTTCAATGCCGGTATCCGTCCTGCTATTAACGTAGGTATCTCCGTTAGCCGTGTAGGTGGTAACGCCCAGATCAAGTCCATGAAAAAGGTGGCTGGTACCCTGAAACTCGATCAGGCCCTCTACCGGGAAATGGAAGCGTTCTCCAAGTTCGGTGGTGACCTGGATGCTGCCACTAAACTGATTATCGATAAAGGATCCCGTAACGTGGAGATCCTGAAACAACCACAGTACTCTCCTTACCCCGTAGAAAAACAGGTGGCTATTATCTACCTCGGAACACAGGGTTTATTAAGGCAGGTGGCTGTCCGTAAAGTGAAGGAGTTCGAAGAGCACTTCATCCTTGAACTGGAAAACAAACTGCCCGAAGTATTGGCAGAGTTTAAGAAAGGAAATTTACCGGAAGACGGGATTAAGAAGATGGTCGATCTCGCAAACGGATTGATCCCTCAGTATAAGTAGTCCGTAATTAGTACATTAGTAAGTGTAAATAGCTGTAAATGGCGCTGACCGAAAGGTACGGCGCCATTTGCTTGCGAGGGGTACGCGAGGCGCAAACCGCCCCTTTTGCCCTCAAAAAAAATTGCACCAAACACTTGCACAATCAGAATATTTTGGCAATCTTTACATTGTCAGAACGACATACCCTCCAATCCCCGGAAAAACGATCCGTTTCATTTTCGTCTTAATTCCAATCCTTTTTTTAAATCGAATATTCATACTGAAGTTAACGACTGAAGTATATGTTATATCTATCCGGTAGCTATAAGCTAAGTGGGAATCAGGAAAATTATGCCCGGGCGTAATTGGTGATGTGATAGATTTTGTAAAAATTGAACCTGCACAAAAAAATTATATAAGAGTTTAGTTTTAAAGGGTACGATCAACAACCGCCGGGCTTTTCCAAGCCTGGCTTTTTGTTTTTCCCGGGGTGCCTTTAGTTAAATTTGTCACCCCGGGAAAAACAATCCTATGCGTCGCGACAAAGGGGCCAAGCCCCTTTGGAAACCCCTTTGCTCAAACTGTTTGTTCTGAGCTGATTTTTGATCCTTATCGATTTGAATGGCTGCATCGATTGACTGGCTAATCGATTTGAATTACTCCCTAGCCTTCATTTCCTGCTTTTTCCTG
Source organism: Flavitalea flava (assembly GCF_054461575.1). Lineage (NCBI taxonomy): Bacteria > Pseudomonadati > Bacteroidota > Chitinophagia > Chitinophagales > Chitinophagaceae > Flavitalea > Flavitalea flava. Next base: position 54,611 of record NZ_JBTLQH010000024.1, read on the forward strand.
TTTTTCCGCCTATAATTAGCTTCCAGGGGCTGTATTTTTGTCTCCGACCGCTCATCCAAATTTTGGCTTTTAATTTGGTTTATTATATAAACTACTTTACGTTTGTGTCAAATTTAGAGAAATGAGACCTTTTGCTATGATGAATGCTTTAACTTTACCGCTACTACTGATTAGCGGCTGGTTATCTGCTCAAACCCTTATCTCCGGTACGATTAAAGATAATAAAGGCCACCCCGTCCGGGGAGCCAGTATCGCTATAAAAGACTCCTATGATGGAGCTGTTTCCGATTCATTAGGGAATTTCCGGTTTAAAAGCAACGAGAAGGGCTCTTTTACCCTGAATGTCTCCAATATCGGGTATAACCCGGCGGAGCAACCCGTAACGCTGGGGGGAGATCCTGTAGTCATGCATATCGTTCTCAAGGAACAATTGAATGAATTAAAGGCGGTGACCATTACCGCAGGGTCCTTTACGGCCGGAGATGCCCGGAGAGGAGCCGTTCTAAGTTCCCTGGACGTGGCAACGACAGCCGGTTCCAATGCCGATATCACGGCAGCCTTGAAAACCTTACCCGGTGCACAGCAGGTGGGTGAGGCGGAAGGGCTTTTCGTGCGCGGAGGTGCCGGTTACGAGGCTAAACAATACATCGATGGGACCCTGGTGAATAACCCCTATTTTACCAGTGTACCGGATATCGCTACCCGGGGCCGTTTCTCACCCTTCCTTTTCAAAGGAACAGTTTTCAGCACAGGTGGATATTCTGCACTTTATGGGCAGGCCTTATCTTCGGTCGTATTGTTGGAATCCATCGATCTGCCTGAAAAATCGGAGATCGATGCCTCTATCTCCCCCATCCTGGTAGGACTGGGTACTCAGCAATTGGCGAAGAATAAAAAATCTTCCTATGGGTTTAGCTACAGTTATGTGAATGTGGGATTGTATTTCAAGGCTGTCAAGCAGGTCCCTGATTATTTCAAAATGCCCGCATTCCATAACGGAGACGCCAATTTCCGGTTTAAGACAAAAAATGGCGGTATGGTTAAATATTACACCACTTTTGCCTATAATAACCTGGGGCTTCGCCGGCAGGATATCGACAGCCTGAATATGAAAAACGCATTCGGCCTGACCAATCATAACTGGTATAACAACCTGAGTTGGAGAGAATATCTGAACAATGGCTGGAGAATGGATCTGGGTCTTAGCTATAGCACCAACCTGGATGAATTCGGCCAGCAGGTCCAGGATGCCGATAACAGACTAAAATCCTTCGATACCTCGGCCTTCTGGATGAACAACAAAACTTTCGCGGTCAATAGCAGACAGGATCTTTCCCAAGCCAAAATTGTTTTCAATAAAAAACTGGGAGGGATAAGTTCCATCCGTTTCGGGGGAGAGCATTGGTATGGGTATACTACCCAAAAGTATACTGCCGACACATCGATTAAAGTGCCTTTCAGCGGAATCGTGCAAAAATTGACCGAACATTATACGGCAGCCTTCGTTGAGTCCGATATCTTTTTGACCAATGAACTGGCTGCCAAATTAGGAATGCGTTTTGAACATTCCTCCCTGATCAATAAGTCCGATCTGGCTCCCAGGGTCTCCCTGGCTTACAAAACCGGCCGTGAAGCCCAAATCTCCCTGGCCTATGGGATCTTCTATCAGAAACCCGAGAATAGCCAGCTCTTTTATACCACCCAGGTTGGATTTACCAAGGCTACCCATTATATTATCAACTATCAGAAGATGTCCAGGGACAGGATCTTCCGCGTGGAAGCCTATTACAAAAAATACGAAGACCTGATCAAGACTGTCCCTGTCAATTATTTTTATAATTATTTCGATAATTCCGGCAGCGGCTATGCAAAAGGGATAGAGTTTTTCTGGAGAGATAAAAAATCCATTAAGGATTTCGATTACTGGATCAGTTACTCTTACCTGGATACCAAACGTAATTATCTCAATTATACCAGTCAGCTGAAACCCTCGTTTGCGGCAACCCATACGGCATCCTTTGTCATGAAACGTTTTTTTACCAAGATCAAATCCGGCGTCAATATGACTTATACCTATGCGACAGGAAGACCCTATTATAACTTTATGCTGAACAATGCCGATAAAAAATATAACCTGGCCGACCAGGGTACGACAAGGGATTATCATAGTCTGAACTTTAGCGCGGAATGGGTGCCTTCTGTCGGAAATCCGAAAGCCAAAACCTTTATCGTTCTGTTTGCCAGCGCCAGCAATGTATTAGGATATAATCCGGTATATGGATACAATTATTCTTATAGCGGTCAGTACAAACAAGCGATCGTTCCACCGGCCAACCGGTTTTATTTTATCGGCTGTTTCTTAAGCTGGGGAGTAGACCGGTCCCAGGATGCGATCAATAATAATTTATAGACCCCCTAACCCTTTAACCTCCTATTGGGGAAACAATAAAATGAGTAATAAATATTTCTAATTAATAACTAACAAAACCATCACCATGCAAAAAATGATCCTCGCACTGATTCTCCTTGTTACCCTGGAGGCCGGAGCCCAAACAGACAAATACACCCAGATGATGCAGAAGAATATCAAGCTGCTGGATTCTGCCAAGAGTATCGATGAACTTCAAAGCCTGGCCGGCACCTTCGAACGTATAGGAGATACGGAAAAGACGAAATGGCTCCCTTACTATTATGCAGCGCTGGCCCAGACCTGGGTTGGCTGGAATCACGAATCAAAAGATAAGGATGCCAATGCCGTAAAGATCAATGCCTATCTGGCTAAAGCTGAAGCTATCGAAAAAAATGCGGAAACCTATGCCGTGGAAAACATGTCTGCCACCCAGCAAATGCTGGTTGACCCGAAGTCCCGCTGGATGACCAATGGAAAGGATGCTTCCACTGCTCTCCAGAGTGGTCTGAAAGCGGATCCCAATAATCCACGTCTTTATTACCTGCAGGGGATGAGCCTTTTTAATACGCCTGCTCAATTTGGCGGAGGAAAAGATAAGGCGAAAGTCTCCTTTGAAAAATCTTTATCCCTTTTCAAATCCTCACAACCTCAGCCTTTGGCGCCCACCTGGGGGCAAAAACAGGTTGAAGATATGCTGGTACAATGCCAGTAATCACTGGTAACATTAATCATTAGCGTATTTCCCTGGACGGTGTATATTGCAAGATATACTGTCCGGGGAAATAAATATTTTCATAATAACCTAAACGATGCCAAAGGAAAATGAATTTTCGGGTCATGAAAGCCTGGAGCTGATCACCAGCATGATCAACAAGGCCAAAGGCGATTACCAGGATACGGGGGTCAGCGCCCTTTTCTGGGGAGTTATTATCAGTTTTTGTGGCCTGGTGACCTTTTTTAATTATTACCTCCACTGGAAGGGCCTTCAATTTATATGGGTGCTTACTTTTTTTGCCGTGATCCCTCAAATTATGATAACGGTGAAAGAACAGAAAAACAGGAAACATAAATCTTACATGGAGGACCTGATGAATGGTATCTGGATAAGTTATGCGATCGCCATATTCGTACTGTCCTATATCACCGGCCTGGCTGAATTCCCTCATCAACCTTCCATTTACATGATCCTGTATGGCATCCCTACTTTTGCCAACGGTTTTGCCCGGAGTTTCAAACCCATGATCTATGGCGCAATTGCCTGTTGGGTATTCGCCATTCTTGGGATGTACATCCAATGGCCATATGACATGTTATTAATCGTGGCTTCGGCGCAACTGGCCTGGTTTATTCCCGGACTTATCCTGAGAAGACGCTATTTGAAAGCAAAACAGCAGCATGTTTAAAGACCTGAACCCGATATTACATTCTCAATTAAGGCTGGCGGTCGTTTCCATCCTGATCAGCGTCAGCGAAGCGGAGTTCACCTATCTACGGGAAAAGACCAATGCAACGGCCGGTAATCTCAGCGTCCAGATCAATAAACTGAAAGAAGCAGGCTATATCGACGTCGCCAAACAATTCAAGGACAACTACCCCCAAACCATCTGTAAGATCACTCCCCTCGGGCTCAAAGCCTTCGAAGAATATGTAAAAGATCTTCAATCTTACCTGGATATAAAAAAATAGAAGCCCGTAAAGGCTTCTGTTTTTAATGAATATTTACCTGAATAGTAATTATGTTTTTTTGCCGGTTCGATCAGCTTTTGGCCAGTTTCATGGTAAGCCTTTCATTGCTGTTGATGATGACTTCCAGCTGGTACATGCCAGGTTGAAGTTGATCGCTGCCGGTAATATTATAGGTGTTGGCGCCATTTACGCCGAATGCTGTCTGTTTGATGATTTCGCTGCCATTGTTGTCCGTTACCTTCATCACTACAAACGATCTTTCTTTCAACTGCACATTGACCTGGATATCATTTACGCCCGGATCGGGTGTTACACTTACCGCTGTCACACTTTTTGTCTCATAGGTCCGGACGATCAATACTTTCGAATAAGTGATCCTTTTTGCTGCATCGAGCTGGCGGAGCCGGTAGAACAGGTCGTTCCTGCGGACCATTCCTTCTTTTACGTTATCGGTAAAAGAATAACCGTTTTCAGAATTGGCATTCTCCGCTTTTACCTCGCCTACCTTTTCAAAATTATTTCCATCCAGGCTGCGTTCGATCTCAAAAAGAGAGCTGTGATTGCCGGATGCCGTATTCCAGTTGATATCCACAGCTTTTTTTCTGTACATGGCCTGGAAGCTGGCCAGGCTGGCACGTGCAGGAAAACGGATGTTGGCCGTGGTCGTTATGGAACAAAGGGCCGGGAAACCATTATCACAGACCTTGTAAGAAAAATGGGTGGAATTACCCGTAAAACCATCTTTGGGCGTGAAAATAAAAGAGCCGTCTTTCTGTAACTCTACCTTTCCATCGGGAGATTCGGTCAGCAGGTAAGCAGTCAGTGTCTCGTGATTAGGATCATAATCATTGTTCAATACATTTCCACTGGCCGTATGGGAGGCTGAACCGGTAAATTTATCGCGAAGGGCTATGGGAGCCGTATTACAGGTTGATTGATAATGAGCAGAAGCATCGATCGTCAACTGGTCGATCGCAATCCGTTCTTCCCCCCCGATCCCCTGGTAATTGATATACAATTTATACTGCCCGGCGGCTTGCCCGGTTAAGGAATGCTGATAGTTGTATACGGTAGTAGCATTGGAACCGGTCAGTTCCAGACTGTCCAGTAAAAACTGGGTTTTGTTGGATCCGTCGGTGGCATAGATCTTGAGCCATCTCCGGTCATTTACCGGCAGATTGAATTTATATTTGAAGGAAATGCTGCTTCCGTCCTTAATATCCAGCAGGGGAGTATAGATACCGGTCATTTCTGTTGGACTGGACCCGGTTCCTGAAACCATCGCACCATCTCCTTCCATATTGGGTGCCCAACCGTTGCGGTTGACATCGAAATCCGAAAAGAACCAGCAATTGCCTTGCAGAAATCCTTTGATCTCGGTAAGCCGGACCCCGTTGCGGGAATTAAAATTGTCAGAAGTGCCGGCCATCAGGGATTGCATACCGAAAGCCAGGGTGGAGGTGAGTAAAATCTTGCTTAAATCCTTGGAAAGACCCGAAAATAAGTTCCTTTTCATCTTTGTAGTTTTCAGAAGTTCAAATAATTAATGAGTAAAGCCCAGGGTCATTCAGAGGAAGGAACTATAACGATCTATACGAATAGCAAATCTATACGAATAACAAAATAATTACGGTTGTAAATAAAGGCCTACAAGGAATAGTGGGTTGACAGGGGTCTTCGGGGGAATTGGTCGTAAGGAAGAAATTTCCTTAGTATTAAGGATTGTCAAAGGATGATGAACCAAAAGTAGATAAGATATTTTGTTTTTGCAAGTGCTGTCCTAAAAATCTATTTATTTAAGGCTTATTTTGCCAACCATTCCTTTACTGCTTTGTAAATGGAATGCTGAGTTCCGGAACCGGGCTCCGTCCTGTTATTATATTGATATTCAATAATATGCCTTCAATCATCCAGGTTACGAATCTTACCAAGCAGTTCAGGGATCTCAAAGCGGTCGATTCACTGTCTTTTACTGTCGAACAGGCGGATATTTATGGTTTTCTGGGGCAGAATGGCGCCGGTAAATCGACGACGATCCGGATGTTGCTGACCCTGGTCAGCCCAACGGCAGGAGAAATTGAGATATTCGGAATGAATCTCCGGACGCATCGAAACGAAATTCTTCGCCGGGTTGGGGCTGTTGTAGAAAGACCTGATCTGTATAAGTTCATGACCGCCTATGAGAATATCGCCCTTTTTGCCCGGATGAGCGGGATCAAACCCACCCGTCAGCTATTGATGGCACAACTGGAGCAGGTTGGGCTGGCGGAAAGGGCCCATAGTAAAGTAAAGACCTTTTCCCAGGGTATGAAACAGCGGTTGGGTATCGGAGTAGCGTTAATTCATAATCCGGATCTGGTCATATTGGATGAGCCGACCAATGGCCTTGATCCCCAGGGTATTGCGGATATCCGGAACCTGATCCTGCATCTTAGCAGTCATGAAAAGAAAACTGTATTTGTCTCCTCTCATTTGCTCAGCGAAATGGAGGTGATCGCTAACCGGATGCTGATCATCGACAAAGGGAAAAAGATCGTAGAGGGCCGGTCCAGCGAATTGTTCGACCCGGCGCAGACCATCGTGGAACTGGATACCGCAGATCCAGTCTTTACCCATGACCGGATCCTGGGGTCAAAATGGAAGGCTTATTTGCGGGACCGGCAGAACGGGAAGTTCATCTTCAAATTAGATAAAGCACAGATCCCTGTTTTCACGCAGGAGCTGGTGAACCTCGGGGTGCAGGTTCTGGCTATCCGTCCCCGGCATTCCCTGGAAGATTATTTTTTATCACTGACAACTGCCAATCAGCATGTGGAAGCTTTTACAAATTGAATTGTTCAAAATATTCAGACGCCCGAGAACCTATATCCCTTTTGCTGCCATCGCGGCGATGATCCTGATCATCCAGTTAGGTCTGAAATTCGATGGGAAGTCTTATCTCGAACTGATGATGAGCAGTCTCTCGGATTCATTCTATATCCCCTATTCCATGGTGATGAACGGGTACCTCGTAGCCTTTGTTATTCTCAATACGCTCCTGATCCAGGTCCCTTTGCTGGTTGCGCTGGTAGCCGGGGATACCATTGCCGGCGAAGCCAATATGGGTACGCTCCGTTTGCTGGTTTCCCGTCCGGTAAGCAGGACGCAGCTTATGCTGGTAAAATTCGGAGCCTCCGTGATCTATACGGTGCTTTTATTGGTTTGGATGGCTCTGTTGGCTTTGTTCCTCAGCATGTGGCTTTTCGGTACCAACGATATGCTGATCGCCCGAAATTCCGTCATGGAACAGATACAGCGGTCGGATGTCCTTTGGCGCTACATTGCTGCCTTTGGCTATGCGACGGTGGCGCTCAGTACCGTGGCCGCCCTGGCTTTTCTTTTATCCGTATTCGCCGAAAATTCCATCGGTCCGATCGTCTCCACGATCAGCATCGTTATCGTACTGACCATTTTATCCGAAATGCGCATACCCTTGTATGATAATACTGTCAAACCCTGGCTGTTCACTTCGCATATGTTGGCCTGGAAGGGATTTTTTTATTCGCGGTCGAATGGGGAGGGCGCCGCGATTCCTGGTTCCCTGGAAAACCTGCCTGCCATCCTGCGAAGCCTTGGTGTTTTACTGGCTTATATCGCCATTTTCGTAACCTCGGCAATATGGGTATTTAAGAAGAAGGATATTCTGAGTTAAGAATCGGAATGCCAGGTAATTGCATGAGAATGGCATGGGCAAAACGAATTTCAGGACAGGTATACCGGAATTTACAGGTATACCGGAATTTAAATTAGCATTCCAAAAATGAATAAGCCGATCAACATATGAATAAAATCCTTTTCCGCTCCTCTGTCCTCCTCCTGGCTGGGATCCTTTTCCTGTTGCCTGGCCTCCATGCACAGAACGCAACAGCCTTGCTGCAAAAGGTCAGAGCCCGGCTCGACCAGGTAAACGACTACCAGGCATCCGGAATTATGAAGACGAACGTAAGTTTCCTGAAGGTCCCCGAAGCGCAGGTAACGATCTATTTCAAAAGACCCGACAAACTAAAGATCAAAAATGATAAAGGAATTTCATTAATACCGAAAGGTGCTGTGACCATCAGTCTCAATAACCTGTTGAAAGGAGGTTATACTGCCCTGGAATCAGGGTCCGATACGGTAGGTGGTCATACCGTGAAAGTGATTAAGTTATTACCGCAGGACGAGAATGCAGACCTGGTCCTGTCCACTCTTTATATCGACGAGGCACGTCTGCTGATCCTGAAAGCCCGTACCACCACCCGGGAGAATGGTACTTATGAAGTGGAAATGAATTATGGGAAATATTCGGCCTATGCCCTGCCGGATAAGGTGGTCTTTACGTTCAATATAAAGGATTATAAACTTCCCAAAGGAATCACTTTCGATTATGACGATGGCTCAGCCAAAAAACAAACCGCATCTACCGGCGGGAAAGGAAAAGTAGAGATCGTCTATACTTCTTATATTATCAATAAAGGGGTTCCGGATACGGTGTTTCAAAAATGATATCCATTTGATTATCAAATATATATCATTATTATTGATCGCCATAACTCATTTTATTTTGTAGTTTTGGCGACGAATAATTTATTATTTCTCGCCATAACTTATTTTTTTTGATAGATATGGCGGCAGATAAGCTCTTATTGGCCGCCATATCTCATTTTATTTTGTAGTTTTGGCGAGCAATAATCGACCATTATGAACAATATAATAGGGAGAGAAGAAGAAAAGGCCATATTTATGGATGCCTTGAGTTCTGAAGAGCCGGAATTGATAGCTGTTTACGGAAGAAGAAGGGTTGGCAAAACCTATCTTATCCGTAATGCGTTTCAAAAGCAACTGTTATTTGAGTTCTCGGGAATTCATCATGCACCAAATGAGCAGCAATTAGAAAGCTTCAGTCTCGCATTGACTTCAGCTTCAGGAAGTACTGTTCCATACGCTATTCCCGGAAATTGGCTTCAGGCCTTTAAAATGTTGACAGACTATGTCACCCCTCTTATTAAAAGGAAAAAAGCCGTTATATTTTTTGACGAATTTCCATGGATAAATACTCATAAATCCGGCTTTCTCCCGGCATTCGAAAATTTTTGGAATGCCTGGGCCACCAGACAAAAGAATATAATAGTAGTAATTTGTGGCTCTGCAGCTGCATGGATGATACAAAGAGTGGTTCATAACAGAGGGGGCCTGCATAACCGATTAACCAGAAAAATGAGGCTTTTACCTTTTACGCTACAGGAAACCGAATCCTATTTAAAAACGCGAAGGGTAAACCTGGATCGATATCAATTGTTACAGTTATATATGGTTATGGGGGGCATCCCGCATTATTTAAAAGAGATACAGGCTGGCCAAAGCGCTGCACAAAGTATAGATAGCCTTTGTTTTACGAATTCCGGGTTACTGCACGATGAATTTAAGGATCTCTACCCTTCTCTGTTCGATAACGCGACCAATCATATTGCAGTGATCCGGGCGCTGGCTCACAATGGGGCAGGACTGACAAGGGGTGAAATAATTGAGATCTGCAAACTTACTTCAGGCGGCGGTACGACGCAATTGTTGGAAGAATTATTGGAATCGGGCTTCATTGCTACCTATCCAACCTTTGATAAAAATGTAAGGGAAAGTATATACAAATTGACAGACGAATACTCCCATTTTTATATAAAATTTATCGAAGGAAGCCACGCTAAAGGAGCGGGAACCTGGATTAAATTCTCTAAGGGCTCATCCTGGAAGAGCTGGAGTGGTTTCGCTTTCGAGAGAACTTGTCTTAAGCACGCTCAGCAATTGAAGAATGCTTTAAATATTGGAGGTGTTTATTCGGAAGAATCGGCGTGGCGCTACACGCCAAAAAAAGATGAAAGGGGGGCACAGGTCGATCTGCTAATAGACCGTCAGGACTTCTGTATCAATATTTGTGAAATGAAATTTTCCATTACAGAATTCGTAATAGATAAACAATATGCAGGGGAATTGGAAAATAAAATAAAAATATTCAGAGAGAATACTAAAACAAAAAAAACCTTGTTTTTAACAATGGTCACCACTTTCGGGGTAAAGGCAAACGAGCATAAGATCCGGTTGGTACAAAATGAAATAACCATGGATGCTTTGTTCCGTCAGTAAAAACCAAACCTATTTGAGCTGTTAATTTAACCCCGGTTCCCTTCGATCTTCTCGTCTTCTGCATTCCCGATTACAACCGAGCCCAGTTTTCTAAGGGGATTCTTCCGGTTGTCCTCATATTCCTGGCGGCTGCTGATGATATCCAGACAGGTGTAGATAGCGGCGAGGAAAGAGGCGCTATCAGCTTTGTTCTTTCCTGCAATGTCGAAGGCCGTTCCGTGATCGGGTGAGGTTCTTACCATGGGAAGACCGGCTGTGTAGTTCACGCCTTCCCCAATAGCGAGGGATTTGAAGGGTATCAGCCCCTGGTCATGATACATGGCCAGGACTGCATCGAATTTCGATTGCTGGTTACGGGCAAAAAAGGCATCTGCGCTAAAAGGGCCATAAACAAGCATGTTGTGTTTGGCATCCTTAATCGCAGGTTTGATGATCTCCTCGTCTTCTTTTCCGATCAAGCCTTCGTCGCCGGCATGCGGGTTCAGACCCAGGACGGCAATTTTGGGTTTGTCGATACCAAAATCCCTGATCAGGCTATCCTTCAGGATATTGAGTTTGGAAAGTATGGCTTCCCGGGTAATATGCTGAGCGATTTCACGTACCGGGACATGTTCGGTTACCAGACCCACCCTGAAATTTTCCGATACCATCAGCATCAGCACATCATTGGCATTGAAGGCATGTTTCAGGTAAGGGGTATGTCCCGTGAAATTAAAAGAAGGAGATTGTGTATTTTTTTTATGGATGGGGGCAGTTACGAGCCCCTGGATCTTTTTATCTCTTAAGGCCTCAACGGCCATTACCAGGGATTTAACGGCATAATTACCTCCGATATCGGTCAATTGACCGGGAACGATGGCGATTTCTTCCTCCCAGCAGTTAAAAACATTGACCTGTTTATGGGCGATCCGGGAAATTTCCTTGGTGGTCTGATAGACGAAATTGATCTCAGGAACGGATTTGCGGTAAAAATTGATCACTTTGTTAGACGCAAAGATCACCGGCGTACATAATTCCAGTATCCGTTGGTCCGAAAAGGTTTTGATGATCAATTCAGCTCCGATCCCATTCAGGTCACCGACGGAAATTCCTATAACAGGTCTTTGTTGTGGTAGGCTCATGCGCTTATTTTTCGGGTATGAAGGTAGTGTTTTTATGGGTACATTTGCTCCACCGATGTATACCCTCAAAAAATCCCTTGGTCAGCATTTTTTACGGGATGAGAATATTTCCCGCAAAATCGTGGCAACTGTACTGGATACCCCCTCCTTTAAGGCAATGGAGCCTGGGCCTGGTCTGAAAACAGACGATATATCCGTTTCCTTTCCGGATACTGTAAAAGCAGATTTCATAAAAGGGCGTTTGCTGGAAGTAGGTCCTGGTGCAGGCGCACTTACCAAGTATTTTCTGGAGTCCGAAGGAATCGATTTCAAGGCGGTGGAACTGGACGAAGAAAAAATACGGTATTTAGAAAAGACCTGGCCTTCGCTCCAGGGGAGGATTCTCCACGAAAGTATCCTGGATATGGCAAGGCCGTTCGATGATAAATTTACGGTGGTCGGAAACTTCCCCTATAATATCTCCTCCCAGATCCTTTTCAAAATGCTGGAATGGAAAGATTTGCTGGAAACGGTCACCGGCATGTTCCAGAAAGAGGTGGCTCAAAGGGTGGCCGCGCCAAAAGGCAACAAAGTTTATGGCGTGATCAGCGTCCTGATTCAGGCCTTTTTCAAAGTGGAATACCTGTTCGAGGTAAGCGAGCAGTGTTTTAACCCTCCTCCAAAAGTGAAAAGCGCGGTGATTCAATTGGTTCCCCGAACGGATATCCCCAAGATGCGCGATGAAAAAAAGTTTTTTCTGCTGGTAAAGACGGCCTTTAATCAACGTAGAAAGACTCTTCGCAATGCCGTTAAACCTCTTTTTGAGGACACGGTTCTCCAGGATCCCCTTTTCCAATTAAGGGCAGAACAATTATCTGTGGATGATTTTGCAGCTTTGACCTGGAAGATGCGTTGAACAGCCTTAGATTTGCGCGCGGAATTAGTGCCTGAATAAGGCCGCAAACCGATAAACAACCCCGATGAGAAAAGTCATTATTACGGCCAAAGTCCATGAATTCATGGCAGAAAGATTGACCCAAAAAGGATATTCGGTGGTCTATTCCCCTCAGATCAGTTATGAGGAACTGCAAACGGCCATTACAGATATGGAGGGCCTTATCGTAACGACGAGGCTGAAGATCGACAGGAATATCCTGGACCGGGCGCCGGGTCTCAAATGGATAGGTCGGCTTGGCAGTGGAATGGAGCTGATCGATACAGAATACGCAGAATCGAAGGGGATCCTTTGTGTGAGCAGCCCGGAGGGCAATCGTAATGCTGTGGGAGAGCATGTTCTGGGTATGTTGTTGAATCTGATGAATAAGATCAGCGTCAGCACCCGGGAGGTAAAAGAAGGTAAATGGATCCGGGATGCCAACCGGGGAACGGAGCTTACCGGCAAAACGGTGGGAATCATAGGTTTTGGTAATGCCGGTGGAGCTTTCGCCAAACTTTTGTCTTCTTTTGATGTGACCATCCTGGCATATGATAAATACCAGTACGGTTTTGCCAAAGGGAATGTGCGGGAAGCCTCCCTGGAGCAGGTCGCCCGGTATGCCGATGTGGTCAGTTTTCATGTGCCGCTCACAGAAGAGACCTTGCATATGGCCGGAGATGCCTTTTTTGATTCTTTGGAACAAAAACCCTGGTTTATCAATGCTTCCAGGGGGAAAGTCCACGATACGGCCGCCCTGATCCGGGCCCTGGAAAAGGGAAAGATCGCCGGGGCCGCCCTGGATGTACTGGAGAACGAAAAGCTGGATACCTATACCGCAGCTCAAAAACAGCAGTTGGAACAGCTTCTGGACAGACCGGACGTGCTGATTACCCCGCATATTGCCGGCTACAGCCATGAGGCCTTCCTGAAAATGTCTGAGGTAGTGTTAAAAAAATTGGGATTGTAGGGGGGGCGGACCCATTCCCTGCTTATGGCCGGTGGTAATGCCGAAGTATTCCGGGCAGATTCTGTAATTTTTTGGATTGTGTAATTTCATTTATCTTTACTTAAATAGTGCAACGCTTTGGAAATCTTCTGAGGCGTTGTATTTTTTTCTTTACTATAAACCGAAAGGAGGGAAATATGAGTTTTACCTATTTCACCAAAGATGCGCTTGACCAGTTGAAAGAAGAACTGCAGAGATTGAAGGCAATTGAAAGACCCGCAGCCTCCAGGGCCATTGCAGAAGCCCGGGAAAAGGGAGATCTCCGGGAGAATGCCGAATACGATGCTGCCAAAGATGCCCAGGGCCTCCTGGAAGCCAAAATCCAGAAACTGGACAGTGACCTTTCGAATGCCCGTGTCCTGGACGAAGGAACCATCGATACCAGTAAGGTATCTATCCTTACAAAAGTTACGGTTACCAATCTGACCAATAAAAAACTGCTTACCTATCAATTAGTATCCGAAAAAGAAGCGGATCTGAAGCTGGGAAAAATATCCGTTACATCCCCTATCGGAAAGGGGCTACTGGGCAAACTGGTAGGTGACGTGGCCGAAGTAAAGGTGCCGGCCGGCACCCTGCAATTCAAAGTAGAAAATATAACCGTGTAAAGTCTGTTGTCGTATCTTCCGGCAAATTTTTTTATGACGATTTTCTCAAAGATCATAGCCGGACAAATTCCGGCGTATAAGATCGCGGAGAACGATCAGTTCTTTGCTTTTCTCGATATATTTCCGCTGCGCGAAGGGCATACGCTGATCGTGCCGAAAATAGAAATCGACAAATTTTTTGATGTGCCCGATGATTATCTGGGTAACCTGCTTCTGTTTGCCAAACCTATCGCCCGGGCCATCGAAAAAGCTTTTGCCTGCAATCGTTGCGGCCTGGCGGTAGTGGGATTGGAAGTACCGCATGCCCATCTGCACCTGGTCCCTTTGGATGATGCCGATGACCTGAACTTTACCCGGGGTAAGCTTAAATTAAGCCCGGAACAATTAAAGTCCGCTCAGGAAAAGATCCTCCGCGAACTTGATCATAACTGATTGCTCCTATCGTGTACGGATCTTTCCGGGATTTTGTTTGATAAAATCACCCCAGCCGCCCAGTTTTTTTCCGGGACCTCCCTTCAGCTGCGTTTTGCCCGAAGGGATTGACCTTTCAGGTGAGGGCTGCTGAAAATGGTGACAAACCGCAACCGCCAACGCATCGGAAGCATCATATTCTTTGATATGTTCCTCCAGTTTCAGGATATGCTGCAGCATTTTCCAGACCTGTTCTTTCCCGGAATTTCCGTTTCCGGTGACGGATTGTTTGACTTTTTTCGGGGAATACTCGGTGACGGGAAGCCCGGCATTCATAGCAGTGGCGATAGCGACCCCTTGTGCCCGTCCCAGTTTGAGCATACTCTGAACGTTCTTTCCGAAGAAGGGGGCTTCAACGGCGAATTCATGGGGTTGGTATTCTGTGATGAGCTCCTTCACTTTTTTATGGATCAGCCTCAATCGTTCATAGGCGTCTTTTTTTGCCGAAAGTTTTAATACACCCATCGCGATCAGGGTGATCTGACTTCCGGAGCATAATACCAGACCATATCCCATTATCACCGTACCCGGATCGATGCCTAGAATAATTTTAGATTGTTTTTGCAAGAGGAAGACTTTTTTTGAATCGGGTTGTCAGAATCTGTTTTTGAATCAGATTGTCAGAATCTGCGATTGGACAAAAATATCAAAATAATAGGCAATTCCCACCTTAATAAATGTTGTAGAAAATTTCGACCGGAGGGCTTCTGCCGAAGATTTTGTTCTTATCTTTTGGGCGATATCTGGTATTCGAGGTTTAGCAGGGGTTTATCCCGGTAATTTATTAAGTATGCTCTATGATTGCAGGACTGGGAATTGATGTAATAGAAGTCGAACGGGTAGCTGCCGGACTCGCCAAGGAGGCCGGCTTCCGGGAACTTGTTTTCTCAAAAAATGAAATTGCGTATTGCGAAGCAAAAACGAATAAGTTTGAACATTATGCCGCCCGTTTTGCCGCCAAAGAAGCTTTTTTTAAAGCCATTGGAAAGGGATGGTCAGAAGGGACCGCCTTTAATGAAGTGGAAATAATAAATGATACTGCCGGGAAACCGGAACTGGCTTTGCTGGGTGCCACAAAAAACACCATGGTTTCCTGGGGAGTCATCAAAATATCCGTTTCTTTGTCGCACATTAAGACAATAGCATCCGCAGTAGTAATTATAGAAAAAGTATCATGAGTTTTTCAGAAGCTGCCTTTCAACCGGCCGATAGATTAAAGAGCATGCAGGAACAAAAACTGCAGGAATTGTGCGCCTACCTTGATGGAAATTCTCCTTTTTACCGGGAACTATTTTCAAAAAACAGGATAGATATAACGACCATCAAAACCATCAGGGATCTTTCCTTGCTTCCTGTCACCGACAAGGAAGACCTGCAGCGGCGCAATGAGGATTTTTTATGTGTGCCCCGCGATAAGATCATTGAATATGCTTCCACTTCCGGAACATTAGGCAGCCCGGTCACCATCGCGCTAACCGAAAATGATCTGAATCGTTTAGCCTATAATGAATATTCTTCTTTTGTATGCGCTGATGGATCCGCAGAGGATGTTTACCAGTTGATGCTAACGCTTGACAGGCAATTTATGGCCGGTATAGCCTACTATTCGGGCCTCCGTAAACTGGGAGCAGGTATCATCCGGCTGGGGCCAGGCGTCCCTTCGCTTCAATGGGAAACGATCCGGAGGCTTAAGCCAACGGCTATCGTAGCCGTTCCTTCTTTTATCCTTAAGTTAATTCAATTTGCCAAAGAGGCCGGGATCGATCTTAATCATTCTTCTGTTAAGAAAGCCATTTGCATCGGGGAGAATATACGCAACACCGATTTTTCGTTAAATATACTGGGTAAAAAAATTAAAGAAAGCTGGGATATCCAGCTCTTTTCCACCTACGCTTCCACTGAAATGCAAACGGCATTTACAGAATGCAGTACGGGTTGCGGAGGGCACCTTCAGCCCGAATTACTCATCGTGGAATTGCTGGATGAGAACAATCGCCCCGTAGGGCCCCATACATCCGGTGAAGTTACGATTACCACATTAGGAGTGGAAGGCATGCCGCTTCTCCGCTATAAGACCGGGGATATCTGCCAGTATTTTGATGAACCCTGTGTTTGCGGCCGGACGAGTTTACGCCTGTCTCCCGTAATAGGCCGAAAAAAACAAATGATCAAATTTAAAGGGACTACCCTTTATCCTCCCGCCCTCTTCGATCTGTTGAATGAAATGGAGGAGATCACGGATAGCGTGGTGGAGGTTTATTCCAATGAAATCGGCTTGGATGAAGTGCGGCTCTACCTGCTTCCGGCCACGCGTAACGAGGCCAGCGATCACCGGATCAGAGCTTATTTGCAGGCCCGGTTGCGGGTAAGTCCCCATATTACCTACGTTTCCGCTGAAGAAATACAAAAAATGCATTTTCCTGAATCAAGCAGGAAGCCCGTCAGATTTATTGACAGGCGAAGGTGAAAAAACTAAAATCCGGCAACTCATAAATGGCATAACTTTGAAAATTGGCGTCCAAAGGACTGGTTTTAGGGCTCTGTCCCGACCTCCCTGGCTTAAAATCGTTTATTCAATTGATTATTAATATTTTATAAGTTTAAAACAAACGGGAACATGGTGACTGTTGGACAAAATATTCTTTCTTTGGAAGAGTTTTCGGACATTCTTTATAAGAAAAAGGCAGTTGTTTTAGAGGAGTCTGCTTTAGAGAATATTGCCGTTAATTTTCGTTTTCTGCAACATTTTTCGGCTGACAAATTGATTTACGGAATAAACACCGGATTCGGACCTATGGCCCAGTACAGGGTAAAGGAGGAAGATCTTTTACAGCTTCAGTATAATCTTATCCGGAGTCATAGTTCCGGAAGCGGGCAACTTTTACCTGCTCATTTAGTGAAAGCGGTCATGATCGCCCGTCTGAACAGTTTGATGCTGGGATATTCCGGAGTGCATACCGAAGTGGTCGAATTACTCCGGGAACTGATCAATAAAAATATCAATCCCTGTATTTACGAACATGGAGGGGTGGGCGCCAGCGGAGACCTGATACAATTGGCCCATCTCGGGCTGACATTGATCGGTGAAGGGGAAGTGCTCTTTGAAGGTGAGGTACATGCCACCAAATCCATATTCGACCGGTTCAGTATAAAGCCTCTTTCTATTCATATCCGGGAGGGTCTGGCTATTTTGAATGGCACTTCGGCGATGACGGGTATCGGTCTGGTGAATATTTTACAGGCTAAAAAAATATTGGGATGGTCCGTTTTCCTGTCCGCATTGACCAATGAAGTGGTCGAGGCATTCGATGACCATTATTCCTTCGAATTAAATATTGTAAAACACCATAAAGGACAGAACAGAATTGCCGCCATGCTGCGTGCGGTCCTGCAGGATAGCAAAATGATCCGCAAAAGGACCGAACATTTATATCATCCGGGAAGTCTTGAACAGGAGGTCTATGAAGATAAAGTGCAGGAATATTATTCGTTGCGATGTATTACGCAGGTCCTGGGCCCCATCTATGATACCCTTTGCCAGACGGAAAAAATAGTGGTGGATGAATTGAATTCAGTGAACGATAACCCCGTGATTGACCACGTCAATCAGAATATCTTTCATGGCGGGAATTTTCATGGAGATTATATTTCCCTGGAAATGGATAAACTGAAGATCGCCATCACCAAATTGTCCATGCTTTCGGAAAGACAGTTGAATTATCTTTTAAATGATAAGCTGAACCAGAAATTTCCGCCTTTCGTCAATCTCGGCGTATTGGGATTGAATTTCGGCATGCAGGGTATGCAATTCACCGCTACTTCTACTGTTGCGGAGAACCAGACCCTGTCCTTTCCCATGTATGTCCACAGCATTCCCAATAACAACGATAACCAGGACATTGTAAGTATGGGTTGTAATGCGGCATTGATGGCGAAAAGAGTAATTGACAGCTCTTTTGAGGTACTGGGCATTCAGTTGATGACCCTTTTGCAGGCGATCGATTATTTGGATTGTGTGGTGAGGCTGGCGCCCCATACCCGTTCTCTATATAAGAGTGCAAGAAAACTATTTCCAAAATTTATTGAGGATTCGCCTAAATATAAGGACCTGGAAAGAATCAAAAACTTTTTGGAAGGAACAGATCCGGCTATTTTGTGCAAGGAACTCGTGTTTTCTTAATTAGTAAAGACAGGGGAAAAACAACAATAGAATATCTTAAGCCACTTTTCATGAAATGTGCATTAGTTACTGGTGGATCAAGAGGAATAGGCAGGGCCATCTGTATTAAAATGGCCCGGATGGGTTATTATGTCCTGGTCAATTATAAAACCAATACCGAAGAAGCCGGAATAACGCTTTCACAAATAAAGGATAACGGAGGAGATGGCGAATTAATACCGTTCGATGTATCAAATAAGGAAGAAGTGCAGAAGGTCCTTGGAAACTGGATAGAGACCCAAAGAGAAAAATATATTGAAGTACTGGTAAACAACGCCGGCATAAAGGACGACTCCCTGATGTTCTTTATGAAGGATGAACAATGGGAGAGGGTTATAAAAAATAATTTGGATAGTTTTTTCTTTGTCACCCGGCTGGTCTTAAATGGAATGTTGTTAAAAAGATATGGAAGAATAATCAATATTGTTTCCTTATCAGGACAGAAAGGTCTTCCTGGTCAAACCAATTATTCGGCAGCCAAAGCGGGCGTGATCGGCGCCACCAAAGCGCTTGCTCAGGAAGTAGGCAGGCAGGGAATCACGGTAAACGCCGTGGCTCCGGGTTTAATTAAAACGGATATGACGGAAGGATTGGATGAAAAGGAAATGGTAAGGGCGATCCCGGTCAGGCGATTCGGATCACCTGAGGAAGTGGCGTACGCAGTGGGCTTCCTGGCCTCCGGGGAAGCGG
This sequence comes from Flavitalea flava, assembly GCF_054461575.1. NCBI lineage: Bacteria > Pseudomonadati > Bacteroidota > Chitinophagia > Chitinophagales > Chitinophagaceae > Flavitalea > Flavitalea flava. The sequence goes on from NZ_JBTLQH010000024.1 coordinate 73,894, forward strand.
CTTATATAACGGCGGAGGTCCTATCCATTAACGGTGGATTATATTCCTGATGGTATTTTTGACGGTATTCCTGATTGTATTACCAAAATTGCCCGGTTATGCATCCTGAAGAAACTATGTTGTCCCTTATTCCGCAAAGACCGCCCTTTGTCATGATCGATCAATTGCTTTACTCCGACGGGAAAATGGCCAGGACCGCTTTTCGGGTACCGGAGGAGAATATTTTTGTGGAAGATGGTTTGTTTCGTGAGCCGGGTTTAATGGAAAATATGGCCCAGACTGCCGCCGCCGGGGCAGGCTCCATTTCCAGAATAGAAAACAAACCGGTTCAGGTGGGATATATTGGCGCCGTTAAGAACCTGCAGATTTCCGGATTGCCAAAAATTAACGATGAGTTGATCACGGAGATCCGGATAGAAGAGCAAATATTTAACGCTACGGTCATTTCGGGCAAAGTATGGTGCAATGGAGTAATATTGGCCCAATGTGAAATGAAGATTTTTATTTGAAAATTTATGTCAGCCATTTTTATTGTTTCCGATAATATTGTTTCTCCGTTGGGAGTCACTACTGCCGATAATTTTCTGCAGCTTAAAAAAGGCATTTCCGGTGTTAAAAGACAGGAGGAACCAACGATGTCTGCAGAGCCATTTTATGCTTCCTTGTTTGAGAAAAGCCTGTTTGAGAGAAACCTTTTCGAAAAGAATAGATCTGGAATGATCCTGTCTGGAAAAAATCTGTCTGGAAAAAATCTGCCTGGAAATAACTTTGGCGCTCCGGGCTCCTATACCAGGTTCGAGCAACTGCTAATTGCTTCCATCAGCGATGCTTTACAAGATGGCGGGATCGATACCCGGAGCGAAAAAACAATTCTTATCCTTTCTTCCACCAAAGGAAACATAAGCCTGCTGGAAACTCCAACGGGAGAGGCCCGGACGAATACACACGAATTATCGGATCGGATTTCCATGACAACTTCCGCCAGGTTAGTGGCTGCTTATTTTGGGTTCGTCAACCCTCCGGTCGTTATTTCCAATGCCTGTATATCGGGAATAATGGCCATTTTAACGGGCATGCGATTGATACGATCCGGCCGGTATGGTCAAGCGGTGGTCGCCGGGGCCGATGTCATCTCAAAATTCGTTTTGTCCGGTTTTCAATCCTTTCAGGCCATCAGCCCGGGACATTGTAAACCTTTTGACAAGGACCGGGATGGGATAAATTTGGGGGAAGGGGCTGCCACGGTCATTCTTTCTTCTCAAAAGCAATATGCAGGAGGTACAGGAGGAATAAAGATTTCAGGAGGGGCGATCAGCAATGATGCCAATCATCTTTCGGCGCCCTCCCGCACGGGAGAGGAACTTGGCTACGCCATAACAAAAACGATAAAGGACTCGGGCCTTTCAGCGGCCGATATTGATTTTATTTCGGCGCATGGCACAGCTACGGTCTATAACGACGAAATGGAAGCGAAGGCCATTACCCTGGCTAACCTGCAATCTGTGCCCGTTAATAGTTTGAAAGGTTATTACGGTCATACATTGGGTGCAGCCGGTCTGATCGAGACCATTGTTTCCCTGCAATCCTTAAAAGAAGGACTGGTATTGCCTACCCTGGGGTTTGAATATCCCGGTCTGACAGAACCGTTGAATATTTGTACCGGGCTGTTGTCCGGTGCTTTTAATAATTGTTTGAAGACAGCTTCCGGTTTTGGCGGATGTAATGCAGCCTTAGTGCTGAGTAAAGCGTAAATTATGAATTGTATCACCGCCAGTTGCATAATCGGAGACGCCATGGTTATCAAAAACGGGGAGACCGTATTTACCCGCAAGGACCTGCATGAGTCAGGTCAGCCAAGTCAATCAGGTCAACCGGTTCAACCGGGTCTGAACGGCTTCCTGCTTTCCTTATATCTGTTTTTCGATCTGAATTATCCCCGATTCTATAAAATGGATAATTTGAGTAAACTGGGATGGCTCACGACAGAAATATTATTGAAAGAGGGGTTTAACCCCGGGAATTACCGGGCGGAAGGAATCGGCCTGGTTTTATCCAATGCCCATGCAAGCCTGGATACGGATATTAAATATTTTGACACCGTAAAGGATATTTCCAGCCCTTCCCTATTCGTGTATACCCTGCCCAATATCATGATCGGCGAGATCTGTATCCGGAATAAGTTTAAAGGAGAACATGCTTTTTTTATATCGGACCATTTTGACGCCGGTTTTATGCAGGAGTATGTAAATAACCTGATGGACGATGAACTTTTGCAAGCCTGTATTTTCGGATGGGTCGATCTGCTGGGGGAGGAATACAAAGCCGCTTTGTTCCTCGTGGAAAAGAAAAAGGAAGGGGAAGACGATCTTTTGACTGCCGGACAACTCGATTTTACGGAAGAACAAATACGCCGTTTATTTCACGGAGAAAACACGGAGAAAACACGAAGAAAACAAGATAAGAAACAAGGTAGATGACAAGGATAAACACGGAGAAAACAAGGTGAAAAATGGATAAAAAAAACAACCCGGGTGTTTTTGTAGCTGGCGTGGGAATCATTTCTGCGATCGGTAACGATGTTGCCGAATGTCTTTCCGCCTTGGAGCACAAACAAGCCGGGATGGGCGATATTACTTACCTGGAAACCGCGCACCGCCAAAAGATCCCTGTAGCCGAAGTAAAGTTAAGTAATGAGGAACTGGCTTTGTTAGCGGGAGTTTCTTACGGCCCGGCGGGAACTGCCTCCCCGGTAAGCCGTACTGCTTTGTTAAGTAAAGTAGCTGCCAAAGCTGCCCTGGATGATGCGGGCCTTAAAAACAGGTCTTCTTTACGCACGGGCTTCATTTCTGCGAATACCGTGGGCGGAATGGATAAAACAGAAAAATTCTTTGCCTCCTTTCTTACCTACCCCCGCAAAGGAAAATTGAGGGATGTCCTTCTTCATGAATGCGGCAGTGTTACCGAATGGGTGGCCGATCAACTGGACATAACCGATTATATCACTACCATCAGTACGGCCTGTTCTTCTTCGGCGAATGCCATCTTTTTTGGAGCGCGGATGATCAGGCAAGGATTGCTTGATGTGGCCGTGACAGGTGGAGCCGACGCGTTGACAAAATTTACGCTGAATGGTTTTAATACGCTGATGATCCTGGATCAGGAACCTTGCAAACCCTTCGATGAAAATAGAAATGGGTTGAACCTGGGCGAAGGCGCGGGATATATCGTTCTTGTTTCCGAAAGAGTAGCGGCCTCTATGGCAACGGAATTATATTGCCGGCTCAGTGGTTATTGCAATGCCAACGATGCCTATCATCAGACCGCCTCTTCTCCGGATGGCACAGGATCTTATCTCGCCATGATAGGCGCATTGGAACGCAGCGGACTGCAGCCATCCGATATTAATTATATCAACCTGCATGGCACAGGCACGCAGAATAATGATTTGGCCGAAGGGACCGCAATTAAAAGATTATTTGAGCCGACCTACCCCCGGATGAGTTCCACCAAATCCTTTACTGGTCACACGTTGGGGGCAAGCGGAGGAATTGAAGCGGTATTGTCCGCCTTGTCCGTCAGACAAGGCCTTATTTATCCCAACCTCCGGTTCCAAACGCAGATGACCGGCTTGCCCTTCGCCCCGGAAACAAACTTTTTTAAAAATGAACGGATCGGTCATGTGCTGTCCAATTCGTTTGGGTTCGGTGGAAATTGTTCTTCCCTGATCTTTTCAACATGTTAAGATGACTATTTATATTCAGGCAATAGCAGCGATATCACCACAACAAACATTCGGTCCACCCCCTTTTCTGACCGAACCGGTGGAGTATACCGGCAATCGTTTGTCCTGTATCGAACCTGATTATTCCACCCTCATCGATACAAAATCGATACGAAGGATGAGCCGCATTATCCGGATGGGCGTGGCTGCCGCTTCGGCTTGTTTGCAGGATGCAGGTATAAAAAGCCCTGATGCCATCGTCACCGGAACCGCTTATGGCTGCCTGATGGATACAGGCTTGTTTTTAACGAAGCTGATTGAGCAGGAAGAGGAAATGCTTCCACCAACCGCCTTTATCCAATCGACCCATAATACGGTAGGGGGCCAGATCGCCCTGCTGCTACAATGCCATTGCTACAACAATACTTTTGTTCACCGGGGTTTCTCCTTTGAAAGCGCCTTGCTGGATGCCCGGATGTTATTACAGGAGGAGGAAGCCTCCCATGTATTGGCAGGCAGCGTGGATGAGATCACGGATATCAGTCATACTCTTCTAACACGTTTGGGGCAGTATAAACGCTTACCCGTTTCCAATCTCGATCTGTTTGCCTCTCTTTCAAAAGGAACGATCGCGGGGGAAGGGGCGGCCTTTTTTTTATTGACGAGCCGGGCTTCCAAAAATAATTACGCGCAGTTGGATGCCATCACTACTTTTTATAAGCCAAAAGATTCCAAGACGATAGAGGATCGTATTGCCTCTTTCCTGCAAGCGCAACAGATCGTTTTATCCGATATCGATCTGGTAATAATTGGCAGAAATGGCGATCTTACCGGCGACGCTATTTATAACGAACTGGAGTCAACCGTTTTTAACCATTGCCGGTTGGTCCCTTATAAACACCTGTGCGGGGAATATCCCACCTCCCTCTCTTTTGCCCTATGGCTGGGGGCGAATATTATCAAAACGGGTATGGTGCCCCCTACGGTCGGAAGGGAGAATATAAAGGACCTCCGGCCGGCTCAGGCCGCCGGGTACCCTGTAACAATCAGAAGAATACTCATTTACAATCATTATCTTAGTATCCACCACTCCCTGGTTTACCTGTCGGCCGTTAAACCATAAATTACAAACGCCATGAAACATCGTACTTTATTACTGGTTATTTGCCTTTTGGCTACCGGGTTTTTTGTCAGCGGGCAGTCATTACCCAAGCCACCACCTCCGCCACCGGGAGGTTTGAGACATCCCGGACCTCCTCCCCGACATCCAAAGATCAAGATCAAAAAGGTCCATTTTCCAAAAGTCCGCAAACCTCATATCCCGCCACCTCCTCCACATCCCAAAGGCATACCGCCACCTCCTCCAAAAAGGCCTTTACCATAATAATAGAAAAGTAATGCTGCTGAATGATTTTTTTACCATTATCAGTGTGCGTGGGGAACCGGGTTCCCCCGGAACGGTGAATAATTCATTCAACGTAAAGCTGGAGTTTAACCCCCGTCATAAGGTATTTGATGGGCATTTTCCCGGCCGGCCAGTCGTACCTGGTGCCTGCCTGTTGCAGATGGTGAAAGAAATAACAGAGACCCTGACAGGAAAAGAATGGAACCTCACCCTGGCCGAACAGCTTAAATTTATGGTACCAATAGATCCTAACGAAAACCGGGTAGGAGAGATGCGGTTAACCCTTCTTGTGAAAGAGGAAGGCCTGTTGGGGGTATCTGCCAACCTGCTGATCAGGGATTCGATATGCTTTAAATTCAGCGGGCGATTTCAAGTTTCCCGACCTTCTCCACCAGCATAAAACTATGTTGGTTGCCCCTGTGCTTATTATAAATAAGCACATTTTTAAAAGGATTGCAGGCTTTTGCGCCCGGCTTTTTTATCATGTGCGGGGGAAGGGGCTGACCCCCGGGCAGAGAGCAGGCAAGCCAGAGCGCGAAGGCCGTCGCAGTGGGATATTCTCCGCTCATATGTTTAAAACGGGCTATGGTCACGTCTTTATCAAGGATAGCTTCGCAGGATGAAAAAAAGTCCAATAGCCGGTTATCTCCGTTTTCCCCGGTCAGCAAGAGGTCAATCTTTTCCCCCGGAGGCAGTTGTTGCAGCTGACGATCCAAAAAGGACTTTAGCTGGCTGGTAACGTTAGCCGGTTCTTCACCATGAAAGATGGAAAGCGCCTGAACTTTCGCCAGTGCATTTTCTTTTTTGTTATTGATGAGAAACATTGCAGCGCCTTCTCCCGCGAGGCTGCCGGGAGAATCCCCTTCATACAAACGTTTATTGGAAAGGGGTTCTTTTTTATACCAGCCGTCTAAATAATCAATATTATAGTTGTAAACGCCTATCTCGTCCGCTGCTCCCAGGAGATAGGTGTCTGATGGGTTCTCTTTCAGCAACATGGCTGCATCGATCAAGGCGTTTTCAAAAGCAAGACCGCTATGGACATGCGTAATATTGTATCCCTTGTTCCGGGTGAGGAAGCTGATCTGGGAACCAAGGGTATTCGGGGTGCTTTGTACAAATGCCCCTGGAGTGAGCATCTCCTCCTCATGTTCCATAATTTGTTTCATGAATTGAATGCTCTCCTCCATTCCGGTATGGGCGGTTCCGATAATGATGCCGTTCAGAAAGTCCTTCAGCGAGTTATTCCGTAAATCATCCAGCGGGTCGCTTAGTAAGGCCAGGGCCGTTCCCACGCCCATTCTGACAGATTTGGACATTCTCCGCGCCGCATTTTTCGACAGGCCCTCATAGGAAGGCTCCCGGGCAATCAGCTTATTTTCCAGGGATTCATCTACCTGACCCAGGTCGGTTTTCCCAGGGGGGAAACTTTGTTGCGGGGAGATGCAGGCGGTATGGTGGATATAAAACATAAGGATCAGGCTTTGGAAAAGATCAGCGATGTACAATTGCCGCCAAATCCAAAGGAATTGGACATGACATGGTCTACGTCTGATTTTTTATAGTTGGTAACAGGCTGCAAACCCGTCCCGGAGATGGGTCTTGAAAAATGAAGACCGGCATATATTTCCTGGTGGATAATGTTTAATATGCTGTACGTCGCTTCGATGGCCCCGGAAGCGCCTAAGGTATGACCGGTATTGGATTTCGTGGAGGCAAAAGCGGGAGCTGTGCCAAACAAACGAAGTATGGCCCTGCTTTCCACGGCATCATTGTTTTCCGTACCGGTACCATGGGCGTTGATAAAATCAATTTCGTCAGGGTTTAGTCCGGCCGAAACCAGGGCGCCTTTCATCGCCAGGTAAGGGCCATCCCCCTCTTCGGAGAGGGAAGAGGCATGAAAAGCATCATTTGAATTGCCATAACCCGTTAGTGTCGCATAAACTTTTTTGCCGGCAATATCCTCTTCTTTTTCCAGGATCAGGTAGGCTGCACCTTCCCCCAGGTTCAGGCCTTGCCGGTTCTCGTCAAAAGGAGTGCAGATCTCAGGAGAGAGAATACGCAGCGAATTAAATCCATTGACGGTATATTTCGACAGACTGTCTACACCGCCGACGATGGCCCTTCTGGCCAGCCCGTTCTTAATGAGTCTGGCCCCATACATAATAGCATTAGCGGAAGAGGAACAGGCGGTATTGATAGTATTCACGATCCCTTTCAGGTTATAACAGGTTTGCAAATACTGGCTGATGGATGCCCCGTCATAGGAGGAAAGAAATACGGAACCATCAGATCGTCGGTTGACATCTTTGTAAAATTCATCCATTAAACACATCCCTCCTACGGTGGTTGCTCCTACCAGGGCCGTGTCGAATGAGCTTATCTGTGTTGGGGTCAGCCTGGAATCCGCGATGGCTTCTTTTACCGCATACAGGGCCAGTAAAGTGGTCCGTGTGAGTCCTGCGTCATCTGCATTTAGTATTTCCCGTAGTGTGTCCGTGCTGAGGAGGATTTCTCCAAAGGGTAATTGGCCGGCATACCTGGATGGGAGATTCGATATTTTTTTAATACCACATTCACCCTGTAAAAGCGCATTACGGTTTTCAGCCACGGAATTCCCTATAGCGCTGATCATTCCCATGCCTGTTATGAAAACCTTGCTCAATGAAAAAGATTACTTTGTTCTGTGTTTCTCAATATACTCAACCATAGTATTGATATCGACCAATACTTTCCGGCCTTCTTTGGGATCCCGGATAACGATCCCGAATTCCCTGTTGAGTAGTACAATGAGCTCAAGGGAATCAATAGAATCCAATCCCAGGCCTTCTCCTTCACCAAACAAAGGTTGATCGTCCCTTATTTCTTCCGGCGTTATAGAAGTCAAATTAAGGAACTCTATAATTTGCCGCTTTAGTTGTTGTTTTAATTGTGCTGTTTCCATTGTATTAGTATAATTCAGATCAGTCTTTTTCTTTTGAGACCCAAAATCGTTATAAGCTGTATCAAAACAGCAATAACAAACAAAGGTATAATATTCGGTAAAATATCTTTTAGTTTTCCTCCCTCCAGGAACAGCCCATAATACGCTTCCAGACACCAATGCAAGGGGGATAGTTTCAGGATGGTCCTGAATGAATCCGGCATGGCGAAACTTGGCACCATCAGGCCTCCGATCGCAGCCAGGATGACAATGGAGATCGCCCCGAAGCCATTGGCCTGCTCCTGTGTTCGTGCAAAAACACCGATGCAGATGGCGTAGCTTACCGCACACCATCCGCAAAGCAGGGAAACCACCAATAGCCCGGAAATATCCGAGGGTAGGTCCAGGGCCGGTAACCCCATATAGGGGAATAACCAAACGCCTATGGCAAAAATGACGGCTGCCTGGATCATTGTGACACCCAGGTAAGTGATTTGTTTGGACAAAAGTACCAGGAGATAATTGGTAGGCAGGGTTTTTAGCCGGATAAAACTCCCATTCAATTTCTCCCGGACAATACTCCCGCTCAGAGATAATACGATAAAGAACATGGCGAAAATAGTCCAGGCCGGTACATTATGCTGCGACGCATTGGGAACCCTCCTGCTGCCGTCTATGGAAACAGGGATCTCGGTAATGGCCAGCTGGTTGTTCAGGAGTTCATTTTCCAGGGAATCAGGCAGTTGTTTTTCATTGATGGCGAAATAAAGCGTTTTTAAAGTTTGCCTGCTTTCCACCAATTGTAAGGCACTATGCAAAGCCCCTTGAACGGAACGCCGGAACGATTCCTGGAAAATGGGATTATAATATAAGGTGACGGGATCCTCCCCTGCCGGGGGACCGATAAGGGTATCACCCTGCAAGCCAAATGTATTCAGGGCCTTGCCTGCCACTCTTTTCGACCTGGCCGTAATTTTCGATGAAAAATCCGGCGGGATAACAATGGCCAGCAGCGCGTCCTTCGCATGCATGCGATCCAGGATGTTTTTTTCGCTTTGATCATGGGGAGCGCTTTGATCATGGGTAACGGGCAACAATCTGAACATGCCTATTTTTTCTATGGACTGAATAAACTCCGCACTAATCCGCCCGGTATCCCGGTTACTTATCAAAAGGGGCGTCTTGTTTTTATTTACTAATTCGAAGGTACCGTTCTGGATAGTGGTAATAACCAGCACCAAAACTACCGGCATGCCAAACATAAGCGCAATTCCGACCTTATCGCGGGTAAGGATACGAACATCTTTTTTTATGGTGGCCCAAAGTTTGTACATCGATCGTTTTGCTACTATATATTTATTGCTGCTTTATTGCTGCAATTTATTGGCTACACATAGTTCCGGTAATCTTTTCCCGTCAGATCCAGGAACAAGCCTTCCAGTCCATCCTGCCGGTGTTCCGACAATAGTTTACGGAGCTCGTCATGCGCGATGATCTTTCCTTCGTTAATCAACGCAATCCTTTCACAAAGGCCTTCCGCCTCGCTTAATTGATGGGAAGTATAGATAAGGGTAGTGCCTCCTTTATTCAGCTCCTTAAGGTAGTTGATAATGGCATAACCGGTCTGTACGTCCACCCCTACGGTAGGCTCATCCAGGAATAAGACCGGAGGCTCGTGTATGACTCCTATCGCCAGATTTAGTCTCCGTTTCATACCCCCGGAAAATTGTTGCACAGGCTTGTCACGGACATCGGTTAAACCCAGGATTTCCAGTAGTTCCGTGGTCCTTTTTCGTACGGTCTTCCGGTCCAGCCCGGACCAGGCGCCAAAGAATTCAAGATTTTCCACGGGGCTGAGTTCCTCATAAAAGGAAAAGTCCTGGGGAATAAATCCGAAAGATTTATTTACCGCCTTATTTTGTTTGTTTATTTCTTTGCCCAGGATCCGTATACTTCCTTCCCGATAGGGGAGCAAACCGGTCATTAGATTCATCAGGGTGGTTTTGCCAGCTCCATTCGGACCGAACAGGCCAAATCTTTCGCCGGCCGCTATTTTCAGATCGAGATGCGAGAGTAAAAGACGGGTCTGCCCCGGGTAACCAAACCCAAGGTCTTCTATGTCGACAGCTAAGGGGCTCATGAATTCCATTTGATTTTGGCCAATGCCCCGAAGGCCTGCCTTTCCAATTCCGATATTTCTATCAGGTAATCGCCCATCAGATTAAAGTCTTCCTGGCTGCCAATCCTGCCTTTATAGATGCCCGCGGCCTGAACGGCTGCAGTCCGCCAGGCATCCCCCGACCGGGTAAAGAGACCGGAAATCTCCAATAACTGATCATTGGGGTGCCAGGCATGGGCCTCTTGTAAAAAGGCGCCATAAATATAACGGAAACCCCCACCACCCGTTCCTATTTCCTCCTGCATACGCACCAATTGCGCCAGGTATAGACCGGCCTTCTGCAGACCCAACTTATCCCGCCATTTTTTTATTTTTTTCCCGGTGTATTTTATTCCTTTTACCCCGGCGATATTTCCCGGGATATGAAGCATGTTGCGTACGTTTCTGTTAATGCCGCTTTTTATCGCTTTTTTTATCCGGTCATCCGATATAAGCGTTCCTTCTTTGGGATAATAGAGCTGCCCCCTTGGTGCCAAAGCCCCCTTGGCAAAACGGACACGGGCCAGTTCATAACTGGTCAGGGTGGTAGGGTTTTCCATAATCGGGTCGCTGATCAAATAATGATCCTGTTCTTTACCGTAGACAATTAAATTATGGGCATTAAAATGGAAACGGTATTCTTTTGGAAAATAGGAAAGATAATAAACGCCCACCTGGCAACCGACGGGTTGACCTTTTTCCAGGCAATCATTTAAAAAAAGTTCGGCCTGTTCCTTTCCGCTGAATTTCTTTTGGACGACCGGAACGCCTAAAGATTGGCAGGTTCTTTTAAATATGTGCCCGGGAAGCGTACGGAAAGCAATGGCCGGTCCGTTATTTATTTTAAGAAGGGGAATATAGGCAAAGAACAAACCTGCCCCAATGCCGAAGGCCATAGGTTCAGTCAGCCTGTCTATGCCAATATGCCGCAGCAGATTGCTGGTGACCCCCGTTTCACAATGCGCCGACTGGATATGTTTAAAATCAATCTTCATGTACATTCATGCTTGTAAGGTCTTCCAGATTCACATTAAAAAGTTCCGCGTATCGTTGCAATTTTTTTCCCGATAATTTTTTAAAGACATCCGGTTTCAGATGCCTTTTTATTTGCCATTTCCAAAAACCGGTATATGCCGATACGATTCCAATATCCATAAGCCCCCGTTCCATAAAGAACAGGATGGGACTCGCCTGGTTATGGAGCACTTTTTCCCTGGCCAGGGCAACCCGCTCCTTAATATCTTCCCAGGCTACATCGAGGGCCTTGATCTTGATATCCCAACCCTGGCTGAGTTCCTTCACATAGTTGCCCGAGGGGTCTGTGGCATAACAAACTTCTTTGGTTATTTTGCCAAGTGAACTCAAATCCTGCGGAACGTCTTCCTTTTTCATTGGAAAATAGGTTGTCTTTTAAAATGGCCTGAACGTTTAAAATGCCGCTAAGGATCCTGTCAACAAGCCGTCAGCCCGATCAACAGACCGTCAGCATGGCGTACATATAGGAGAACCGGCCGCTCTCCGGAATAAGTAACAGGATCTTCTCTCCTTTTTTTAGTTTCCCGCTATGAAACAATTCATGGATCATCAGGTAAGCGGAACAGGCTCCCACATTTCCCATGCTGCTTAAGTTCAGGAACCATTTTTCATAGGGGATGCCCTTACCGTATTGCTCCATTATATCAAAAATTTTACTTTTGAAATAATCGCTGGATATATGCGGTAAAAAATAATCAACTTCTTCGGCCTCCAATCCCCTTCTTTCGAAGATCTCTTTTATTCTTTTTCCACCCAGCGGGACTATATTATCACTTAATAATTTTATATCCTGTTTGATGCTGAATATGGACTGGCTGACAATTTCTTCCGGCGTGAAATCCATAAAACCTTTTAAGGTGCCATCAGGCAATTTTTCACCGCCCATATACATGCAGGTCTCCATTTCGTTGGCATAGGAGACTCCTTCGATCCAATCGACACGAAGACTGATCCCGTTCTCATTGGGCTTATCGGCCATCAAAAAAGCGGCAGCCCCGTCGGACAACATCCATCGGAGGAATTCCTTTTCAAATCCTATAAACGGATTTTTTTGCAGTTCTATTAATTTTTGGGCCTCTTCTTCAAAAACATTAGAAACCAGCAGACCGGAAAACCGTTCCGATCCCGTGGCGACAGCAAGACTGACCTCTTCCGATTTGACGGCCATATAAGCGTATTTCAACGCATGCATGCCCGCACAGCATACGCCGGAAGGCGACACCACTTCGATGGCATTTGTTTCCGGTAACCAGCCATGCGTCATTGACCCGTGTGAGGGCAATAGTTGATCGGGTGAAGAGGTCCCGCAGGAAAGCAGTTCAATGCTTTTTAGTTGCTCGGGATCGCCAGGGAATAAGGCCCTTACTGCGAGCGCGGTCATCTGCGCATTGGTATGGGTCGCTTTTCCCTCTTTGGTCAGCGCATAATACCGGGTTTTTATTCCATTATTCCGTAATACTATTTTCCTGGATTTAGATGGTTTATCGTTGATAAGACCCAGATAGGATTCCATATCGTCATTAGAGACCGGTTCATTGGGAAGAAAAATCGATGTTTTTGTTATATACACTTGCCTAGGGGACATACCTGTTGTAATTAATTCAATGCTAAATAATATTGTTTCATCTTTTTTATACGACCGGAGGAAAAAGGTTTAATAAAGAGGGCATCGACGATCAGCAGTACAGGTGCCCCTAAAAAAAGAGCCACTAAAAGATAATATTTGAATACGGCCAGCCAGGCGGTCCTCTTTTTTCTTTTCATGATAAAATTAGCCCATACGGTATAGGTAGGTACCGCTTTGGTTTCCAGCAATAATAATGGATATTTTAATTCTACCGCTTTTTGCCGGACCAATTCTTCCTGCATTCCTTCCCAATCATTTCTGTTCAGATGGGACAATACGACCGATCCGAATACTTTCGCATGGACAATGTCCGGGTCCGCTACGCCGGGAGTAGGGAAAATAGTAAGATACCGGTCCTTTTTGCCCTTCAATAGCCAATGAAAAATCGTAATAAAGCTAACAATATTGGGATGTTTGTCTACCAGGGCAATATTGCCCACCAGGTGCGCTCCTTTATCGATAAGCGACCTTTTTACCTGTTCAAACGCGTTGAGCCACATATTCCTGGCTCCCGTAATCGTTATCACCGGCGTGTTTTTTAATACACTCTGGAAATCCGGATGCTCCAATAAAGAATTACAGGGAATACTGGGATGCAAAAACCAGGCCTGGTAGCCCAAAATGATCAGATCGTAAGCAGTTTCCCGGAGGGTAAAAGGAGCCAGCGCCGTTGATACCCCCAATACACAGTCGGGCATTACGCTGTAAAAACGTTCGCCGGTCCAGGGAAAGGCATAATCCAGGACTGGACGGATCCTCACTTTTTCCACGGAAACTCCCGGTACGGCAAGTGGCGCGGTAAAAGAACCGATGATCTCTTCCAATTGACCCGACTGCGAATAATAGATAGCTAATACTTTTTTGGTCATACCGCTTTACAATTTGAAATCTTCCGGGCGCAATAGTTTAGAATGTTTACTATAATCCATAATGGCTTGCTGAACCACTGGCGATAAATTTTTAAAGGTATGTTGAATGGACTGACAATCTTTTTCCAGATCGGAAGCATATTTGACTATCTTAGGAGCATGTTCCTGAATGGTAAGGCGAAGAAAATGATACTCCCCATTTGTACTGTCTTTTACAAGGGAAGACTCCAGTTTTATACGACCTGATCTAAAGAATTTTAATTTATCTGCCGGTTTACTCACCAAACCTGCCTTTTTCATCTGCAGAGCCCCTTCATAGGCCTCTTTTTCTGGAACGGTAGCCTTGGCAACTTTAGCCAGCTCACCATTAATAGTAGCCACCTCTCCGGACGCCATGGCCGCATAAAAGGCTGTTCTGTCAAAATCCTGGTGTATTTCCCGAGCTTCTCCCTTTATTCCGGAAAACAGGGAAAAAAGGGCAAAAATTATGCTTAACGTCATATGGTCATTGCTAAAAGTACTAAAATAAGACCGTCCCTACCTGCTTTTCCCTTATTGGCCTGTCGGCGGCCCAAAATTAAGTGGTTCGTAGTTTACTTTCACCTAATTTTGTAAGTTTCCTTCAAAATGGAAGGCTGAAAAACCGGATGTAGAAGTTGATTAATAAAAGGCTGATTAATAAAAGGTTAGGTGAATAAAACAAACAACCAATTTTCTGACAGGTGGGCCATTATTTTAGGAGGCTCAAGCGGCTTTGGGTTGGCGGCAATCAAAAAATTGTCCACTCATGGCATGAACATAGCCGTCCTTTATCGTGAAACAGCCGCTTCGGAAAGATTGCTTAAAGAAAAATTTTCAGAGATCGCCCGGGATTCCTCCATCAGGATCCTGCCGTTTAATGTAAATGCATTGGACGAGACAGCCAGGAACTCGTTTATTGAGCAATTTGCCGCTGCCTCAGGTAAAAAGCATTGCGTCCGGTTATTGTTACACTCGATAGCCAGGGGAAATGTAAAACCACTGCTAAAGGCGAAGGATAACGATTCTTCCGACCTGGCCGGTCTCCCGCAGACCGCGGCCCCGTTTACGAATGAAACCCTTTCGATTGAAGATATCCAGCTTACTTCATATGCCATGTCCACCAGTCTGCTGGATTGGGCAAGATCGCTTTTAAAAGAAGAGCTTTTCCACCCGGATGGAAGAATAATAGGACTCACCAGCGAAGGAGCGCATAAATATTGGGACGGTTATGCTGCCGTTGCCATTGCCAAGGCTTCCCTGGAAAGCCTGACTACCTATATGGCTGTCGAACTGGGCAAATTTGGATTAAAAACAAACCTGATACAGGCTGGAATCACCGAGACGCCGTCCTTAAGAAAGATACCTGCCAGCCAAAAGCTCATAGAACTTTCCAAGACAAGAAGCCCTTTGGGCAGAATGACCAGGCCGGAAGATGTCGCCAATGTCATTTATTTGTTGTGCACGGATGAGGCATCCTGGATAAATGGCTCCGTAATTCATGTTGACGGCGGTGAACATTGTCTATAACATATAGTACATGTATAACGAATTAATAAAACAGTTACCGTATAAATCCTCTTTTCTTTTTGTGGACAACATTTCCTTTCTTGATAAGGATGGAGTAACAGGAGATTATACGTTGAAAAAGGATGCATTTTATTATGAAGATCATTTTGTGGGAAATCCTGTTACGCCCGGTGTCATTATTACCGAAATAATGGCGCAGATCGGCCTGGTTGTATTAGGTATCTATCTTGTTGCTGAGGAGCCGGGAGAATTTAAGGTTAACCCGGGAGGGATTTTGTATCCTTTGCTTACGTCCACGGATGTTTCCTTTTTCAAAATGGTATTACCGGGCGAAAAAGTCACCGTAATGTCCAGGAAACAATATTTTCGTTTCGGCAAGCTGAAATGCCAGGTGGAAATGCGGAATCCTGCGGAGGAATTGATCGCAAAAGGGCTGTTTTCCGGTTTTATTAAACGATTCTGAACTAATTGCTATATAAATAGAGTCGCATGGATCATCGTGTCGTCATTACCGGTTTAGGTGTTGTTTCTCCCAACGGCGTGGGCGTTCCGGATTTTTTGGATTCTATCCGGAACGGTATTTCAGGAGTACGGTTTATGCCGGAATACGAGGAACTCAATTATAATTGCCAGGTTGCAGGTCTGCCCCAGTTTGAATGGGAGCAAATTAGAAATTATGTTTCCGAAGTTACCTATAATGGGTTAAAGGCCATTAATATAGCCTATGGAGTAAAAGCTGCGCTGGATGCCTGGACCGACGCAGGGAACAGTCCTGACAGCGATCAGCCCCGTTGGGAAACCGGATGCGTTTTCGGCAGCAGCGTAGGGGATACGGGAGTGGTCAAAACGGTCATTAACCGGGTAGATGCCAAAGAATCCAAAAAGCTGGGTTCAAGGGTTGTGGAACAGATTATGAACAGCGGTGTAACCGCTTATATTTCAGGGAGATTGGGGCTTGGCGGCCGCATTATTACGAATTCCGCCGCCTGCGCTACCGGAACACAGGCAATCTTAATGGGGTATGAGTACATCAAACACGGTCTGGCAAAGCGTATGCTGGTCGGCAGCACGGAACATGTGGATTCCTACATTTTTGGTACATTTGATTCCATGCGGATTTTAGCAAGGAAATTCAACCACCTACCGGAGCAGGCTTCCCGGCCAATGAGTGCTTCCGCCTGTGGTTTTGTCCCTGGTTCAGGCGCAGGAGCCCTCGTTCTGGAGGACCTGGACTTTGCACTGGAGCGCAATGCTACTATCTATGCGGAAATAGTAGGAGGAGCCACCAATTCAGGAGGACAACGTTTTGGGGGTACCATGACGGCGCCCGGTTCAGGCGGAATAATCAAATGCATCTCCGGGGCATTAGCCAATTCAGGGGTTGATCCCCGATCCGTAGATCTGATATGCGGGCACCTGACCGCTACGGCCGCCGATCTGCTGGAAATCCAAAATTGGTGTGTGGCCCTTGATAGAAAAGGGGATGATTTTCCCATGATCAATTCATTAAAATCGATGATCGGGCATTGCCTGAGCGCCGCAGGATCCATTGAGTCCGTTGCGGCCGTATTGCAGATCGTTCATCAGTTTGTACATCCGAATATCAATTTGGAGGACCCCAGTCCCGAAATTCTAAAAATAATAGGCACAGAAAAACTTCCGGTGAGCCTGGTTGAAAAAGAAATAAATACCGTTGCTAAAGCTAATTTTGGGTTTGGAGACGTTAATACCTGTTTAATATTTTCAAAATATAATTAAAAATGGATAGACGAGAAATTTTAGATGAGCTGAAAAAGGTGTTGGCGCCCTATACAGAAAATAAAGAAATATTGGCTGGAATCAATGAACAAACCGACCTGATAAAAGATTTGAAGATCAATTCCGCAAACCTGGTAGACATTATCATTGATGCAGAATCGAAATATAATATAGAAATTGATATGGATTCATCGGAAAAAATGTTCAATGTAAAGAACTGCATTGATGTAATCGTGGAAAAGATGACGCTCCCAAAATAAAGGGAACTCTTCATAATTAAAGGATATGATGCACGAAGTTAATATCGATCGACCCAAAAGCACAGGTAATGACATCGTAGCACTAAAAACAATCAATAGTCAACGTACCCTCCAACCCAGGTTCTATTCGAAAATCCTTGCCGGTTCGGAATCGGCGCTTTATCCCCATCTGGAACTGGCAGGAATGTCCTTTATAAATTATGTGTGGTTATTATGGTCCGTTAAGGAGTCGGTATTTAAATACCTGAAAAGAACGGACCCCGCGTCTGTATTTTCTCCCACAAAGATCGTCATTCAGCAAATTGATACAGGAGGGTCTACAGCGGCAGCGTTCCCAGGTACCCGATGGGAGAGCCACTATAAAGGCGCGGAAGACTGGTTTTACACTGGTAGGGTGCTCTCCGGATCCGGACTGTTTTTTTTCAGGTCAAAAGTTTATGCAGATGTGATCGCTACAGTCGTATGTGATGATGAAAATTTTGAAAATATGGAATGGGGCATTCAATTGATTGACGATTCTGGTTATGAGCATCAATCAAAGGCTGCCAGGGACTTTGTCCTTCATAGGTTACATTCCATTTTCCCGGATGAACCGGCCCTTTTTTCCATAGGGAAAAGCACCCAGGGTCACCCCATTGTATTAAAAGGTGGAATAGAGGAAGAAAATATCCCTGTCTCCCTGGCGCACCATGATCGTTTTATTGCGTATTCCTTTTTGTCCGCTCCGTAATCGGTCCAGGACAGGCGGACGACTATTTTTGAACCTGATTGTCAGCATCTGCGATTGAATAAAAACATCAAAATAATTGGTAATTACAAACCCCGGTTCCTGGCTTACGTCCTGGGGCCACTGGTATTCCTGCTTCTTTCCTGGTTAATTTACCGGCAACTGCTCCATCAACCCAACTGGCGGGGATCATTGACAAAGGTTGTCCGGGCGGTAACCGGAGAACGCCAATGGAAACTATGGCTGGTACTGGCGCTTATGCCGCTCAATTGGGGCATCGAAGCCCGGAAATGGCAACTGGCGCTCCGGCCGGTGGGTGGGATTCCCTATGGAAAAGCATTCAAGGCCATCCTCACCGGAACTACCCTGGCTTCTTTTAC
Organism: Flavitalea flava; assembly: GCF_054461575.1. Lineage (NCBI taxonomy): Bacteria > Pseudomonadati > Bacteroidota > Chitinophagia > Chitinophagales > Chitinophagaceae > Flavitalea > Flavitalea flava. Next base: position 92,305 of record NZ_JBTLQH010000024.1, read on the forward strand.
CCCCAACCGCGTTGGAGAATATTTGGGCCGTGTTCTTTATGTGGAAGAGGGCAAACGGGTTGCATCCATTTCCCTCACGATCATTTGTAGTATGTCCCAGTTGCTGATCACCCTGATAGCAGGATTGACGGGCATTTTATATTTTTTATCCGTTTTCCATCAACAGCCTTCCTCTTTCGCCACTCATTTTGAATTCTGGTTGAAAGTTCTGCTGGGAGTAGATATCCTGGCAATATTAAGTTTAACATTTATTTATTTCCGCTTCTCGTGGTTGCTGGGGATATTGAGGAAAATCCCCGTGTTGGGGAAATACCTGGCCTATATTAAGGTATTGGAAAATTTTGACAGGCGGCTTTTAGGGAAGATTTTGTGCTTATCTTTTGGCAGGTATCTGGTTTTTATGCTGCAATATGGACTGATTTTTCCGGTTTTCGGAGTGATCCTGAGCACCGGTCAGGTTTGGGGAGGGGTAAGTCTGTTGTTCTTAATAATGGCCGTAGTCCCTACCTTTACTTTTCTGGCGGAGCTGGGCGTGAGGTGGGAGGCAAGTATTCAGGTGCTGGAAATATTCAGTACCAATACAATGGGTATTTTTGCTGCTTCTTTTGGCATATGGCTTATCAATTTAATCATACCGGCCCTGGCAGGAAGTTTGTTAATTTTAAGTATTAAAATATTCAGAAATAAAGAAGAGGAAATAACCAACAGACCAGTAAAAAAATAAAAATTTGCGGATGAAAGCCTTTATAGCAATTTGTATCCTACTGCTTACAGCATTGTCTTTCCCCTTAAAGGCGGGCGATGAATTTTGCGGAATCCGAAATACTGCTTTCCAGGCCGGAGAGATACTTACTTATAAAGTATTCTATACGCTGGCCAATGTATTTGTCGGCGCCGGAGAGGCTACATTTTCCAATACGCTCGAAAGGCTGAATGGAAAAGATGTATATCATGTGATTGGGGAAGGAAAGACCTATAGCTTTTATGACAAGTTCTATAAAGTAAGGGATAAATATGAATCATATATAGATACGGGCACCTTACAGCCCTACAAATTCGTCCGTAATGTGTACGAAGGCGGGTATACGACCTATGAGAATGTCTCTTTTATTAAGAATGCAGGAACAGCTGTAACTACCGAAGGCGTCTATAAAGTGCCCCCATGCATCCAGGACGTGGTAAGCGCCGTCTTTTATGCCCGTAATATCGACTTTAACCATCTGAAGACCGGCGATAAGATCCCCTTCGATATGTTCCTGGACAGACAGGTCTATCATTTATATATCCGATACCTGGGTAAAGAAACAATACGTACAAAATACGCTAAGTTCCGTTGTATCAAATTCAAGCCCCTTCTTGTCAAAGGCACCATATTCGAGGGTGGCGAAAAAATGACCGTCTGGGTAAGCGATGATCCCAATCATATCGCCCTGCGTGTGGAGAGCCCAATTAGTGTAGGAAGCGTGAAAGTCGATATGATCAATTACAAAAATCTGCGTTATCCTTTGAGTAGTCTCGTTGATATGTAGACGCAGATTGGGAAAATCCTGAGTTGGGAAGATGCCTAGAAGCTATGGAACGGTTTATACATAGTTCCACTGATAAGTCAATCAATAAAATTGATTTTACGCCATCATGGAGTTTGTTTGCAAGAATTATGATTACAGCAAGTATATATGAATAACTAGTAAAATAAAGGCAATCAATTAAATTGTTGCGGAGCCATATGAAAGTCGGCCCCGAAATTTTTTACCGGTGCCTGTCAAAGTGGTTAGCTTTATCTGAATAAAAGTTATCCAGTGCAATATCTGCGACCTACTTCCCATGAAGCGTCCCGATATTCGGAAGCTTCATGTTAGTGATTTTGCCGGGAGTACGGCGTAAATGCCTATTGAGAAATTTATTTTTATTGCAGAGGCAACAATGGCGAAATGTAGTAAGTGCAAAAGAAGGAACTTTTTTTATATAACTGAGGCTTGATCGAAATCTTTTTTGCATTGGTTTTCTACTCAAAAACTAACATAGGAGGATTTAGTTTTCTTATTTTCAGCTAATCCGACCGATTTGGTCTTGGCAATTTGCTGTAGAGCGCCATCGGGATTAAAAGCTATTCCCTGGAGAACCTCAGCAGGCATGAGGTTGTTCAAAATGTTATGGGGTCTGTTATTGTAATCGTGAAAGGCTTGCTAAAAGTAAGCGGTCAGTGCCGCATGGTCAGGAATGAACTAGATAAGAGAGGTGATAGTTGAGTTGTTTAGTGGCGGCCTCGAGCATGGAAGTAGAAAATTCGACAATCGCGTTGGGCGATCAAATGCCGGAGAGAAGAAGTACAATCGATCAGATCTTTTGCCGGGCTGGCATTTTCGGAACCGATATCGATACTAAGCTGACAGGATGGAAGATCTTCCGGTTTGAACTATTATGCCACAAGGGCAGCTAGGAATCATTCCTGTATTGTGCCTCATAATAGAACGCCTCTAATATGTCACATAAATATGAGGAGAAGGTACAAGCAAACACACAAACTCAAACTCAACAACAGCCTTAGGCTAATTAGGTATGAAAAATGAAACGATAGTTGATTATGCAGAGAAAAATAATGTTGAAGGAATATTGAAACTTTTGGAAATTGGAGAAGATATTAATCAAATTGAATATGGGCGTGGGGCTCTTCATTCAACTACTTTATTAAATTCAATTGAAGCAGCGGCTCTCCTAATAAATCGGGGAATTAATTTAAATTTACAAGATAAAGGTTCGGGTGCCACTGCATTACATTATTCCGGAGTATATAATTGTTTAGAAATAAGCAATTATATTTTAACTGGCGGGGGACGATTGGATATCTCTGATAATTATGGAAATCATCCTTTATGGACAGCTGTCTTTAATGTAAAAGGAATGGAAAAAAGATTGCCATTGGTTAAACTGTTTCTTGAAAATGGTGCAGATAAAAATCATAAGAACTTAGCTGGCAGGAGCCCTTTGGATTTTTCAAATCAGGTGAAATATTTCCCTCTTATTCAGCTCCTTGAAAAGTATTAATAATTAGAAAGAGTAATGTGCTTAATGATAATTCTTCTAGTGCGCTAAATCTTGGATGAGATCCATTATTTGAGCTAAATAATCTAACTTAAGGAATTATAGTGATGAAAAATAGCCTTGTTGGAGGCGTCCTGTTGGCAAAGGTGTTGAGGATATTTGCTCTAAATGAGAATATTGCACTCTTGTCAACGGCGTTTCTACGATAGGTCCGATCTTTTTGCCTAGTTGTGAGATACCTTCCCGCAGAGTTATAGCTTGCTGTTTATATAGAAATATGAAAGCGTACTTTCGAATGGTTACAGCTTTATTCAGCAAACCAGTAAATGGCATAAAGTGTTGACTGCTGCTTAATTGAAAATATCACGCACCAATAAAAGCAATAAATTTTAATAAAATTAAAGCACTGAAAATTTGGCCCCTAGTAGCAAAAATGCGATCCATTTGGATGTGGATATTTTTAGAAGTATACTTGACAAGTATAAAAAAAGAGGAATATGTATACTGAATCGAGGAGAATACATCTCATAGAAGAAATGCTGAAAGTAACAAATGAAGCCACTCTAGTTGAGTTAGAAACGGTGTTAAAAAAATCTAAGAAAAAAGGAGTGGCTGAAGAAAAGCGGCCAAGTATTTACGATTTTGTGGGAATCTTATCTAAAAAGGAAGCTAAGGAAATGAGAGCTGCAATTGAAGAAACCTGTGAAACGATAAACACTATTGTACAAAAAGGGGAAGCCTATTCCAACTAATGACGTATGGATAGCGGCAGTTGCCATTCAACATAATCTTACCCTTATAACAAGGGGTAAACATTTTGATGAAATAGATAGTCTAACCTCCAAAACCTGGTAGAGTTGGACGTTATCACACCTCCTCCAGCCTAAATACCTCCCCGCTCTTCACCCCCTTCTCCGTCATCTGCACCATGCAACATTCATTCACGGGGTCATGCTCAAAGAACAGAACATAATCACGCACAGCAGCCTCCGACAGAAAAGCCTTCTTCTCCTGCAAAGTCGTTAGCGGAAACATATCATAAGCCATCACATAAGGCAAGGGAATATGCGCAAGGGAAGGCAAAAGATCAGCCATGAAAACAATGGTCTTGCCTTTAAATTCGATCTGGGGAAGCATCATGGCATCGGTATGGCCATTAGCCAGACGAATGGAAAACTGGGGAATTATGCCCGAAGGGATTAAGGCAGAGGAATCTGGAAGACCGGGTTGCCCATCACCTGTATCGATAAACCGCAATTGCCCGCTGGCTTGTATCGGCAAAATGTTATCCTTCAAAAATGAAGCCTTTTCCCGCTCATTAGGTTCGGTCGCCCATTTCCAATGCCGTTCATTACTCCAATAAATTGCATTCTTAAAAGCGGGAACTAACTTATCTCCTTCCCGACGGATGCTGCCTCCACAATGATCGAAATGCAGATGAGTGAGGAATACATCCGTTATGTCATCCCGGTGAAAACCATTCAAGGCAAGGGACTTGTCCAGGGAATCATCACCATGAAGGTAATAGTGGCTGAAGAATTTCGCATCCTGTTTGTCTCCGATCCCATTGTCTATCAGTATCAGACGTCCGCCATCTTCGATCAACAGACATCGCATAGCCCAGGAACATAAATTATTCGAATCAGCTGGCTGCAACTTATTCCAGATCGATTTGGGCACGACTCCAAACATGGCGCCTCCATCCAACTTGAAATTTCCGGTATTGATCGAATATAACTGCATGGATTATTAGTTGTATTGGTTTGAGGATAACGAAAGATCGGAATGACCTAATTCCTAAACAGTCCCCAACTGTTTTTGTTTTGCCAATGCAGAATAAAGCCAGACCAGCCCCAGCGCAAAGAACAGGATCAGAAAGAGCACGGAATTCTTCATACTTCCTGTAAGTTCCTCGATAAAACCAAAGCTAAACATGCCGATCACAATGGCGATCTTTTCGGTCAGATCATAATAACTGAAAAAAGAAGTCGTATCCTTTGTTTCCGGCATTAACTTGGAATAAGTTGAACGGCTCAGGGACTGAATTCCGCCCATGACTAGCCCTACTGCTATGGCCAATCCATAAAACGAATATTCGATAGGTTGTTGATGCGGGCCAAGCTCCATCGTCCAGCGGGAAAGTTCTGCATCGATCTTTCCTTCTTCCGCTTCCCAGTTTGTTTCCGCATGAACTCTAGTCTTCTTCTCCATCAATACCGCCTTATCATGTTTCAATGCCTCGATCTTTTCATGAAAGGACTTCAGCGGCGCAGCCAACCCGGCGGTCATATAAGCAGCCACACAGATAAAGATCCAGAAAACAACGACACCCATCAGTACGCGGATGTTGCCATAACGGGCGGATAGTTTACTCATGATCATGGCTCCGGCAATAGCGACCAGTTGAATGATGACTACGGTTACGATCAGTTTGGTATCATCGAGGCCCAGTAATTTACTCCCGAATAAGGTGGCGACCATCATGACGGTCTGCACACCCATACTGTAAAAAAAGAAACCCCGTAGGAAACGTTTTAAGACAGCCATCCTTTTGACCTGGCCATACACTTTTTTTATTTCGGCAAATCCATCCTTGAATACATTTACTTTTTTCAGATTGTTCCGGTTCACTTTCGGCAATACATGAAAGCTGATCTGGGCAAAACCGATCCACCAGAGCCCTGTCAGTAAGAAAGTGAGGCGCGGAGCAAGCAGGTTAGGATCATTGGTCATAGTCAACACCAATACAAAGCCGATGATCTGCAATAAAACACTGCCGACATATCCATAAGCAAAACCCTTGGCGCTGACACGGTCCTGGTCTTCCGGTGCGGCTATCTCTGGCAGATAGGCATTATAGAAAACAAGGCTTCCCACATAACCCATCGAGGCCAGCATAAAACATAGAATGCCCAGCAACAAATTGGATCCATCGAAAAAGAATAACAGACTGCATCCTCCCGCACCCATATAACAAAAGAAGCGCATGAAGTTCTTCTTATTGCCCCTGGTATCGGCAATAGAGGCGAGAACGGGATATAATATGGCGATCACCAAAAAGGCGGCGGCCAATGCATAACTATATAAAGAAGAGTTTACAAAGGTTCGACCGAGGAAAGGGATGTTCTCACTTCCAAAATGCCGTTTGGTGACGGCGGTAAAATAAATGGGAAAAAAAGTGGTAGTTATAACGAGGTTATAAACGGAATTCGCCCAATCGTACATGGCCCAGCCGTTGATCACCCTTTTAGGGGCTGTAACCGTTTTTGCGGCCGCCATCATTATACGATACCCCTCCATAATAAGACGAGCATGACCACGCCTATTACGATCCTGTAATAACCCCAGACTTTGAAACCGTATTTTTTAAGGAAGCCGATAAAGCTGCGGATAGCGAGAATGGCCACTAAAAAGGCGATAATACTGCTGATGGCCAATAAGGAATAATTACTCCCGGAAAGCGCTTCAGGGTGAGTCTTATGAACATCCCAGAAACTTTTTACCGAAGCGGCGAACATGGTAGGGACCGCCAGAAAAAAAGAAAATTCGGCTGCGGCCTTGCGGCTCAAGGACTGGGACATCCCCCCGATAATGGTGGCGGCACTGCGGCTCAGACCGGGTAAAAGGATGGATAAGACCTGGAAACAACCGATGCGGAAGGCAATCTTGTTGGTTACCAGCCGCTCATCGTCGATATTCGGATATTTGAAGAAACGGTCCACGAACAGAAAGAGAATACCGCCCCCGATCATCACAAAGGCGATGAAATATAAATTGCTAAGGGCATTATCGATATGTTTTTTCAACAGGAACCCGAAGACAATGGCCGGGATAACGGCAATCACCAGCTTGATATAAAAATTGATCCGGGAAAAATCGAAGAATTTTTTGTAGTAAACGACTACTACGGCTAAAATGGCTGCCAGTTGAATAACGATCTCGAACATATCTGAAAATGGGGTGGATGCCACTCCAATGATCGGGTTCGTGAATTTCATGTGAGCGGTGGAAGAAATAGGCAGGAACTCGGTTAATCCTTCCACGATGGCGAGGATGATAGCCTGGATAGTAGTCATGTAAAATATGGGGTTAAGAATGATGACATGCTCAACGGAGACCACGCTCCAGTTCAGGAGATCCGGAATACTAAACCTCCCCTAATCCACTTTTTTACCTGCCTCGAGACTCTTATCCTTGCGGAAGATAGCAAAGATCTCCAGGGCCAAACCCGCCAGGATCAAAATAGGGGCAATGGTCACCCGGGTAAAGCTATAAACCTCCTTGGGATCGAAAACATTGGGATCCTTACTTTTGCCACCGGCCATTAAGAACAGGCCTAATGCCATGACGATTATGCCGATCAGCATCCAGCGGTAGTTCTCCTTGCCAAATAAAGGTGCATTTTGCCGGGCCGTAGCAGGGATAACTTTTTTAGTCGTTGCCATGAAAAGATTAATTATTGGGTCTGCAATATACGCCAATCAGGGAATTAGACAAATTAGAGGCGCGAAAGCATTAGTACAAGTCATCCAGCTTCATTTTCAGGTATTTGATCACACTCCGGTGAGTGCTGATAAAGGAGATCCCGATCCCAAGCAACACAATGACGATAAACATGGAGGAAAGGAGGGTATAATCCCTCAGGGCCTTTATCTCAGGGAGCCATCTTTCGCTTACGAAAATGACGGTAATAATGCCCCCAACGGCTATTATGCCGCTAACGGCGCCATTGACCAGGGCCCGGACATCCATGGGTTTGGCAATAAACCAACGGGTGGCGCCTACCATTTGCATCGTCTTGATCAGGAAACGGTTGCTGAACATGGCCAGCCTTATGGTATTATCGATCAGGATGATGACCAGGATCGATATGACAATGGCCACTCCCAGCAGGATCAGGCTGATTTTCCGGATAATATTGCTCAGATTGGATACCAGCGCCTGGTTATACTGCACTTCGCTGACGGCAATATTCTGAACCAGGTCTGCCTTTATCCTGGCAAGGGAGTCCGTATTGGCATATTCGCTTTTTATGTTAAAATCAACACTCGCGGGCAGAGGATTCTTATCCAGGACCGATCCCCAGTCCTTATTCCCATCGGAATTAAAGCGCTGTCTGGCCAGTTCCTTGGTCAGGTAACGATAGGAACGGGTATAGGGCTGCGCGGCAATATATTCTACCAACAGGGCGCTATCCTTGGCGGAAACATTTTCCCGGACATAGACCTGAACCTCGATATTCTCCTTAAAGCTCTGGCCCAGTTTATTGGCATTGATTACGATCCAGCCCAACAGACCCAGGAGAAATAACACTACCGATACCCCAACGATGGCCATAAAATAGGAGGGAGTCGAGCGTTTGGCATATCCTTTTCCAAATTGCGCCATTATATAATAATTTTTTTGTAAACAACAAAAATAAGGGTTTACAGGCATCTTCGGCCTCTTTTTGAGGCCTGGTTACCATCCCTTTTTCTTACTTTTGTCATCCCTTAAACGAACCAATGGCTGCATTATTTCGAAGGGGGGATACCTTTTAACTTTTTTTAAACTTTTCACACCAGTTCGAACTGGAAACCGGGCATAATAACGGCATACAACACCATGGAATACAATTTCAGCAATATTGAGCAAAAATGGCAGGAACAATGGAGAAAAGATAAACGTTATGCCGTAAGTAATGATAATACCCGGCCTAAATGTTATGTATTGGACATGTTCCCTTATCCCAGCGGGGCGGGGCTTCACGTAGGGCATCCCCTGGGTTATATCGCCAGCGATATCTTTGCCCGTTATAAAAGGATAAAAGGGTTTAATGTCCTGCATCCCATGGGATATGACGCATTTGGTCTTCCGGCGGAGCAATATGCCATCGATCACGGTATTCATCCGGCAGTCTCGACGGAATCGAATATCGACAATTTCCGCAAACAACTGGATAATATCGGGTTTTGTTTCGACTGGGACCGCCAGGTGAAGACCAGTGAACCAGGATACTATAAATGGACCCAATGGATCTTTCTGCAATTATTCAACAGTTGGTACGACCGGAAACAAAATAAAGCAGTGCCCCTGGCAGATTTAGTTAGCCTCTTTGAGGCCGGGGGAAATAGCGGTCATCCTTGCCCGGGTGATTCGTCTATCCGTTTTTCGGCTGAAGAGTGGAAAAATGCTGACGAACGCCGCCGGGAAGACATATTGATGAATTACCGTCTGGCCTATTGCGGTAATGGAGAAGTGAACTGGTGTGAAGCCCTTGGTACCGTTCTGGCCAATGATGAAGTAGTGAACGGGGTGAGCGAAAGAGGCGGGTATCCTGTCGTGAAGAAAAAGTTGCGGCAATGGTATCTCCGGATCACCGATTACGCAGATCGTTTGCTGGAAGGCCTGGAGAGGGTCGATTTCAGCGATGCTATGAAAGAAATGCAATCCAACTGGATCGGCAAGAGTTTTGGCGCGGAAGTCGATTTTGCCATATTTGACGGAGACAAGACCGGATCCGGACAGGTCGGCGGTTCGGATAAGGCAACAGGGGGAAAAACCCTTCGTGTCTATACCACCCGCCCGGACACCATCTTTGGGGTCGATTTCATGGTGGTTTCTCCTGAACATGAATTGATCGAAAAGATCGTTTCGCCGGAGCAGCGTCCGGCCATCGAAGAATATATCGCTTATGTAAAAAGCCGCAGCGAAAGGGAACGTATGGCCGAAAAAAAGATCACCGGCTGTTTTACGGGAGCCTATGCCATCAATCCTTTTAACGGGCTGCATATTCCCATCTGGACTTCAGAATATGTCCTGGCAGGCTACGGAACCGGAGCCATTATGGCCGTTCCCTGTGGTGATGACCGGGATTTTAAATTCGCACAGTATTTCGGCATACCCATCACCAATATCATCGGCGACTACTTTAACGGATTGGAAGCCAATTCTACCAAAGAGGCAAAATTGGTTAACAGTGATTTCCTGGATGGCATTGTCATGAAAGACGCCATCGTAATCGTGATCAATAAGCTGGAAGAAAAAGGCATCGGTACCCGCAAGGTCAATTACCGGATGCGGGATGCGGCCTTCAGCCGACAGCGTTACTGGGGGGAACCCTTTCCGATCAAATGGATAGACGAGCCCGGCGAAGTCTACGAACGAGGAGGAGCGCAGCTACGACGAAGTCCTGGAATTGCCTATCCCTTACCGGAAAATGAATTGCCGCTGGAATTGCCAAAAGTCGATTCGTATGGTCCCGGACCGGACGGGGAAGGACCCCTGGCCAACCTAGCCGATTGGGTAGGCCAGCATTTCGAGACCAATACCATGCCGGGTTACGCTGGTAGCAGCTGGTATTTCCTGCGTTATATGGATCCACACAATGAACAGGAATTTTGCAGTCGTCAGGCTTCGGATTATTGGGGTCAGGTAGACCTCTATATCGGTGGCACCGAACATGCCGTCGGTCACTTGTTGTATAGCCGCATGTGGACCAAGGCACTTTATGACCTGGGACATATCGGTTATGACGAACCGTATAAGAAATTGGTCAACCAGGGTATGATCCAGGGCAGCAGCAGGTTTGTATACCGGCTTGAATTGAAGGGCAGCCATAATATAGAACAGTTATCCAAACAGACACCTGTCTTTATTTCCCTGGGAATCCGTGCACTGGAAGGCACTCCTGAGTTTCATGAGTTGGTTAGCCTGGCCGTTAGGAATATTCATGGTAATAACGATATCGAAATAAATACGATCACTGTCTCCACCATCCATGTCGATGTCAATATCGTCGATGGAGTGGAACTGGATACCGAAGCCTTTAAAAAATGGCGGTCGGAATATGCCAACGCCGAATTTATCCTGGAAGAGGGTAAATATTTCTGCGGAGTTGAAGTGGAGAAAATGAGTAAAAGGCTTTACAACACCGTCAATCCAGATGTCCTGGTGAATAAATACGGAGCCGATACTTTCCGCATGTATGAAATGTTCCTCGGTCCTGTGGAACAAAGCAAACCCTGGGACACCAAAGGTATCGAGGGTGTTCACCGTTTCCTGCGCAAGCTTTGGCGTCTATTTTATGACGAGATGAAAGGCAAGATCTGGAATACGGAAAAGGCTACCGACGCAGAATTAAAGATCATCTACAAAACCATAAAAAAGGTAGAGGAGGATACCGAACGTTTTTCCTTCAATACGGCAGTCAGCGCACTGATGATCGGGGTCAACGATCTCCATGATGCCAAATGCCATAAAAAGGAAGTGCTGGAGAAATTATTGATTATTCTGACTCCCTACGGCCCGCATATTGCCGAAGAATTATGGCAACTTCTTGGAAATGGAGGAACCATTCTCGATGCTGTCTATCCAAAAGTGGAACAAAAATACCTGATCGAATCTTCCAAAAATTATCCCATCGCGATCAATGGAAAGACCAGGGCTGAAATGAATATAGCACTCGATGCCACGCAGCAACAGGTGGAAGAAATGGTCCTTGGCGATGAAGGAGTAAAAAAATGGCTGGATGGAAAACAGCCAAAGAAAGTGATCTATGTAAAGAACAAAATGATTAACATAGTTATTTAAACCATCCATGCATGAAATGCGTCTTTGTCGCCCTGATAATGGTATCCTTTCCTTTTTTGCTGAATGCCCAGAATCAGGGCGCCTATTTTTTATCCAATCCCTGTCTGAGCCCGGACGGGCAAATCGTCGTATTTAGTTTTGAAGGGGATCTTTGGAAAACGGATACCAAAGGAGGGCAGGCGGTTCGTCTCACAGCCATGCCGGGCTACGAGAACAATGCCCGTTTTTCTCCCGATGGAAAATGGATCGCTTTCACGGGAAGGCAATCCGGTAATGCGGATGTTTATGTAATGCCGGTAGAGGGAGGAGAGATCCGGCAACTCACCTTTCACAGCGCCGGCGATGAAGTAAGTTCCTGGAGCTGGGATTCCAAAACTATTTATTTTTCGTCAGGCCGGATGGGCCAGCAATCCGGATTCAAGGTTCCCCTGGCCGGTGGAACTCCGGAAAGGGTATTCGGCGATTATTTTTTTCAATACGATCACAATCTGTTCGAACATCCAAGTACGGGAGAGATATTCTTTAATGATACCTGGGAGAGCAGCAACCAGGTCCAGCGCAAACATTATAAAGGGCCGTTTAATCCGGATATTCAATCTTACAATCCAAAATCCAAACAGTACAAACGTTACACGGATTATATAGGCAAAGATTTTGGCGCTACCCTGGACCGGAATGGGAATATCTATTTTATTTCCGATGAAGGAAATGGAGAGTATAATCTGTATACCTTTAAAAACGGCAAAAAGACGGCGCTTACCACATTCCCCTCCTCTATCAAAAATGCTGTTGTGGATGCAAAGGGCGACAAGGTCATCTTCGAAAAGGAATATCAATTGTACCTCTACGATGTTCAGTCCGGAAAAACGGACAAACTCGATATAACCATCACCCGGAATTACACCTTACCGAAAGAAAAGGATTTTGATGTCAAGGGAACGATCACCAACCTGGATATTTCACCGGATGGGAAAAAACTGGCTTTTGTTTCCAGGGGCGAATTGTTTGTCAGCGATCCGGAAGGGAAATTCATACAGCAGATCGAAAAAGGCTCGGCAGAACGGGTGTCGGAAGTGAAATGGATGGCCGATAATAAAACTCTTCTTTTTAACCAGACCTCCGGAGGCTATCTCAACTGGTATACGATTGCGGCGGACGGCAGCTCACCGTTAAAGGAACGGACCCATGATCAGCGCAGCAACCGGGCTATAGCATTTAATAAATCAAAAACAAAGGCTGTATACCTGAGTGGCCGGGACGAGGTGCGGCTAATGGATCTGAAATCCTTTGATAGTAAAACCCTGGTGAAAGATGAGATATGGGCTTTCGCGGATTCCAATCCCGGTTTTTCCCCCAATGAGGAATACATTTGTTTTACCGCATTCCGCAATTTCGAGCAGGATATTTTTGTACATGAACTGCGCACGGGTAAAACGATCAATCTGACCAATACGGCCGTAACTGAAACCAATCCAATCTGGAGCGGTGACGGAAAGTATATCTATTTTACTTCGTCCCGTCTCAAGCCTGGTTATCCGTTTGGTTTGCAGGATGCCAGGGTCTATCGCATTCCCCTGGAAAAATTCGATGAACCATTTCGGATGGACAAATTTGCAGCCTTATTCCAAACGGAGAAAAAAGAGGCAGATACCGGCAAAAAAGACTCCCGGCTTATAAAAAAGGATTCTGCTTCCAAGACTGCCGTGATCAAAAATACCCCTATTACGATCAATGCTGAAGGGATCATGGAACGGATCGAACAGATCAGCCCTTCCTTCGGATCTCAATTCCTGCAGGAGGTGCTGCAAAAAGATAACAAAACAACCGTTCTGTATACCAGCGACCACGAGCAGGGAAAGGTCGCATTATGGAAGACGGTGATCGAACCCTTTGAGCCAAACAAAACGGAAAAGATCATCGGTGGGGATGGAACGAATAACCTTAACATGGCGGGGAACGGAGACAAAAATTTTGTTCTCCTCAATGGGAACATCTTTAAGTTAACCCTGGAACCGGGTAAACTGGAACCCATTGCCCTTAGTTATACTTTCCGGAGGAATTTGTCCGAAGAGTTCAGTCAGCTGTTTTTTGAGGCTTGGGCCCGGCTGGAAGAAAACTATTATGATGAAAAATTCCACGGAGTGAATTGGAAAACCACCAGGGACCATTACAGTAGTTTTTTACCTTATCTGAATAACCGCTCCGATCTGCGGGTGTTGTTGAACGATATGCTGGGAGAACTGAATTCTTCCCATCAGGGTTTTTATACATCGGGTGACGATGAGAATGTGCCTTATTCGGCCCATACTATGGAAACAGGTATTCTTTTCGGGAACCAGGACCCCTATATCGTGAAACGGGTGATCAACCGTTCGTCCGCTGATAAAAAAGAGATCGACATATTGCCTGGCGATGAACTGGTAAGTATAGATGGGGTAAGGGTCGATGCCGCTACGGACCGGAATGTCTACTTTACAAAACCTTCTCTTGCCAAAGAATTGAAACTAAGCTTTTCCAGGAATGGAAAATCGTTCGAAGTAAAAATTCACCCTCAGGCAAGCCTGACTGGGAATCTGTACGAGGAATGGATCGACAACAACCGCCGGAGGGTAACGGAAAAAGGGAAAGGCCGGATCGCCTATTCCTGTATGAGAAATATGGGGACCGAGGAGTTGGAAAAGTTCAAAATCGATATGACCCGGGAATTAAACGGGAAAGATGGCCTGATCCTTGATCTCCGGTATAATACAGGCGGAAATGTACATGATGAAGTGTTACGTTTCCTTGCTCAGCGTTCTTACCTGCAGTGGAAATACAGGGGAGGGCAATTGACAACGCAAAGTAATTTTGCTCCGGCGGACAAACCGATCGTTTTGCTGACCAATGAACAATCGTTAAGCGATGCCGAAATGACCGCTGCAGGATTTAAGGCACTGAAACTGGGCAAGATCGTCGGCAACGAAACGTATCACTGGATCATCTTTACCAGTGGACAGCCTTTGGTAGACGGTTCTTTTGTGCGTATCCCTTCCTGGGGATGTTATACACTGGATGGAAAGGACCTGGAAATCAATGGGGTAACACCGGATATTAAAGTGATCAATACCTTTGAAGATAAGATCAACGGAAGAGATCCTCAACTGGACAGGGCCATAGAAGAGATTTTGAAGTAAAACAAGTGTTTATGGATAATTCATCTTTAACAACATTGCTGAAGCAGCATCGGGACGATATTCATCCCGTGGTTCCATTTGATCCATCGGAAGATAAATTATATCCCTTTGATTTTACGGACCAAAATAAGGAGCTGAGCCAGGAACAGATTGCCGATACAGAAAGTTTTGCGAGCTATATTAATACTATGCTCCGGGAAAAACATTGCCGGTATGGGATTGGTGGTTATAATGAACACCGTACCCTTTATGCCCGCAGCAAACATTTTGATAGCACACCGGCAGAACCCCGCCGTCTGCATCTGGGAATCGACATCTGGGGAACGGCCGGAACGAAGGTAATGGCACCGCTGACCGGGATCGTGCATAGTTTTGCTTTTAACAATAAGGACAGCGATTATGGTGCTACACTGATATTGACGCATAATTTAGAGGGCATTACTTTCCATTCCCTCTACGGACACCTGAGCCTGAATTCCTTGAAAAATTTACAGGAAGGCAAACGAATACAAAATGGCGAAGTAATCGGAGAGTTTGGCATGCGTTTCGAGAACGGCAACTGGCCCCCCCATCTTCATTTTCAATTGATTATCGATATGCAGGGATGGAAGGGAGATTATCCCGGCGTTTGCCGTTTCTCCGAAAGCCGGCAATGGTTGGAAAATTGCCCTGATCCGGATCAGGTTCTTCAGTTGAACAGGTTTATCAGTAAATAGGCATCAGTAAATAGGCATTTGAATCTATTACGATCAGCCGATCGTATATGATGCAGCATGGTATCCTTTTTCCGGTTTTATATTGTCCTCTTTTTATTTCTTATTCCCATCCTTGTATCGACACAAGCCATCGATAATACGGTTTCTTTCCGCAATATCAACAGCGACCATTATTTCAGGATATTTTACGAGAATGATTTTTTTTCAGGCACGGATCGGGATTATACGCAAGGAATTTATATCGAATCTGTCAACCCGGCTTTGAAAAACTTCTTTTTATCAAAATTATTATGGCATCCCCGGAACAGTGCTATTAAGTATGGATTGGCTTTGGAAGACGACGGATACACTCCGAACTATATTGACAGACCTGAAATCCAATACGGTGATCGACCCTATGCGGGTTTGTTATTCCTGAAAACCTTTTTAACGGCTACGAATACCTTCCGTCATGAAAGAATAAGTGTATTGCTCAGTACCGGCCTGATCGGACCGGCAGCCGGTGGGGAAGGCATGCAAAAAGGTATTCATCACTGGATCAATTATACGCTACCATTGGGCTGGCACAACCAGATCCGCAATGACCTGGTTTTAAATTACCAGTTGAATTATGAAAAGGAAATTTTATCCTGTCCGGATCATATTTCCCTTGCGACGTATGGCAGTATCAGGCTTGGGACGCTTAGTTCCAAACTTACCACAGGGGTTACCTTAATGGCAGGCAATTATAATTCTCCGTTCAGAAATTCAGGAAGGCTGACTGGTAAATGGCAATGGTTTGTTTATGATCAGCCGCTGGTAAACCTGGTTGGTTATGATGCTACGCTGCAAGGCGGTTGGTTCAATCGTTCAAGCCCTTACACCGTTGCATCCGGTGATATCAACCGGTTGGTCATCCAGCATAAGTTCGGGCTTGTTTTGGTGTTTAAAAGACTATATCTCGAATATTTTCAAACGAGCAGCACTGCGGAATTCAAGACCAGCGTGTTTCACCGGACGGGGGGATTGCAGGTAGGTTTTGGTTTTTAGAAAATTGACAAACAGAGCCTTCTATTGGTTTCTATTCGGATCAGTGCCTTGTTGCAGCAATTCGGTAACGATCCCTTCCCATTCATTTTCCAGGGAATGGGCCGGCATGATACGACCAGCGCGGGAATACCAATACCTGGCATTTCCATTATCACCTTCCTTACGATGCAGATAGGCATGGATCCATGAACCATCCCTGGTTCCGATATCCTGTGCAATGTTGTGCGCCTGTTCCCAATCATTTTTTCCATCATACCATAATGCTGCCAGGCAACCGGTAATGCCGGGTGGAGGTGTATTGGATGTTAAGGTTGATTTGAATTGTTCGAAGGTCATTGCTATGCAGTTAAAATTCCAAGGTTAATTTCAGATGTCCGCCTAAGCCTTGTTGAATTATTTTCATTAGGGTCGATAGGCGTATATCCGAAGCATTGTTCTCAATCCTTGAAATATAGGCCTTATTTGTACCGCATTTTTCTGCTAACTCTTCCTGTGTCATATTGAGCTTTTTCCTGGCTTCTTCCAACATCACGCCAAGCCGGAATGTTTCGAAGTTTTGCTCCCAGATTTCCCTTTTCCTTCCTCCAGGTTTTCCATATTTTTTATCCAATATTTGGTCGAATGTGGTAATGTTTTTGTTTACTTCTACTGATTTACTTTTGCTCATAAATTGTATTTTAAAATACTTTTCAGGAACTTGTTGCATTACGCGGATCAAATTCAAAACCCATTCTATTTTTTCCTGTACAGTAAGAGGTTGATCTTCATAAAACTGAAGAAAGTACCTTTTATACGCGATAATCTGCCTTATAATATTCTCCATACAAAGTTACCTATTTAGACAACATTTTCAAAATTTAACTACCTGGTGTCTCAATTTTTTGGGTAGAAAACTTATTAGAATAAAATAGGAATTGTAATGTATCAACCTGCTTGGGGCATGAATAAGAAAATAGAAATGTCTTTTTCGGTCTTCTTTCCTGTTTTCGTAAACAGATTTTCCCGATTTCTACACATGTTCCGGGGAAATTCGGCCAAATTTGCAGCCCTTAGCATGAAGACGAAAAGAAAAACGCTTAAATACTGGATCGGTCAGATCCATCTCTGGCTTGGACTCGCTTCCGGGCTGGTCGTGCTGATCGTGAGCATTACCGGATGCCTTTTTGTATTTCAAAAGGATATAACGGAATTTGTTTATAAGGATATCTATTTCGTAAAACCTGTGCTGACTGCAACACTTCCGCTAAGTCGACTTCAAAAGACTGCTCAGGAAGCCCTGGGAGCTGCTCAACCCATCGAAGGGATCACGGCCTACCGGCAGCCTGACCGGGCCTGGGAATTTATGGCCTATAAAAACAATGATACGGCCCTTACCTATTTTGGTGCCATGGAGTATTTCCGGTCTGTACTTGTTAATCCCTATACGGGTGAGGTGACAGGGATACGGGATTATAAATATGATTTTTTTTCGATCGTAAAATATATTCACTGGAGCCTTTTGCTGAACACCCCGTATGGCCAGCCCATCGTTGGTTGGAGTACGCTGACCTTTGTCCTGCTCCTGATCACCGGGCTGGTATTATGGTGGCCAAAAAAATGGACAAAAGCCTTTAAAGACAGAAGTTTTAAGATTAATTGGAAGGCCAGTTTCAAACGGGTAAATTATGATATGCATAATGTACCGGGGTTTTACAGTCTGCTGCCAGCCTTAATAATTTCCCTGACAGGAATGGTCTTTGCCTTTGGATGGTTCCAATCCCTGGTATATGCTGCAGCATCCGGAACGACCTCTCCTCCTGTGCAGATCGTTGTAAAATCTGTACCGCCGGCAGCAGATTCTGTAAAGACGATAGGTTTCAATCCATTCGATATCGCATTTAAAGAAGCTTTTGTCCAACTACCCGGTTCGGAACGGATCGGTTTATCCCCTGCTTCCGGAAAAGAAGGAACGATCTATGCTTTTGGTTACAAAGGGAAACAAGTCTATTATGGTTCAGATCTGCTTCAATTCGATCAATATTCAGGCAAGCTATTGCACCGGAGAAATAATTCCGAAAAGAACCGGGGCGAACGCCTGATTGAAATGAATTATGATATTCATGTGGGCGCCATCGGCGGCCTGACCGGAAAAATACTGGCTTTTATCATTAGCCTGATCTGTGCCAGCCTGCCGCTAACCGGCTTTTTGGTCTGGTGGGGGAAAAGAAAGAAAAAGCATATCCCAAAACCGAAATCTGCGGCGCTCCTCGCAGCAGTTAGATAAGCCCATTACATATCCGTATTTTTATAGGGCAGTGGTACAGGAATTGCAATATTCCAGGTTCATCTCACTAAAAATACGCTTCCTATGATAAAATACGATGCGATCATTATCGGTTCCGGTCAGGCAGGGAATCCGCTCGCTAAAAAACTGGCCGCAGCAGGCTGGAAATGCGCCCTTATCGAAAAAAAATGGGTGGGCGGAACCTGTATAAATGTAGGCTGCACTCCTTCCAAGACGATGATCACTTCCGGCCGTATTGCCCACCTTTTAAAAAGAAGTAAAGACTTCGGCATTCATACGAATGGATATTCCATTAACATGGAGGAGATCCGGCGAAGAAAGGAAGAGGTCGTTGTATCTTTTCGGGAAAGCGGTACCAGGGGATTGTTACAGACCCCCAATCTTGAACTGTTGTTTGGAAATGCCGTTTTTTCAGGGCCAAAGGAAGTCACCCTTACCAGGGAGGATGGGTCCCGGGATACATTGAAGGCAGATAAGATATTCATCAATACCGGGTTAAAACCTTTCCTGCCCCCTGTTCCAGGTCTCAGTAAAATCAATTATCTTACTTCCTCGTCCATCATGGACCTTTCAATAATACCTGCCCATCTCATTATTATGGGCGGTAGTTACATTGCCCTGGAATTTGGCCAGTTATTCAGAAGACTGGGAAGTGAAGTAACGATCATTGAGAGAGGAGAAAAATTTCTGGCAAAAGAAGATGATGATATTGCCGGTGAAATAAAAAAAATACTCGAAGAAGAAGGGGTTACTATTTTGGTGAATACCAGGGTTGCCGGAATTTCCAATAATCGCGATAATGGTAACGTTGAAAATGATAATTCCGACAATATTGTCCTGGATATTACGACAGGACCGGTAGGTCATGAAAACGGATTTATTAGCGGATCCCATGTCCTGGTAGCAACGGGAAGAATACCCGATACGGCAGCCCTGAATCCGGGTGCAGCTGGTATTGAGCTGGACTCCCATGGTTTTATAAAGGTCAATGATAAACTGGAAACCAATGTAGCGGGGATTTATGCCCTCGGTGATGTAAAAGGGGGACCGGCATTTACACATGTTTCCTATAATGACCACCTGATCGTAGCCAGGAATCTCCTTGAAAAGGGGGAGGAAAGTATAACAAACAGGATATCGGTTTATTGTATGTTCACCGATCCGGAATTGGGAAGAATCGGATTGTCGGAGAAGGAGGCCCTGGAAAAAGGTTTACGAATAAAGGTGGCCAGATTGCCTGTCAGTCATGTAGCCAGGGGAATCGAAACAAATGAGACGCGCGGATTGTTAAAAGCGATTGTGGATGCCGATACCAAAAAAATACTGGGCGCCTCTATTCTGGCTCCGGAAGGAGGGGAATTAATGAGCGTATTGCAAATGGCGATCATGGGTGATATTACCTACGATAGGATCAGGGATGCTGTCTTTGCACATCCTACCTTTGCAGAGTCGCTGAATAACCTGTTCCTGGCTATGGATAAAGAGAAGTAAAATTAGGGGAATGAAGTAAAACAGATGATCGAAAAGATGATCGAAGTAAAAAATATAACCAAAACATTTATCGGATTTAAGGCTGTGGATGATGTTTCCTTTTCTGTTAAAGAAGGGGAGAATACGGTATTTCTGGGAAAAAGTGGTTGCGGTAAAACAACCCTGCTCAAAATGATCAACCGGCTTATTGAACCTACGCAGGGCGAGATCCGGATAGCAGGAAAAAGGATCGATGAACAGACTCCCGCCACCCTACGGAAGGGCATTGGTTATGTCTTGCAAAACACCGGTTTGTTTCCTCATTATACGGTATCGGAAAATATCGGAATGGTTCCCGGATTGTTGAACTGGGATAAAAAGAAAATCCATGCACGCACCATCGACCTGATGGAAAAACTTCACCTTCCCCCAGCCCAATATTTGTCCAGTTACCCGCATGAATTAAGCGGCGGTCAGCAGCAAAGAGTGGGCCTGGCCAGGGCGTTGGCTGCCAATCCTCCTATCCTGCTGATGGACGAACCTTTTGGGGCACTCGATCCTATTACCCGAACCAGCGTAAAAAAGGATTTCAGGGAACTGGATGAATTGAAGAATAAGACCATCATTCTCGTTACCCATGACGTACAGGAGGCCTTTGAATTAGGCGACCGGATTTGTCTGCTGGATAAAGGGAAAATAGTACAGGATGGCAAACCGCATCAGTTATTATTTGAGCCGGCAACTAACTATGTAAAGGAATTTTTTGATGATCAGCGTTTACTCCTGGAAATGAAAGTCGTTTCGCTGGAACTGCTCTGGCCTTACCTGGTCGATATTTCAGATATTCCGGGTTCGGACGGAAGGGATCCGGGTTGGGACGGCAGCGATCCGGGTTTGGACGGCAGCGATCCGGGTTTGGACACAAGTGAGGAAAAGATTAGCACCGGCCAGCCCATGTTATTTTCAACAGAAGATAACCTTTGGAAGGTTCTGGAATTTTTGTCCGTATCGAAAGACAATCATCAACGAAAAAATCAAGGGAGCAATGGAAGTAACGATAATTGCATCCGTATCGGGGACCGAAGAACAGGCCAGTTCAAACAAACGGATCAAAAGTCCCTGCTGGATGCATTTTTTCATGTCAAGAAAGGAACGTACTGATGGAGCAATCACAAGGCCTTTGGTCATTCATACAACAGCAGTCCGGTAAATTGCTGCAGCAAACGCTTGAACACCTGGGATTGACATTTATTTCATTAATAATTGCCGTGCTTATCGGCCTGCCGCTTGGTATCTATATTACCCGGCGAAAAAAAGCCGCGGGATTTGTCCTTGGAGTGGCAGGCATTCTGCAAACCATTCCCAGCATAGCTCTCCTGGGATTTATGATCCCCCTTTTGGGGATCGGGCCGATACCCGCTATTGCCGCCCTATTTTTATATGCCCTGCTTCCGATTATCCGCAATACCTATACCGGTATTAACGGGGTAGATCCGAATGTCAGGGAAGCTGCTATGGCTATGGGTATGAACAGATCCCAGGTGCTGCTCAAAGTAGAACTCGTATTGGCTTTCCCGGTGATCATGGCAGGAATAAGGACTGCCACAGTGATCAATGTAGGGGTCGGCACGCTTGCCGCCTATATTGCGGCTGGTGGTCTGGGTGAGTTTATCTTCGGAGGCATTGCGCTGAACAATACCAATATGATCCTGGCCGGTGCTATTCCTGCTGCCTTGCTGGCGATCGTGCTGGATTTTATTCTTTCGCTGGTTCAGAAAATGAGCCGCAAAAGATTACGGGTAGCCGTATGGGCGATGCCGTTAATAATGATAGTATTGTCATCTTTCTATCTGCTTCCTTTAGGATATTCTTCCAGGTTACTGGCAGGCTTCACTCCGGAATTCATGGGAAGAAAAGATGGTGATATCGGGCTTCGCTCCATATATGGTCTGCAAATCAGAACCGTGGTCATCAGTGATGCGGTCATGTATAAGGCCGCATACGAAAAAAAACTGGATGTCATCAGCGGGTATAGCACCGACGGGAGATTAAAAGCCTATGACCTGACTGTTTTAAAGGACGATAAAAAAATATTTCCCCCTTATTATGCCGCACCAGTGATCCGCACGGCCGTATTGGACCAATATAAAGAACTGGAACCGGTATTGAATCTGCTCTCCGGCAGGATCAATGATTCCGTTATGACGGAATTGAATTACCGGGTCGATTATGCCAAAGAATCTCCTGAAAAGGTTGCCATGGACTTCCTGGTCGAAAAGGGATTGTATAAGGCCCCACGGTTAGGTGAGAAGGGGACGATCCGGTTAGGCTCAAAGATATTTGCCGAGCAATATATTTTAATAAATATGTATGCCATGCTGATAAAAGGGTATACGGATCTCCGGGTGGAAACAAAAACCGGATTGGGCGGAACAAAAATTTGTTTTGAAGCGTTGGAGAATAACAAAATCGATATGTATCCTGAATATACAGGAACCGCCCTTCTCGCCATTCTTCAGGCTTCGGCAGAAACTACAGGAAGACTGAGGGGTGACAGGGATAGCGTATACAATTATGTGCAGCGCCGGTTCGGGGAAAAATACCAGTTGTCCTGGCTGTCTCCTATTGGGTTTAATAATGCCTATGCCTTGATGATGCGGAGGGAGCAGGCGGAAAAATTAGGTATTCGTTCTATATCCGATCTGGCCGGATACCTGAAAAAAAACAAATTATGATTTTCATTGAACAATACCAGGCTGTCCGGAAAGCAACCGAAGCTATCTGCCGGCCGCTCCAGACGGAGGATTATGTAGTTCAGCCCATTGGGGATGTAAGTCCGCCAAAATGGCATCTTGGGCATACTACCTGGTTCTGGGAAACTTTTGTATTGTCAAAATACAAACCGGGTTACCTTGTCTTCCATCCGGATTACAATTTCGTTTTCAACAGTTATTATGAAACCATCGGGGCAAGGGTCATTCGTACCGACCGGGGCAATCTGAGCAGGCCCTCGGTACAGGACGTTTACCGGTACCGGGAATATGTAGACCGGGAGATGATTGAATTATTGTCTTCCGGATCCGATATAGGGGTGTCTGAAGAATTTCGCCAAACGGTCCTTCTGGGTCTGAATCACGAACAGCAACACCAGGAATTACTCTGGACGGATATCAAATATATATTGGGTCATAACCCTCTTTTCCCGGCCTGGTCGGATCAGGAAAAGAGCCCTGACGGCGCGGCTGGGCCGGCTCATCCGGATGATTCTGCACATCCCGATGGACACACTCGTCCGGATAGTTCCGCTGAGATAATCGATAAATTTATCCGGATTCCGGCTGGCATGGTTGAAATAGGATTTGAGGGGGATGGATTTTGTTTCGATAATGAACAGGCCCGCCACAAAGTTTACCTGAATGAGTTTAGTATAGCGTCCTCCCTGGTCACCAACGGTGAATATCTTGCCTTTATCCTTGCAGGCGGATATAGTGATTTTCGATTTTGGCATGCGGAAGGCTGGGACTGGGTAAAGAACAATACTATTTCAGCTCCTTTATACTGGCATTTTATAGAAGGAGCATGGTTTAATTATACCCTTCGTGGATTAAAACCGGTAGTGATGAATGAGTCTCTTTGTCATATCAGCTATTATGAGGCAGCGGCCTACGCCGCCTGGGTGGGCATGCGTTTGCCCACTGAGTGGGAATGGGAAGCCTCAT
>NZ_JBTLQH010000025.1:0-115886 GCF_054461575.1 Flavitalea flava
TATAGTACCTATTGGTGACAAAAATAATAGATAGGTTTTAAACGGACAAAACTTTTATAGTTTGTACAGCATAAATAAGTATCTTAAATTTGCTTCAACCCCTTGTTTTAGGGGATTTAAAGCACTTTTATATGACTTTTGGAGAACATGTGGTCTTGCACCGCAAGCAGTTGAAGCTGTCCCAGGACGATCTGGCTAAAAAGGTAGGCACCTCAGCTCCTATCATTGGCAGGTATGAACGCGACGAGATTAAGCCCTCTATCGAGACAGCTAAAAAAATTGCCGATGAACTCGGTGTAACTGTTGATTATCTCATTGGAGGCTCGACGAACATGGTCATGGATAAAAAGCTTATGAAGCGCATCGAGGATATTGAAGCCTTGCCGGCAGAGGATAAAGACAAGGTTTATTATTTTATTGATATGGCCATCACTTACAATAAAACAAAAAAGGCTTTTGCCAAATAATTTTATGACACACCTCAGAGAAAATTTTGTCGTAGATGCAAAAGGTAATCGGGTAGGCGTTTTCCTGCCCATTAAGGATTACAATAAATTACTCGAAGAACTCGAAGACCTGGAGGATGTTAAGACCTATGACAAAGCAATGAGTCGCAAACAGGAGTTTGTCCCGTTAGACCAGGCCTTAAAACAGATCGAGGTTTCCCGTAAAAAGAAAAAATGATGTACCAGGTTGTCATTGAAAAACAAGCTCAAAAGCAACTTTCTAAAATCTCTCCGCCCGATTACACTAAAATAGTAGCCGCATTAAAGGAGCTGGCGTCTAATCCCAGGCCCTACGGGTACAAAAAACTCAAAGGCCGCCCCGGCTACAGAGTGCGGATTGGTGACTATCGCGTTATCTACAATATTGAAGATAATATCCTGACGGTATTTGTCCTCATCATTGGCCATAGAAGAGAGGTCTATGAGTAAAGATATGTTCATGATTTCGCTGGCAAACTCCTTTCTAATATTTCTCCTGTTAATGGATCGACTATTAAATAAATATCACACCAATTATTTAAATGAATCCGGTTATTATGCAATTTGGCACCTACAAATGGACAGTTGACCTCTGCGCCATATTTTAATTCGGCTATTTGCCATTTAATTTTCCTTTCTGTAAGACTCACACCAAATACATTCTCATTAAAAATAACGCCTTGTAAATGCTCTAGTATGACTATCAGCATATCAAACACCTCCACAACATCGTCAATTCGATATTCAAAGGGAATCTCACAATCACCGATTTTAAGGATATTTTCGAGCGTACTGTATTTATTGTTGTTCTGATTCATTGGATAAATTTATTGCTAAGGTATAAGATCTTCAATAGGTGGTATTTCTTCTATAGGTATTCTGGTGCCAGTTTTAAACATAGACTCTGGCAGAACAATATCAGGTATTGGCGTTTGTATTGAGCCAGGGTTTTTAAACCAGCTTTTAACTAAGTCACTTAAAATTTTAAATTGAATTCCACCGCCTTTCCCAAATTCATTTTCACCGGCGACACTTGATTCCATCTCCTGGCCCGCAGGTACGTCAACGTCTGCTATCTGATCAGGAGTTTCAGGTAACGCCAACCTATCCTTTATCTGAGTAGGACTCAATCCCTCTATTTCACTTCTTTGTACTATCCATCTCCCGACGGCATTTGAATTCGGGTTTTTAGAATTGTACACGCGTACATATTTTCCTAATACACTCGATTTAAATCTCATTACGGTTGTCCCCTTCTTGTAAGGAGGCTGTTTATACCCAGATGCAACATTTGCTTCTTCTGCTGAAACAAACCTAATGGATGTATTTACAGTGGCTCTAGCAACCGGATGATCAGTCACCGCCGCTCTACCAACCGTCAAAGCTGATAAAGCCGCCAGTCCTTTACTTGAATTAGTATTATTATTTTTAGGCGTAACGGTAACAGGGGGAAGACTATCGGGCATCAAACCCATAGGATCAACGTGCAGTATGGGATTATCTACCCCAAAGGCATACGGAGAAATATCTTCGCTGATTTCAAGCAAGGGATCTATCTGCCAGAATCTCCCAAGTTGAGGATCCAAACTTCTGAAATTGGTGGCATATAACTCTAAGCCGCTCCCATCACTGAACTCCTTGTTTTGAAGCTCTGTACCTCTATTATATCTACTCTTATTCTCAGCATATTGTGCCTTCAACGCCTTATCTGATATACCCGCCATGGTCAACCCAAACGGATAATAGTGATTTTCCTCCAACATCGGGCCGCTGCGCATCGTTACGCTCAGGTTATCAAAGAACACATCCCATCCCTTCGATTCATTACTCACGTAAATATACAAATATCCGCTCTTTTTCATCGTTATTCCCGGTTGCGCCAGGGTGCCCAATACTCCGGCAGCATAGGTACTCACCGGGATGGCCCCGCTTTGGAAGTTTCCGGTGACATAATTGAACTGGTTATCCAGTAAGATCCAGTTCAGATACGCCATCGGCTTGTTCGCTATGGGCTGGTCATATTGGGTAACAAAGGAGCTTAAGGCCCCGCCTAAGGGACCGGCCGTATTATTTAACTGGGTAAGGGTTCCTTTTGCTCCGCCCGTCATATTTACCATGGCCCCGGCCAGGGAATTCAGGACATCATTAAAAGAACTGCTCGTATCGCTCGGGGTAATGCTGTTATAATAAGACTTCACCCCGATATCTACCACATCCCCGCTCATCACTTTCAGGATAATAGCCGGTCCTACCTTTTGGCCGCTGCCATTTACCCTGGCCACGCTGTCGTTCGGACCCGGGATGCTTGTATCCACAGGATATCCTAATGCCACAGGGCGAGCCACTGAAGTCTGTGGAATATTATAGAATAAGGCATTTTCCGTAGTCCGGTAGGCCGCTTCCATCGTCGCCACGTATTTGGCCGTGTCCTTTTGCTGGCTCAGAAGGACCCTGGTATTACCCAAATGATCCTTTTCCATAAAATCATATTCCCAGCCGTAAGCCGTTGTACCGGTGGTATATTTATGAAAAGCCCATCGGGCCCGGCCTTCCTCGTGAGCCATGAATTGCAGGGTATCAATGCTGCTTCCCGGGCTAGTGATCGTATCGGTTTTCTGGTAAACAAAACCTCCGATATATAGGGTCGTTGTCGCCCGACGAGTCAGGCTGTCCAGTGTTACCTTGCGGAGCTTTGTGCCCGTGTTATCATAGGTATACTGGATATAGCCTTTCCCTTTCATATACACCTGCGTGGGAAGATTCAGGTAATTATAGACGATGCTGGAGATGTCCTTGTTTTTGTCGGCAGTCAGATTTCCGTCATTGTCGTAAGTGTAGTCGGTAGCCCCTTTGGTGGTGGGATTGTATTTGAAATCCCCCAGCTTTGAAAGTTGGTCATTGGCACCGTCCAGGACCCCGGTCAGTTTATTGCTTGCTCCTGTATTCTGGTACGAATAAATCAGGGAATCGATCGTAGAAGAACCACCCACTTTAAAACCCTTTTGCCGCATGCTTAGTATGTTGCCATTGGCGTCATAACCCAGCAGATCTACGCTAAAATCGATTTTGTTTTTGTCCCAGGAACTGCCAGCGGTATTTTGCAAAAATGCCGCCCCCGTCAAGCGGTTCACATTGTCATAATTAAAATCATATTTCCGGTTAACCCCGTCGCCCGCACTCTTCCAGATCGTGCCGGCAATATTGCCATTGTAAGCGGGATTTAAATAAGTGGTCGTTCCTGCCTGGGAAGACGTTTTATCATAAGCCAGCTCCATACCAAAATAGTTGGACGAAGGGGTATTTAAATACTGTTTATTGATCCCCGTCAGCCAACCGCGTATATTATAGTCATAAACCAGGCTATCCAAATTGTTGCCCAGCGTTTTACGCTGCAATTGTCCTAATTCATTGTATTTTATACTGTCGATCAATTGATCACTGCCCGCATTATCGATATTTTTCCATATGGCTTTTGGCCTTCCTCCCGGATCATACGTAATTTTCGTGCTAACGGTATGTGTCTGCGTCGTATTACCCAGTTTTTGATGCCGCAGATAGGTCTGCAGGGGTTTGCCGCTGAAATCATACTGGGTAGTGCTGATATCTATTCCCCCTGTCTGGTTATATTGTTTGACTTGAATTACACGTTTGCGGTCATCATAATAAGTAGCCGTCAGGATACCCCCCATCACTGAAGTAGTGGCTACTCCGGTAACCATTCCCCGCGTATCAACGGACTGGGTCAGGGGTTGAGGATAAGGATAGGACGTATTTTGCGCCGTGGCAAAATTGGCATCATAACTATTGTCTTTACTACCATAAGCCCCATACATACGTGACCAGCTATAATCGTCATAATACGTATAGGTCATTACATCGGCAGAAACCGCCGCCGGAAAGGTAGTGGTCAGGGAATACATCGGAAAGACCTGGTTGCTGAAGGTTTCTGCGCGCCCCATGTTTTGGGTGGTCACATAGGCCTGCATCAAAGCTTGGGTATTACGCGTCGCATCCGTATAAAATCCAATTACGATAGGCCGGTTAATCGTATCGTATTTGGTAAACAGCCATTTATTCTGTGCCCGAAGATTGGGATCCTGTGATAAGACCTGCCTGTCCCATTGATCATAGATCAGCCAGACTTCTCCGGCTCCGGGCACTTTTTTTATTATCATTCTCTTACGGTAATCATATTCGTACCGGAAACAGAGTTCATCGGCAATGGATTGACTGATAACCCAATGAGTGGCTGTCGTATTGATCAATTCCACCGCTCTGGGCTGCAATACAAAACGAAGATTATCCAGATCGTCATATACGTAATAGGTGTTGAGCCATCCAACATGAGCCGTACCGGGAGAAGCAGCCACTTGTACCTTTTTTAAGATTACATGCCCTTCCTTGTCCTTGTATTCCACCACCTGGTGGCTTTGCTCATCAGCGGTCACGTTCTTGAATAACCTTCCCGCCGGATATACACCTGCACTTACAGGTAAAGATCCGGCCGTTAATGATATATTCCATATCTGAACACTATCGCTAAGGGAATTGACGAGATATTGCATGCCTGTTCCCCGGTTGGCCCCCACCCAACTGTTTCCCGGAGCATAGGCAGTAATGGGTCTGTTGAGGGGAGAGGCTTCAAAACCGGTCTGCGAATAATAGTACGTTTCACCGGGATATTGCCCTTTGCTAAATACAGAATCCTGCTGAAAAGGATCCAGTTTAAAACTGCCGTCATCTGTAACATCTCCCCCTTGAGCCGATTTGGATATGAAAGGCATATATTTAATCTGTTCCCTACCATAGGCATCATAAACGGTAGCCGTGACAACATCCTGTAGAAAGGGGCTGGCCTGTTTGGTTACGGTCTGTAAGGGTCTTCCTAATCCATCAAAATATTGCGTTGTCTGTTGCACATCCCTTACCGGCCGTGTCACCAGGGTGACCGGATTTTGTTCTGGGGCAAGGGCTTCCCATGCCCGCACATAATTAACCAGCGTGGTATTGGGATAAGCCGCCGGTGTTTGAATCTGCGCATGCAAATCCCCCCTCGTAACCAACAGGGAAAACAGGAGGAAAAAGAATGGGAAAACTTGTTTACAATTCATAGTCGTGAAGTGTTATGCATATTAGAACCTGACGGTTGAAATAATAATTTATTGCTGTTGAATCGCCTGTTGAATATCATCGTTCATCGGGTCCACCGCGCCGGCAAACAAACCAATCAGATGACCATCTGCCGCAATCAGGTATTTCTGAAAATCCCCCATTACCGTACTGCTCATCCCCCCATTCTGACTGCCCGTCACCAGCCATTGATACAAGGGTGATTGACCAGCTCCCGTCACGGTTATTTTCCCTGCGAGCAAAAAATGAACAGGGTATGTGCTGGTGACCAAATTTTGGATATCCTGTTCACTTCCAGTCTCATTATTAAAATCATTGCTTGGACAGGCGATTACTACCAGGCTGTCTTTATACTGTTGGTATAATTGTTCAAGGCTCCCATATTGTTTAGTAAAAAGACCCGAAGAGGCGGTATTGACGATCAATATCTTTTTTCCCCGGTAAGCATTCAAATGGATCGGCGCTCCGCCTCCAAGGGAAGGAATGGAAATACTATAGATATCAGTAAGGGAAAAAAGACTTAGCAGAGAAAAAAGAAAAGTATACATAAGTAACTATTTAACTATTTTTTTATTTAACTATTCATCTATCATGGACAATGCCCCCCGACCGTGTCTGTATGATCCAGGGTATAGGTTCCATCGGTGAAGAAATACCCCCATTTGGTCACACATTTCAGATTCACGCCGGTGCCCGTCTCTACCTGGGAGATCATTTGATAAGTACCGGTCTGACAGGCGCAGCTGATTATTTTGTGGTTAGTTCCGGTACAAGTCGTCGTACAGCTGCCGTTAGTATTCGCATAGGCTTGTCCTCCAGCGGTAACGGCATTGATCGCTAACGTGTTGGCTGAAGGAAGGTCTACTGTTGAACTATAGGAATTGGCCGCAACGGTATAAACAACAGCACTACCGGTGTATTGGCAGGTGCAATTATTCCGGGTATAGGTTCCGCTCTGGGCCGTGTTATAATATGTGCAAATAGCGTTCGCGTTGGCATTGGCCTGCCCGGTGGTATTGGCAGCGGTGAGCGCCAATGCATCCGCTGCAGCCTGGCTGTTGGTTGAACTATAGGTATTTGCCGGCACAGTATAGGTTACCGTTCCTCCTACCCCGCCGGTACCGCAATTATTACGCGTGTAGGTTCCGCCCTGGACTGTATTATAAAAGGTGCAGGTGCCATTTGTATTGGCATAAGCAGGACCACCCGCAGTAACAGCAGCTGAGGCTAACCCATTTGCCGTTGGCTGATCCACTGTTGAGCTATAGGCTCCGGCGGCAATGGTATAAGTTACCGTGGAAGGTGTTCCCCCTGCTGCACAATTCGACCGGGTAAAATTCCCGCTCTGAACTGTATTATAAAAAGTACAGGTGCCGTTTGCATTCGCATAACCTGGCCCACCCGCTGCCAAGGCAGTGGCAGCCTTCGCGTCTGCATCTGCCTGATTAATGCCTGAGGAATAGGCTCCCGCAGGAATGGTAAAGGTTACGCTTGAAGAAGTGCCTCCTGCTGTACAATTGCTTCTGGTAAATGAACCGCTTTTCGAAGCACTAAAAAACCGGGAAGGGACCTGGTATTGATAATCATACTGTTTAAGAATATATTTATCTGCGTCCCGAATACGCAATAACCGGCTTAAACCATCATATTCATAATAAGTTATTTGGTTAGCTGCAGAACAGCTCGAACTCATTCCAATAAGAGAGTTGTATGTATAAGTGTTCATCTGGGCATCGGCAGGGTACAGACGCAATTCATCGAGCGTTATTCCCGCGCCTGTTATCGTTACGGAGGTACTTGCAGCAGGAAGAGTATGTTGGTAAAAAGTCCAGCCATTCTTAACCATTCCGCTAACAGCAGTAGTACTACCAATGGTCAGCGACCCACCCTTTGCCCAATAGGTCAGGATATAATTCCGGGACGCGCTCAGTCCCGATCTGGAAATTGTGTTGCCGGTTGACAAAATATAAGATTTGCTACCGGTAATTCCATCTGCCAGGTTCACTATCCCTCCGGTGACTATCCACGTGTCCTTGGTGCCATCTTCAAAAGAGGTATAAGCAACAGAAGCAGAATCCGAATTGATCACTTCGGCAACCGGATATACTCCCTGGTATCCATATAAATAAATATGCTGTACATCGTTGGTTTTATTTTGCGAGATCAGGTTACCGCGGACATCGTATTTATTGAATTGAAGACGATTTTCAAGGGCATTACTCCCAATCTGAATCTGTATATTAGCCGGAACGATCAGATTGGTAACCGGTCGGTTGAAAAAGGCAAAATTGGTCAGTTTTTTTGCGGTCAGGTTGCCATTCCTATATTCATCGGCCTCTACCACGGGTATGATGGTATTACGGGAAATCAGTGAATCATATACCGCCGTACCGGAAAAGTTTTTAGGATATTTAAACAGAGTAATTAACGAATCTCCCTTACTGGACAAAAGAGATTTTTTAGTAATCTGGAGGTTAGTGCTGTCATAATTAAAATAGGCGGTAGTGCTTACTGAATCCTGGTTCGTGGAGCTAAACGTTTCTTCCTTGGTGGTCGACAAGGTTGGCCAATATTGATAAATGCTGTAGAGTTTACTGTTCAGACTCCATCCCAATCCTGCCGGGCAGGTATTTGCATCGAACGTAATACTTCTTCGGTTAATTCCAGCTTTACATCCAAAGACCTGACGATAATTCGGGTTTCCCGCCTGGTCATTTATAAGATAGGAGTTGGTGGTCCGCTGAGCGATAGTTCCATCACTCTTATAAGCGACCCTTTGAAGCAGCAAACCTCTAAGATCATCTCTGCTGTTTACAGGAGCATATGGATAACTACCTCCACCTATATCATCTACAAAATTGTAATAAAGTTCCTCCTTTCCATTTTCCCCATTATCGCCATACAATATAGTTACTTTGGAGTAGCCAATATCTCCACCTTGGGTTCGTCCGATATCGACCGCCGAAACAGAATGCTGGGTAAAATATTGCCAATCTCCATACTTGGCATAATTGCATATCTGAGGAGAATATTCATAGGAAGAATAGACCGCGGAACCTAACGAATGACCGGATGAAGTGGAGGAGTCCGTCTGATAGATAAATCTCTTCACGATGGAAGTAGTTCCATCTGACTGGACCATTCTTTTTATCCTTGCACCGCCGATCGGGTTTCCAATAGCGGGATTAAAAGAATGATATTGCCAGGGGAGATTGATCCTTCCATAGGCATTGGTGGAAGATTTCGTAGCCGTTATCTTATACACATATCCGGGAAATAAATGAACTCGGGTGGTAGTATAACCTATGGCCTGTCCAAATAAAATAGTTACAGGGGTGGTGCCGGTCTGCACCAGGGACATATAGGCTTCTCCAATCAAGGCGGGCCCTTCATCTACGATCACTTCGACATTCACAAATTGCTCATAAGGCACGGAAAAGGTTACAGAACTGGGAGTAAGATCTGTCGAACCGTTCGCAGAGGTAGTCGCATAAATAGTATTTACCCCGGTTAAGGAATCCGATTTTCCAGAACGGTTGCATTCATATTCAAATGAAGTAGTCCCCCCGGTGGGGTATTGGATTTGTTGCAAAAGGCCGTTACCTGCCGCTCCAGGAGCTATAGTGCGATCCCCCAGATAGGTAATTATACCATTATTTTGGTCCGTATAAGTGGGAATCAGCGTTGTATTGTTGTTTATCCCGTTAGAATAGCCCCACTGATCCTGGCCTTTGGAATTTTTATCTGGCAGGGTATTGGAGTTATAGGAGAACCGGTAGACCTGCCCGGCATCGTTTACAGAATCCGATTCACTAAAGGATAAAAGACGCAGACGTTTACTTATGGCATCCGTGCTGGTATTATTGTAATAGTCATACTGGAAGATATACTTTTTGATCAATTGATCCGGATTACCCGGTGAGGTGGCATAGATCTTCAGGCTATCAAGTTTATAAGGCATACCCGAAGAGAAATCGGGAATATCACTTCTATTCGCATTCGTAATAAAATCAACCCGTTGATTACGGGTGGTTATACTTTGAATGATATACCCTGCAATACTATGGGTATAATAGGTCTTGGTACTATTAATCGTTGGCGTTCCCCCACAGTAAGGAGCCGTTTGACCATAAACCGGTATAGAGTAGGATTCGGTGGGATTATAAGATATCGGCGTATAGCTCACTGATTTATACGAAATGCTAATAGTATCCGTTCTGTTTGCGGAGATCACCTTTGTCAGATACCAACTGGTATTCCCGGATATGGGTGTAGTATGATCGTCTCCGGGAAGAGTTTCGACGGTATTGGTGGAATATTCCGTAAGATTAAACGTGTAGATTGTTCCTTCTTCTGTAACGACTGTAAAACCGGAAGTTTCATTTCCGGTTAACTTCCAGGCTTTAAAAGGAGAAAAGTAGGGTTTGGCATTCTTATCAAAAACTAATTTGGCGGAATTGCCGCAAAAATTTATAAAATAGTTGTCGGGCATCAAATCATAGTTTTTACCCAATGCCAGGTTATATAAGTTACAGGTAGTCAGATTGGCCAACCAATTGGAAGTACCCAAGCCATCCGGAGTGGGGTCCGGCATCCCGAAATAAGTGGCACTTGCCCGGTACCCTGCGCCTCCGTCATTCAGGGTATTTTCATCGGGTTTGCCAACAATCGACCGCCCAATTGCACCAGCTGCCACCAGATCCCATTCCAGACCTGTCCAGCCCGCATCTTCCTCCACTTTGATCCCGGTTGCTCTGTAATTAATGCTGATTGGCATTTGAAGCGAACCAATTTTAACCGTATGCAGGGGAATACTGGTTTGTTGTGCCCCAATATAATAGTTGATCGGAACATTAATATCATGGAACAAAGCAGCGGCTACCGGTGAGGGCGGAATAATCGTTGGAGGGGCTGCATTGTCAAAATTTGGATCTGCCTGTCCGAAGGAATGGCCTGAGAAAAGGGTTCCTGTCGATACGATTAGAAGTTGAAAAAAAAGATTCTTCATGATATTATTTCGAATGATTATTTCGAGAATTAAAACCCATACCCAACCCTAAATACAATCGGCTGTGTCTGCGGTCTTTGCGAATAACTTAGCATATCCCACAGTAAACTCAGCTTCGTCTTCTTAAACACCCGGCTCTTGACTGAAACCGTTTTACTCACTCCAATAAGCCCTGACCGCGTCCAGCTATCCATGTTCCGTAATTGCTGCACCGATGAAAAGGGAGTCGTATAATTGTATTCGAATCCGCCGCTGATGAAAAAGCTTGCTTTTATTTTTATGTCAATAAAACTTCTGAGACCAAGGCCGTTAGACGAGAAGGCCATATGATTCCATCCATTACCCAGACCTACCTTATAACTAGCACCAATACCTGCACTATTACCATGTCCAAGTCGATACCCGACCGAAAGGCCCAGATCCGCCACCGTCGGATAGTACTGGTTATTCCGGCTCGTCTGGAAGGTCGTTCCATATTCCAAACGTTTCCATAATGTCTTGATCTTCTGATCATTAGGTTTGAAATTGGGCATATCCATATCCCCGCTGCCCTCACCCAGTTTGTTGAGTTTATCCTTATAACCATCCAGCTGCCCTTGCGCCGATTGCAGGTTAGCCTGCAGGGCGGCAGCACCTCCTGCTCCGCCTGCTGACACCTGGCTCTGGATAAGCTGGCTGATCTGATCACGGGTTTGCAAACCAACGAGTCCCTGGGGATCACCATATCCGGATGGTAAACCGAATAAACCGGCGAGCGCTCCATTTTTCTTCAGGAAGGCCTGAAAGGCAGGAAATTGATTCAGATAGGTCAATGCCTTTTGTTCAAGGGCATCGGGAGAATTCAACAGCTCGCGGTATTCGCGGACCTGCTGCGAGTAATAAAATAAACTCTGATTCATCCCCTGCATCTCTTTGGTGAGGCTAGCGGGCGGATTATTATAACGGCTGAGATATTGTGAGATCTGTTCTTTGCGATCCCGGATATATTGTTTGATCTGATCGGCATCCTGTAGTTTGGCCTGTAGGGCTTGCAGCTCAGCTGCCGAACGTTGCAACTGCGGATTTACCGACGCAACCGCCGAAGCTTGCAGCAACTGCGGGTTCGCTTGCAGAAAACCAAGCGTGCTGCATAAGGAATCCGTATGAGGCTGATACTCTCCGCTGGGGGATGCCGACCGGCTGCCGGTATCCGTCTTCAATTTTTGCGCCAGTGCCGCATATTGTTCCGATGAATGGGCAAACAAATTTTTGGTCCCCGTCGAATCGATCCGGTATAATTTCTTCCGGATCCGTTCTTCGCGACGCGTCATTTGCTCCAGGTATTTTTCCGTTTGCCGGATAAGCTGTTGGTTCAGATCCGCCGTCTTATGCTGTATCCTGTCCAATAGCCTGGAAGGAAAACGGAATACCTTTCCCGATACGGATTCATCCCTTGAGGTAGGCGAAGCAGCCTGCCCGGATGGTCCGGATTCCACGGATTGTCCATAGGAAATCTCCACACAAAGCAGTTGCCCGATAAACAGGCAAATGGTTATTCTTTTTAGCATAGGTATAGCATTACCGATACGATTTGAATCAGCTTGATTACTTACAGCAAGGATAAATCAGGCGTTGAACACGCGTTGAAGAAAGAAGGATGTCAGCTCGGACACAAGAAAAAAGGTGTAGAAGGACGGGCCATATAACGGCCGTTTGCTCGAATTAGGTTTGGGTTCATGAGAGAGGCTACTTAAGGGTTAAGGTGTAATGATTTCTAAGGAATTCATGGAGCTACAGTATAATGAATGTAGAATTTTTTTTTAATCTTCCAAAAAAAACTTTTCCATTTTTTTATTGCGCTCTTTGAAACCCCTTCTTATTATTTAATCTCCCCGGGCAATCAAAGCAACCTTTTGAGATACTCAAAAAGGCGCTGTACTTCATTTGAGTACGGAGGGATCAACAATTTTCCGTCTCTCTTAAAAAAATGGCGGAGAAAAAGAATATGTACATTGATGGCCGTTGTACATCGCCAGTTTGATGCCTGGAAAAAATTAAAAAATTGTTCATTTACAGATAATCAACAAAAAGGATAGTATGCTTTTTAGGCAGCGATGTCCGGCAGGACCAAGGAGAATAGGTTGAGAACGATGGATCGAAAGTAAATGTTTTTTTTAAATCTCCAGGAATAAAATAAATTTCACGATACCGTCATCACGGGAATGCTGGACAAATTGAACAGAGAGCGGGACCAGGTTCCATTGAGATAACGGGAGCGCAGCCCGTTGAGAAAACCTGACAACAGGGATTCCTTTCCGGGATAGACCAGGATAAGATCTGCATTTATTTTTTTTGCATAGTCCCAGGTTACCTCTGCCAGATTGTTTCCCGGCACAGCCAGGCATTCGACAGGCAGATCGGTATTATCCCGCAGCAATCGATAGGATTTATACAGGCTCTCCCTGACTTCAGCATGGGAACCCTGGGACTTTTCTCCGGTAGACCGCGTTGATATGAGATGGATGGTCGAATGAGAAAGTTTGGCCAGATAGGTGGCGAATAACAATTTCTGCCTGGGCAAAAGATCGCCTACCGGCAAAACGATATTCTTCATAAAAGGAATTACAGGATGGCCGTAGATGGTCAGTACAGGGCAACTAACCTTTTTTATCAGCCGGTTAAGATCTACAGGAACTGACTTATTAAAAAAGAAAGGAAAAGTTTTTCTCGCCTGGCACAAGAGGATCAGATCGATCATATTCCGGTTATAATATTCGATGATATTTTTTTCCGGTGCCCCCTGCTGGCGGGTGATCGTTATCGATAAAGATGGGTGGAGCCGTTCTTTATAACGCTCTAGAATATCTGTTTTCAGGTAATTGAACACGGAGTCATCCATTTCTCCGTTTTCCTGAACAAGATGGAGGAAATGAATATGGCATTTAAGCTGGTCGGCAATTCCGATCGCCTCACGTATGGAAGTATCGGCATCTTTTGCCAGATCGACGGGAACCAATATGTTCGTAAAAAGCTTTTTCATAAGGACCGATCTGCTTTATTCAAAGCTGCAAAATCCTTATTAAACAGGCATTAAACACGAATTAAAAATAAATTAAAAGTAAGGGGCAAACGGCAAATTAAAATGGCAGCCGTCGTTTTTGACGGATAAACGGGTCAAATTCGGACAAGATCAATAGACAAGATCAATTGAAGATTTTTATGGAAGGCAGCTCGATGGTGAAATTTGTTCCCTGGTTCACATCCGATTCCACCAGGATGATCCCCTTATGAATAGCAACGATCCGTTGAGCCAGTGCAAGGCCCAGGCCAAAACCCCTGGAATTGCCCGTTCCCGCTCCGCGATAAAAAGGCTGAAAGATCTCCTGTATTTCTTCTGAAGCGATCACATCCCCTTTATTCACCACCTGAACCATCACCTTGTGGTTGACAAAGGAAAGATCTACTACGGACCTTCTGTCCGGCGAATATTTACATCCGTTCTCCACGATATTTTTGATGGCGATATAGAGCAATTCATTATTGCCGAAAACCACAAAATCCTTTTCGTCTTCCGGAAATTCTCCAAAATTCAATTCCACCCGGTAATCGATATTGAGTTTTTTGACATCGGCCGTTACTTTCAGCAATACTTCATCCACCCTTATTTCATTCAATTCAATTCCACCCTGGGAACCAGTCTTGGCTATCTCCAGCAAACTCTTGGTCAATTGTACCATTTGCTGCACATCCTCCCGGATCGAGTATAAAACCTGCTTATATTCCGGCACTTCTCTCTCCTTCTGCAGGGCTACCTCCACCTGGCTGGAAACCGATGTAAGGGGAGTAGATAGCTCGTGTGAGGCATTGGAGATAAACCGCCGCTGGATGGCAAAAGATTCCTGCAAACGGCCCAATAAGTCGTTAAATGTATTGCCCAATTGGCTCAGCTCATCCTGGCCGGTACCCGCACGGATCCGGTGGGAAAGATTGTAGGAGGAAATCTCCTTCACCTCATGGATGATCTGCGCCACCGGTTTCAATAACTGACCCGTGAACAGATAGCTGACAAGTGCGGTAAGTACTACGCCAGCGACTAAACTGAAGAGCAGGATCTTATTCAGTCTTTCCAACCTTTCCAGGCCATCGTCATCATGCCCGGCAACAACCACTACAAATTGTCGGCCGCTGGTCATTCTTTGTAAGGCAATGGCATCCCTGTTGTCTATATTAAAATATTTCTCCCCTTTCAGTTTGACTTCCTGCAGAACCTCGGGTGATACGGAAATATGTATCGTTCCCGGCATATCGAACTGATACAATACCTTGCCCTCCTCCGAATAGATGCATATACTGCGGGAAGGCAAAAGCCCTACTGTGGAAGTGGTGTCCATCCTTCGTAACAGCGAAAGACCGCTATCCCCCATCAAGGCATATAATTGGGTATTGTAATTCGCCCTGGCCTTGAGCCGTTTGTTAAATACATCCCTTCTTTCCAGGGTGGCCACATAATGAATGGAATATTCCAGTATGGAAATGATAGCTGTTACCAGCAGGATGAACAACAGCATTATTTTGTACCGGATCTTCAAATCAACTGGGTTTAATCAAGGGTTTAATAAGGATTTAATAAGGGTTTAATAAGGGATTCCATTACGGTTTAATATGCGCTTAAATAAGCCGGTTAACCAGGTTTATTGTCAGGGGGTTTCTTTTAACACATATCCCATGCCCACCTGGGTATAAATAAGTTTGGAAGAAAAATCTTTTTCTATTTTTTTACGCAGAAAGTTGACATATACGTCTATCACGTTGGTCTTGGTGTCAAAATCTATATCCCAGACATTCATGGCTATATCGATCCGGGATACCACCTTATTTTTATTACGTATTAGGTACTCCAGCAATTGAAACTCCTTTGCAGTCAGTGGAATAACCCTACCCTCCCTGGCCACTTCCTTGCTATCCAGGTTCATGACCAGATCGCCCACTTTCAACATATTGGACCCGGCACCCGGCTGGTGATGAAGCCGCTTCAACAATGCCCGGATACGGACCAGCAATTCCAGGAAATCGAAGGGTTTTACAATATAATCATCCGCCCCCGCCTCGAATCCCTCGATCTTATCCTCGGTCGTATTCATGGCCGTCAGCATGATCACCAGTATTTCTTCATTAACCCCCCGGATATACCGCGCCAGTTCATAACCATTCATTAACGGGAGATTAATGTCCAAGATAGCCAGATCGTACCTGTTGAGGTCAAACAGCTTTTTGCCCGCCATCCCGTCATAAGCCACATCCACCTCGTAATGGTGCTCCGACAATCCCTTTCTGAGGGTTTCTGCTATCTTCCGCTCATCTTCTACCAATAATATCTTTGTATCTGCCATATGGGAACCGCTTTGTGAATCAAGCCCAATATATCCAATCCATGGGGTTTAAGACATTAATACTCTATTAAAAAAGCATTAAAGCCATTAAACCGTTTTAGCAAAAAAATAAACGTTCTTCCCGCAAGATGATGAAAAAAATCGTAACTTTTACCTGACTGCCTGCCTAAATCTCTATATCGTAGTATACAGCCTGTTTCTATCAGGCCAGCCAAAACAACCTTAAAATCTAAAAAAATAAGACTATGAAAATGCATGAGTCGCCGTATATCAATAAGCGGAAAAAAACAATCGAATTTTACATTCACCACCTTACTCCCACTGCCGCCTCTCATATCTCGCTGGCAGGGACCTTCAATCATTGGGCGCATGATGAATTGTTATTGCACCAGGCAAAAGACGGCTGCTGGAAGGTAGAGATCCCCATGTTACCCAGCGGCAAATATTATTATAAGTTCTTCATCGACGATAAAATGTGGATGGAAGATATCGAGAATCCTTTGCGCGAACCGGATGGCGTAACGGGATGGAACAGCGTGCTGACCGTCTGAGCTTTTGAGCGTTCTTTCATCACCAATTTTTCTAAGCACTTAATTATTCCGGGCACTTAACTATTGTTATAAACCTTATATACGGATTCCCGCAAGGGGGATCCTTTTTCACTGCAAATAAATTCCAGCACATCGGCAATCTGTTCCGGTTTCACCCAGGTGGCCGGATCGGCATCCGGCATACTCTGTCTGTTCAGGGCCGTATCGATCGTGCTCGGAGCCACTACTGAAGCCACGACATTCTTTCCTTTTGCCGATGCATTCAGCAATTCGGCCAGGTGAAAAAGCATAGCCTTGGTCAAAGAATAGGCAATCACCCCTTTTCCCTGTTCCGCCTTTACAGCAGGTCGGGCGCCCATAAATACCAGGCGGCCGTAATCCTGCTTCAGCATCTGTTGGAACAAGGGACGGGCTAAAAAATAAGCTGTTTCAAAGTTCAGGGAATACATTTTTTTCAGCGCCGCTCCATCCGTTGCGGCAATATCGCCCATGGCAAAACCACCTACCAGCAACAATGCCCCATCGACCTTCCCATAACGGCCAATAACTTCCTGCACAAAAGCTTCCGTAGCTTTTTCATCGGACAGATCTACCTGCTTCAATTCAAAATCCGGATTCGTCCTGGCAAATTCCAGGTGCTCACCCGAATGATCTACGGCAATCACCTTATATCCCTGGTCCAGGAATTTTTTAACGGTAGCAGAACCCAGGTTGCCATTCGCACCGGTTATAATAATGAGTTTGGACATTTGAATTGATTTGAAGGATTAAGTGAATTTCTCACAAAAAGCAACGCCTTTTATACTCCCCCTTCAGGGGGTTGGGGGGTGGGCCTATTTACTCTGCAAAGCTTCCATCATTTTATCCGCTACCAATTTGTTGCCTGCATCATTCAAATGAACGCCGTCTGCGGTAAGAATGCCTTTTGTGTTGTTGCCCGGGTTATTCTTCAATTCGTAATTATGAAAAAGTTCGCGCATATCTACCAGTCCGCTATGGTTCTTCTGGGCAATATTGCGTATGATCTGGGAATAAGCGTTAAGATCCCCATCCAGCTGATTGGTAAAGTCCGTCTTTTCGCCGATCACTGCAGGGGTACAAAGGATAACCCGGATATTCTTGTCCCGCAGTTTATTAATGATGGCGGTGTAGAATTTTTCAAATTTATCCGGATCCGTTCCCGTACCGAAACTCTGTTTGTGCCAAACATCGTTTACCCCCACCCAAATCACCACCACATCCGGCTTCTGCGCCAGCACATCCTCTTCCATGCGCAGATAAAGATCATATATTTTATTGCCTCCGATACCCGCGCCGATCAATTCGAATTGCGAGTTAAGGCCTTTTTGTTTGAGATCATCCGTCATTTTTACAATAAAACCGCCCGGATTCGCACCTGCCTGGGTTATCGAGTCACCGAAAAAAATCACGCGAACAGGCTTTTGATAGGCCATAGAAGACGCTATTATAATAAAAAGAAGCAGACAGACAGATCGTGAAAGAGATTTCATACAATTCCCGGGTATTAGTTAACTTAATTTATTTGAGGTGTCTAAGTTAATCCTTTTTATTATTTCCAGGCAGGCCCGGCTATTATGATAGGGACATTTCCAGAAACCTGCCTTGTCCTGGCCGGTCATCGGTGAATGATCCTCCCTTATTCCCCAGAACCATTCTCCCCCCGCAGGATCTTTGATATATTTTTTAACGAAGGCCCAGCTTGCCAGGGATCGCTCCAGCCATTTTTCGTCCCCGCTCACCTGGAAGGCATTAAAAAAACCGACCATGGCTTCCGCCTGGGGCCAGGAATGTTTTTCACGAACCAGGCGACCATGCTCCCGCTCATACCAAAGACCGCCATCGCCGCTATCCTGATCCAGACCTTCCACAGCAGCAACCGCTATTTTTATCGCAAGCTGCCTCATCCTCTCCACCCGGCTTTTTATTCCGGAGATCTCAGCTGCCTCCAGCAATAACCAGGCAGCCTCGATATCGTGTCCGTAAGAAACGATCCGGGAGGATACTTTCCAGTTCTCATCGAAGAACAGGACCAGATGACCCGTTATCCTATCGACCATATATCTGTCAAAGACTTCCAGCAAATCCCCTATCCGGGTCTGCAACCGCGGATCCGGCCATACCCTGTAAAGATTGGCATACGCCTCCACCACATGCAGATGGGTATTCATCGTCTTTTTTTCATTCGCATCCTTTGGGCTAAGGCGCATATCTTCCATAACCTGCCAGTCCCGTGTAAAAGCTTCAAAATAGCCTCCTTTTTCCGGGTCGTAACTGATCCGCTCGATTGACCGGAATAAGGCAATAGCCTGATCCAGGGCAGATTGCTCCAGCGTAGCCCGGTAA
This sequence comes from Flavitalea flava, assembly GCF_054461575.1. NCBI lineage: Bacteria > Pseudomonadati > Bacteroidota > Chitinophagia > Chitinophagales > Chitinophagaceae > Flavitalea > Flavitalea flava. The sequence continues at coordinate 18,908 of NZ_JBTLQH010000025.1, forward strand.
TATTCGCTAAAGCCATAAATACAGAAGGAGAGCCCGTAGATCTGTTTGCGGTCATTCAGGGCATTACCTGTATGATCCACGCTCCAATAAACCCCGCCGTAAACAGGATCGACAAAATGATCCGTCAGGTACCGGTAAGCTCTTTGCGCAATTGGCAGATAAGCGATTTCTTTCGTTTGCAGATAGGCCGCACTGAAAGCCCAAAGGATCCGGGCATTTAAGACGACACCTTTGGGAGCCTCCGGATGCACCCGGTCTCCGCCATCTATTCTTCCGTAAAATCCTCCCTGCCGGTCATCGATGGTATGGTCCATCCAATACCGCAGAATGGATTGAAGCTCTTTCTCCAACTCCTGTTTGTAATCCGCCAGTTTCCGATCCATTCCACCTGAATTTTATGCAAGCATACAAGCTATTCGGCATTTTTCATCGATAATTCCTCCTTTAGTGGACTAAGGGGGTGTATATGCGGTTTGTTCCGGTCAATGATCTGCTGCAGAGTAACCAAGGAAGCTGCGGAATGCAGACCATCCACCGGAGAATGCATCGTGTAATCCAACAATTTGTCTATGGTGGAGACCGCCACATGCATACGGGTGTCCGAAGAGGCGTAATAAATATAAACTTTTCCGTCCTCATCCGCGATCCATCCATTGGAAAAAACGACGTTCGAGACATCGCCAACCCGCTCCTCTCCTTCCGGAGCAATAAAATAGCCCCCAGGCCTGTAGATAACCCGGGTCAGATCCTGGAGATCGGTCATGAACAGATAAAGCGTATAACGAAGACCTGCTGCCGTATTTCTTACTCCATGCGCCAGGTGCAGCCAGCCATGGGCCGTTTTTAGCGGAGCGGGGCCCAGCCCGTTCTTTGCTTCATTGATGGTGTGATAAACCCTAGGATCGATTATGACCTCTTCGTCGATCACCGCATTTTCGATAGAAGCAGAAAGCCCCATTCCTATACCTCCGCCGCTTCCTGCATTGATGAACCCGTCCTGAGGCCTTGTATAGAAGGCATATTTTCCGTTCACATATTCCGGGTGCAGGACGACGTTGCGTTGCTGGGGAGAGGGAGTCCGGAGATCGGCCAGTCTTTCCCAGGTTTCCAGGTCCCTCGTGCGGGCAACCCCACATTGTGCAATAGCCGAAGATTGATCGGAGGCCGGCGCATCAGGATCTTTCTTTTCCGTACAAAACAATCCATAGATCCAACCGTCCTCGTGATGAGTCAGACGGATATCATATATATTGGTTTCAGGCTCTCCGGTTCCGGGGATATGCACCGGCGAATCACGGAACCGGAAATTATCTACCCCATTGGGGCTTTCCGCAATGGCAAAAAAGGATTTCCTGTCAACTCCCTCCACCCGGGCCATTACCAGATATTTATTTTCCCATTTAATAGCGCCTGCATTAAAAACTCCGTTGATCCCAAATCGTTCCATCAGGAAAGGATTAGTTTTTTCATTCAGGTCGTAACGCCAGAATAAAGGGATATGCGCGGCCGTCAATATGGGGTTTTTATAACGATCTATGACTCCATTGCCGATACCGCTGATCTCGTTAGGTCTTTTGATCAATTCCGCATACCGTTCAAAAAGTTTCTCCAGTCTTTTTCTAAATGCACTCATCATCGTCGATTTTTATTGTATAAATCAATATTCATTGAGCCGATCCCACCATGTTCTTTTAAGGATCAGGATAATTAGTAACAGTATGATCCCTGTTATCAACAGGGGAAGTTTTAACCACAATACGATATACATCGGCAGGATGGTAAGGCATAACTGACCGATGATACCGAGCGCCACATTGAACATATTCCTCTTGAAATTCTTATTGGCTTCGAAGGACGGGTCTTCCCGCAGAACCAGTTGATGCACAGGTTTCCAGAAACCCCAGGGACGTACTATCTTATAAAAGGACTTCAGGGTTGCCTCATCGGTGGGAGGAGCCGCATAGGAGCCTATTACTGAGCCTGCCAGGGACAAAAGGAATAATATGGGCCAGTAATACAGGTCGAGGCCCTGCAAAATACCAAATGATTTTAATACCGCCAGGGCAATGGCAGGAATGATCCCGGCCAGCATTCCCCAGAAATAACCGCTTGCATTAAACCGCCACCAATGCCATTTCAACATATTGGAGGCGATATAACCGCCGTACAGACCAGAAACGATCCATTGCAAGACAGTATTTACATCTGTTACGAACAGCCCCAATACGATCCCTGTAATGACCACCACCAGGCCAGCCAGGTAGTTCATGGAAATAATCTTGCGCGTGGAAGCATCAGGGTTCACATATTTGAGATAGATATCGTTTACGATATAAGCCTGTGCTGCATTCAAGGTTCCCGAAAAAGTTCCCATAAATGCGCCCAGTAAGCCTGTCAGGACCAGACCCAGCAAACCGACAGGCAAAAAATTATTGATGGTGGCAGGTAATATTTTTTCGAAGTCGGTTCCTCCCTTTGTCTGCAGATCTCCTCCGATCCGGTTATAATAGAGCAGGGCCAGTACCGTCAGCCCGATGACCATCGAGTACCTGATCGGCAGCAGGATGATCGAGACAAAACCGCTCATTTTACTGGCCTCTTCCGGCGACCGGGTACTCAGCACTTTCTGCATATCGTAATTGGGAGCGGGTCCAGCCAGGCTGGCAAATAATCCCTTGAACAACATCATCATAAAAAAAATGCCGAACAGGGAAAACCCATCATCTTTTATCTTTTTTTCCGCATCGGGCAGGATCGAATGCCAGTCCAGGCCCAGCTTCCATCCGAAGAAAGGATTGAACCAGCCCTGCGGCACATGAAGTGCCTGAGAACCGCTTTGATGCAGCCGCAGCATCGCAATGATCCCGATGCTGATACAGGCAACGGTCATGATCGCATATTTGATCACATCCCCCAGCACGATGCTGTGCATACCGCCTAAAACAGAATAGAACATGGCGATCAAGGTAAAGACGATCCCGTAAAAATGCGGGACATAGGCAGCCGGAATATGAAAAGGCAGATAGGGTTGTATATTATCCCAGGGTATAAAAATTTCCATGAATTTTCCCAGGCCTACAAAACCATAGGCCATGAATCCCAGACAGCTTAACAGCGCAAAGGCAACGACTATATTATGCGAAGACCGCACCCCTGTTCCCGTCTTACCAAAACGACCGGTCAGCCATTCGGCACCGGTAGTAGCATTGGATCGCCGTACCCACCGGGATAGATACATCATCATGAATACCTGGTTGAATACCGGCCATAACCAGGGTATCCAGATACTCTTCATTCCATAAACAAAACAGAGGCTTACCATCCACATAGTACCGGAAATGTCGAACATATCCCCGGCGTCGCTTAAACCAAGCATATACCAGGGCAAAGATTTTCCCCCTAAGAGATAACTCTCTTTATTAAGCCTGGCTTTTTTCCGTAAGGTCCAGCCAACCATCACCATGGCAATGAGATAAGCGGCAAGAATCAGCAGATCCGGTAGTTGTAATTTCATTATGGTAAAATACGAACTCTGTTCAATTTTTCCGGTAAAGCATAAGCTTCCGGGTGTCCTGTTCCAACAAACAATTTTTTCCCTTTGTCAATTTCCTGAAATCTTCCGCCGAGCCCTGCCCTTTATAAGGAACATAAAATTCAGCACTGCCGTCGCTTTTCGGACCGGCATTCCGCCAGGCCATAACATAAGCGAGCCTATGATCCCCCAGGGTCTTTCCAAAAACATTCGTCCACCAGGTGTTGTCCGGAAGACTATTATAGCCGAACTCCGTCAGCGCGGGAATCTTTTTACGGTCCGCTGCAATTTTTTCCAACTGGGAAAGCGTATGGTCAAACTCCTTTATGAAGGCGGTATTGCCGGTCTTATTTCCCTGATAGATATCGAATCCGGTAATATCCACCCACTCATCGCCGGGATACTTATCAAAATAGGCTGACTCCGATGTGAACCGGTCTGTATTATAGGCATACAAAATACTATGGATCTTTTTCTCATCCCGCAGATAACGCACGGTAAACTGCCAGAGGGTTTTCATTTCCTCTGCAGAACTGTTCTTTCCACCCCACCAGAACCAATTCCCGTTAATCTCATGGAACAACCGGAGAATGACAGGGATCGGCTCCCCTTGTCTGCCTTTCAGGTCCAGGAGAAAAGCCGCGACCTTATCCAACCAGCTTGTATAGAGTGCATTTTTTTCACCGCCGGGAAGAATAGCCGCAACGGTACCGGGAGCCGGCTGCCAGGCCGTTCCTCCTGTAAGCGGATTATTCAAATGCCAACTGATCGTAATCACGCTCCCCCGTTCATATCCATCCCGGATAAATTGTTTCATTTTATCAAAGGGGACACTATCGATATTTACCAAATGGTCCAGCTCGATCCGGCCCAGTTCCCATCCATAAAGACCTGGATACTCTCCGGTAACATCCCTGATATCGCTGCGCCCGGGAATATATTTCCAGTTCACCCCATAGGCAAGATCATCCTGGTGCCCGAACAGGAAACCTTTATTTGTAAGCTTCTTAAGATTATGATAAAGATTCACCGTTTCAGGGCTGGCATTCCGGTCAACCGGAAGATCCTGCCCGGATGTTATTCCAGATGACAGACCTATCAGGAATACGGAGAAGATCAACAACCGAAGTGGTCTGGCGATCAGGTTCCTTCTCATACAGCAGGCAATTAATTTAAAGACAAATATAACGGCAACAATTATCAGCTAACTAATGAATTTTTATCCTAAAGTTGATCTTATCCTACCAATCTTATGAGGATAAGCCCTGGAATACCTGGTAAATTTTTAACAATCAACGACTTATGTTAAAATCTTCTATCTACAGGATAATAATACTTTTTTATCCCGTTTTGCATGAATTTGGGCAGGTCTTCGTATATTTATTTTGCGATTAAACTACTGCCATATGAGTACGAATATTGTTCGTGAAATTACTCCCCTGACGCAAAGCGATTGTTTTACCATTTTTTCCCGTGTAAAAAAGGAATTCAGCTTCCCGCTGCATTACCATGAAGAGCTCGAATTAAATCTGATCATCAATGCCAAAGGAGCGAGACGGATCGTAGGCGATCATATCGAATCCATTGACGATCTGGAGCTGGTCCTGGTGGGTCCCAATCTTTATCATGCCTGGTTCACGCATCAATGCAGGAGCGAAGAGATCAGGGAGGTAACCATCCAATGGCACAAAGATCTTTTCGATGACAAATTACTCCGGCGAAATCAGTTGAATTTTATCCGCAATATGGTAGAAAGATCGCAGAAAGGAATCCTGTTCTCTGCGGAAACAGCGACTGCACTGGCTCCCCGGATCTTATCGCTCAATCAGAAAAATGGCTTCGATTCCGTCCTGGAATTATTTTCGATCCTGCACGATCTGTCCATCTCCAGGAATATGCGGACCCTGTCGGATGTCTCTTTTACCAATGAACATTTCACCTACAACAGCCGGCGTATCGAGAAAGCCTTTGAATATATGAATCACAATTATGACAAGTCAATCACCCTGGGAGAGGTTGCCAAACTGGTGAGCATGACCGAAGTGTCCTTCAGCCGGTTCATTAAAAAAAGGACAGGCAATACGTTCATCGACAGCCTGAATGAAATAAGACTGGGTCATGCTTCCCGGATGCTGATCGATACTACGCATTCCGTTGCCGAAATATCCTATAATTGCGGCTTTAACAATATCTCCAACTTCAACAGGATCTTTAAAAAGAAAAAAGCGTGCACCCCTAAGGAGTTCCGGGAGAACTTTACTTCGGGGACACGCGTATTTATTTGATGAAAGATTCTTTTTCGCGGACGCTTATTTCCAGCTAATATTTTACAGAATGATCAATGCTGAAGAACGCTTCCTGCATTGGTGCTGACAGTGCCGTTCGCACCTCCACCTCCCGCTGACGTCATATCCAGGTCGGGCTTGGATTCGTCCGTGAGGGCTACCTTACCCCTTTCCTTGCGCACGATGCGGGAGTAAAGGGAAATTTCACGATCGAATAAAAAACGGAAAAATAACTTAGTCCATGACCGGTGCGACACCAGGCTGTCATAATAACCGGGAGCCGTTTGTTTGATCCGGGGAAGTTTGTTCCAGGGAATGGAAGGGAAATCATGATGCTCGTTATGGTAGCCGACATTGAAGGCTACATTATTCAATACGCCGTAATAACTAAAGGTTTCCTGTTCTTCATCATGGGTAAGGTAATGCTCCTGTATCCATCTTGCACCCAGGGGATGTAAACCCACGGAAAAGAAAAAACTAAGCAGGAGATAGGCAATCGCCTTAGGACCGAAGGCTATCCAGATACCTGCAATAAAAAGAATCTGCAGACCAAAATTCAAGGCAACCCATTTGTCAAAAGGTTTGATCTCCCGGAGACGGGAAATCCGGAATACCTGGAATACTGGATAGAACAATAACCAGATCACTTTTCCGATAAAATAGTTATTGATCAGTTTCGCCTCCCAGCGGTTGGGCAGATCTGCATCCAGCTCGTGGACACCCTGGAAAGAATGATGTTTGATATGATAACGCTCGAAGGATACCGAGCTGGGGAAAAGCTGGGGCAGATTGGCTAATATTCCGGAAAGACGATTGGCCGCCCGGCTCTTAAATAAGAGGTGGTGCGCACATTCATGGATCATGACGAAAAGGGCATGATCGGCGAAAGCTCCCAGCAAATACGCTGCAGCTATGATCACCCACCAGGATTGCGCACTTACCAGCCAGGCCAGTACAATTTGAAACCCCACCAGGCCAAGGATGGCAAAAAATGTATATTTATTCTTGCCGATCAGCTTACGCACTTCCGGATGCTGTTGGAGGATCTGCCGGGTACGTATCCGATGTGGTTCTTGTTTGCCAGAATGTACAAAATCAGTTTTCCGTAACATAGGTCTCTTTATGGAGTTTTTTAAGCGGGTCAAGATACTAAATATACGGCATATTTGGGGCTTGCACCGGTTCCCTTTTTGTATTATCTTGTCCGCAAAGTCCATACCCATGAATATCCTCAAACCCGTTTTGCCCGGATTGGTCATTATTTTGACTCAATGGGCAGCCTCCGCTCAGCCTGACACGGCCAGAATCACCGAAAAAGCATTATTTTTTGCAGACAGTCTTATTAAGGCAGATGGTTACCAGAACTGGAATACCTATGCCGATCTGGCCCCTGCCAGCGTCATTAAATATTATGGCGGAAAGGAAGGTCTTATCGAGCACATCGTCAACGGTAAAAAACGATTGGTCAGTACGACAGATGAAGACCTCCCCGTATTAAAAATGATGAATTTGATGACCCTTAACGATCAGTGGCAATGTGTTATCCGGGAATCCCGTTATATCCACCGGGATGACAAAAAATATCACCTGATCACCTATTTCATTGGCCAATCAAAAGACGAAGGGGAGACCTGGCGGCTTTTTGATGTGTATTATAATAAGATTGCCAACGTCATCTATATGTTACCCGATATCTTCGGCGATCTTCCCATTCCCGAAACAGCGCTGCTTTCCCAGGAGGAGGAACTGGCCCAGATACAGGCACAAGAAGCCGCCGCTAAGAAAGCATCAGCCGGTAAACAAACCTCTTCGGCTGCCAACGGAAAAAGAACCGCTTCAAAAAAGAAATAATACCGCCGGCTTGCAGGAAAGAATAAGGCCAGGACCGTCCGTAATACCTGATCAGGGTTTAACGAGTATACTATTATCCGTTAGCCAGTCAGTCAACCGCTGAGGCCATCCTTTAATAGATTGCAGGTTGGAACGATAGCCCATATTAAATGCATGGTTGCCCTTGGAAAAAATATGTGCTTCCACTGGCACCTTGGCGGCCCTGTATTTTTCCAGTAATTGGACGATAGGCGCGGAACAGCATTCATCATCATTTGCCGCGACAAGAAAAGCCGGTGGCGCATAAGGGGGAACGATGGCCGGAACGCCCAGCGGTCCGGGATAGACCAGGATTTGAAAATCCGGCTTCCCGTTCAGGCGGTCCACAGGATCCGGGGCAGCCGGATCTCCGTTACCGGGTGTATAAGCAACCATCGCCGCCACTTCTCCTCCGGCAGAAAAGCCCATTATGCCGACCCTGCCGGTATCTACCTTCCATTCCATCGCCCTGCTCCTGACCAGGCGCATAGCCCGGTAAGCATCCTGTCTTACTTCCTTTTCCAAGGTATACGGAGAATGTTCCTCCCGGAAAAGCCGGTACTTCAATACAAATGCAGTAATACCTATACTGTTCAGGAATAAGGCCGCATCCCTTCCTTCCGAATTATACACCAGGAGCCGGTGCCCTCCACCGGGACATATGATTACCGCTGCTCCCGTTGCCTTTTCTTTCGGCGGAAGATAAACAGTGACCGATGGATTATGAATATTCTTTACCCAATAATCTTTTGCCTCTTCCGGTTCATCTCTCCGGTTTTCAAACCCAGGCGCTCCATTGGGCCAAAGAGGGATCTGTATTGGCTTTTCCTGGGCCAGGGCAGACAAGGAGATGATAGTTATCAGGATCCCGAAGAAAACAGGCTGCAAACGCATAAAGAAGATTTTAAATGGGGGCATTCAACCCTTCCACCAGGCCAGAATTCCGGAAGAAGTGATCTGCATACCGATGCAAAAAACCAGGAAGGCACTCAGCCGGTTCACGATCTGCTCTCCCCGCGGCCCTAACCTCCTGATTAGTCTGGGAGTATTGGCCAAACAGAAATAGATAAGGCCGACTATCAGGACAACAGCTACTAACAGCGCTCCGAGGTTGGTCAGGTGTACGGAAAAATCCTTGTCTTCTCCATGAGCGCTAAGGGTCAGCAGTACGGAGATCGTTCCGGCCCCGGTCGTCATGGGAAAGGATAAGGGATAGAATAATATGTTCTCCATATCTCCTGGTTTACGCACAGGTTGGGCAGTCTCTTTTTCTCCTTTCATAGTGTTGTCCGAAGTTAACAACTGCCAGCCCATCCTGCAGATCACGATACCACCTGCCATCTGGACGACAGGGATCGAAATCCCAAACAATTTTAAGACCCAGCTTCCGATCAGGAGCGACCCCAGGCAGATCAAAAAACAATAAAAGGTAATTTTTTTGGCGGCAGCCTTTCGTTCAGACATATTAAGTCCAGCAAGTAAAGGATCCACGATGAAGGCTGCGCCGATAGGATTAACGGCAGGAAAGAGAGATAAAAAGCCGACAAAAACCAAATTCAAAAAAGGATGATCTATATGCATAAATCAATATATCCTGGTGATTACCGCGTAAGTTAACAGATTCGGGTATAATTAGCTAATTTGTGTTGCTCAAAAAAAGGCCTATGCAAAAGCGCTTTTTAAGGTTGTTACCCGTCGTAATGTTGTTTGCCTTTTTATCCGCCTGCTCTTCCGGCCGGAAGGGAAACCCCCATATCGAAATCCGGACCCAGGCAGGAGATATAGAGCTTGAATTGTACGCCGGTCAGGCGCCAAAAACGGTGGCGGCCTTCTTATCCTATATAGATTCCGGCTTCTATAAGAACAGTTCTTTTTACCGTGTGCTGAATGACGACAATCAGTCCTCCAATGCGCCAAAATCGGAATTGATACAGGGTGGGATCTGGAAAACCCGTTATCAAAAAGCGGTTTCCCTGCCCGGCATATCCCATGAGACTACCCAACGGACCCATATATTGCATAAGGACGGTGTGATCTCCCTGGCCCGTACCGCCCCGGGAACGGCAGGTTCGGAATTTTTTATCTGCGTCGGGGAGCAACCCGGATTTGATTTCGGAGGAGAAAATAATCCGGATGGACAGGGTTATGCCGCCTTTGGAAAAGTGGTAAAAGGGTTGAATATCGTCCGGTCTATTTATTCCAGCCCCGAAAACAATCAGTCCTTCGATCCGCCCATTGCCATTTTTGATATCGTCCGGCTTTAAACAATCAGGTATTTAGCCAAATGACTTAGTGAGTAGTTCAGGCTATTAACTATTTTTTTCAATTTTTGTCCGGATCATTGTCCTTCGTTCGTCATACCCGGGAAAATAAATTTTCCTCATTTTTCACCTTTTAAATGTAGCAGTATGAAAAATTTTATGTTCCTTTTTCGCGGCCCCTCTCCGGAAGATCTGAAGTTCACGCCCGAACAATCCCAGCAATCTATGCAGAAATGGTTTGGGTGGATCAACGAGCTGCGTGAGAAAGACCTCTATGTCGGAGGAGAACCCCTGATCAGTACAGGAAAAACGGTACAAGGAAAAAAACCAGTCGTAACCGACGGCCCCTTCGCGGAAGGCAAGGAACTGGTAGGCGGATATATTATCATCAAGGCAGATTCCCTGGAAGATGCGACAGAACTGGCCTTTGGTTTCCCCGATTTTGGCGTACAGGGATCCGTAGAAGTACGGGAAGTCATGCAAATGCCTATGCCCTGATGCATTCTCCATACGAAGAACCCGCTCAACAATTGGTCGATCATCTTTTCCGTCATGAGTCGGGAAAGATGGTCGCCGTGTTGACCCGCATTTTCGGGATCCATAATCTGGAGTGGGTGGAAGATACGGTCCAGGAAACTTTTTTAAAAGCGCTGCAGGTATGGAAATTTAATCAACTGCCCGATAATCCTTCTGCATGGCTCATGAAGGTGGCCAGGAACAAAACCATCGACCTAATCCGCCGGCAGCAGAAACTGGCCGTTATATCTCAGGAATTATCGGTTTTGCTTCAATCCGATACGGAACAAACGGTCCGTCAGTTTTTCCTGGATACGGAGATCGCAGACAGCCAGTTGCGCATGATCTTCACCTGCTGCCATCCTTCGCTTAAACAGGAAGACCAGGTGGCCCTGACGCTGAAGACCCTCTCCGGCTTTGGGATACAGGAGATCGCCAAAGCGCTGGTCTCCAATGAAACCGCCATTCAAAAAAGGATCTACCGCGCTAAGGAATATATCAAGACCCATTCGATCGCCTTTGAGATCCCCAGCGGACACGATCTGGCGCATCGCCTGGATACGGTTTATACGGTACTTTATCTTTTATTCAATGAGGGGTATAATTCCGTCAAGTCGGATGAGCTGATCCGTTATGACCTTTGCGCGGAAGCCATGCGTCTTTGCAAGCTGCTGTCGGAGCACCAAATGGGAAAGACACCGTCCACCTTCGCTCTTTTATCCCTCATGTGTTTCCAGGCATCCCGTTTTGACAGCAGAATGGGAGAGGATAATTCGATCATATTACTGGAGCACCAGGACCGTCGCAAATGGGACCGGGAATTGATCCGAATGGGTTATTATTATCTCAATCATTCTGCGCAGGGGGAACAGCTTTCGGTATACCATATCGAATCGGCTATTGCGGCAGAACATTGCCTCGCTCCGGATTTTGCCTCTACCAACTGGCCATCCCTGTTGCGTCTTTACGATTGCCTGCTGGAACTAAAACCAATACCCATAGTACAGTTAAACCGCGCCATCCTTCTGGCAAGATTAAAAGATCTGCCATCCGCCATCGATACCATACTCGATATTCCGGGGATCGGAGACTTGCTGAAACACCATTATATCTATAGTGCTGTTCTGGGAGATTTTTATGGCAAGGCCGGCAATCCCTCCGAAGCCCGGAGGCATCTTGAAAATGCCTATACCCTTACGACCTCCCTGGCAGAAAAAAAATTATTACAGGATAAAATAGACAAAATGTCCGGCGGCAAAATAACCGACGGTTGATTATCCCTTCTTCAGCAAAACCTTCTGCCCGGCAAAATCCGTGGAAGCATCAAGAATGGCCAGCAGTTGGGGCCATTTATCGGCAGGCTCTATCCCATGTTTGTATACCCGCTTGAAATGTACGATCAGTTTGTTCCCCTGGATCTGAGCCGATGTCGTTACGCTGCCGCAATCATTTTCCAGGATCTTTCCTAGTTTGTCTGCGCCCTGGACGGTATAGCCGGCAGGAATGATAAAGGATACCGAACAATCGAGGGTCCTCGCATAAGCCATATATATATCCACTTTCCGGGTCCGCTGTGAAGGCCTGAGTTTTATAGGCGAATTGACCACTTTGCCGATATTCAACAGCAGGTTATTACCGGCACGCTGAACCAGCGCATCCACCGTGAACTCCGTTGAATAAACCAGGTCGGGTGCATTATGCCGCAACCCGGGATTTTCCACTTTCCAGGAGAACAATTCCTTGGGATCCTGTTCGAACTCGGAAGAGATCTCCGCCTTGAAACGATCTTTCAGCGAAGCTCTGGCTTTATCTAAAGCAGTGGCATAATCTTCAGAAACATTTTTGCTTCTCCTGACTTTTTTCAGGTCATCCATGATCGACTTTTCCACCAGGAGGGAATTGCGCTCCATCTCATAACAATCTTCAAAATTCAGGAGCCGTATCTGCTCGTCAGATTTCATTTTCCCCGTCAATACCGTATGCCGTTTGACCCGGAGCAATTGCAGATCCGCTCCTTCCATGGAAATCTGAAGATCTTCCTGGTGAATGTTATCCGCAGCATTGCTAAGGGGAGTTTTTGCAAGGAGGTCAACCGCCGCATCATGTTTGTAAGTCTTGGGACGGACATCCGGACAGGGTTGCCCTTCCAGGTAACCAGGTACATAACCAGGATAGGTGAACATATCTACGTTACTAAAATAGAGAGACTTATACGGTGTGCCTGGTTTTTCCAGATCGACCCGCAGCATGACCGAAAGATCACCCACTCCCATTATCTGGTTGATCCCGGGACCATATTTGGAGGGCATAACCACGAATTGGGACCGGATTTTATGTGCATCGAGGACTTTTTGCAGATAGATCAGGTAATCATAGTTGTTTATATCCATACTGTTCCGGTCTTCTCCCACTTCCAGATCGCTGCTGGTCAGGTTATAATAACGGGCAAACCGATAAGCGTAGAAAATAAGATAAGCCAGGCTGTCATCCGGCAATTTGTTAAATTGTTTAAAGTTATGGAGGATCACGGCTACCTTTTTTTTGTAGGCCGCCACCGCATAAGGATCCGGGTAACTTGTTCCCGTATATATTTTCCCGATCACATCTTCCAGGGGAACATCCTTTACCACTTCACCCTTTGCCCTTCCTGAGGTTCCACCGGTAAGGACATTGAGCCGGAAAATTGGCAACTGACGAAATTGGGACATCCACAGATCGGTCGGTACAGCAGGAATATTCTTCATAGCAAGATCCAATATAAGGTCCTTATCTTCCGTAAAACTTTGTTTGGCTTCCGGAGCCTTATTGATGGAGCGATACTCTACCGCATATTTATCTCCGATATCGCAATGGATCGAATAATCCAGGATGGGATGATCGTCTCCAAATACAAAGTTCATTCTTTCCGGCTCCTTGATCGTCTGGGAAAATTCTTCCACCCGTATAAAAAGATCCAGGATATCACCTACCTGCAGATCGCTGATGGCCAGTTTTCTTTGCTGATCCTTTATGCCGGTCCCGGTCAATACCGATTCGTCTATATTGACTTCTTTCATCGTGCCATCCGGTTTAATGATCCGCGCTCCAACAAAGGAAGTCATACTGCCATTGATCCAACTGTTCAGTTTCTTGAACTGCCGGTAACTGATCTGGGAATATTCCTCCAGAGAAGCTTTGTCATTGATCTTCACCAATTCCCGTACGGTGCTGTTATAATAAAAGCTGCGACTGGAAAATATCTTCTTTTTGGTATCCGCATCGATCTCGGCTCTCCTGGCCAGGATCACACTGGACTCATTCGCGTATTCGGCAGGGATCTTACGGTTGGCAAAGGCAGGAATATTCCATGCCCAGATCTCCTGTCTTACCACGGCCGCCCGCTCTTTGTATTTTGCCGGGTCCATCTGGGCACATAAAGAAGAGTGGATCAGAACGGCGGTTACAGCAGGCAGTATTTTGCGGAGAGCCGAAAGATGTTTGGTATAGAAACGCATATATCGTATTTGGAGAATGAGGTTAAAGGGGTTATTTATATAATCGGTTTAACAGGTCGGGCCGATCAGGTTTTCGTTAAAGTGATCTGCTGCAGGTAAGCCTTTTTTAACCGGTCAATATCGGAATTCCATTGGGCAAAGGCTGTTCTGGGCAGATGAACCTCTTTCAGGATAATCGTCTTGCGATATTTCAATACATTCCCTTCCAGCTTATACGAGAGCGAGAAACTATACCCTGCCCGTTGGATATCCAAGGCAACAGGAATATCCTGTACCTTATAACCTGCCGGAAGGGTTAGATTAGCCTCGGTGATCCAATCCGCCTTGCAATCGAAAAGGAAATCATGTTTGCGGGTGGCAGTGTCAAAATCATCCCATGAAAACTCCTTCCGGAAATCCAGGTCGATATAAATATCCTTATCAAAAGACGTAGCGGCATTATTAAAAACAAGATTGTACCGGAAGGAAAGATCGGCATTCCGGTTCTCCAGGCCCTCGTCCTTTATGTCAGTCATATTGTAATCTGCATTGTTCCTGGAAAGAAAAAGACGTAGAGATTCCTGCAATTTATTTTTATGGATCGCATTGGCATGGAACAGCACATCTTCCTTACTTTCTCCTTTCCACAAATGACGTACTTTACCTGCCAGATTGGTTCCTTCGATATGCAGATCGTATTGATGCCGGATCTCATTTTGCTCATAGCCGGGTGAAGGTACCCGCTGCAATAAATAGTTATCTCCGTTCTCGATCAAAACCTGCCGGCCCTGGATCCGTTGTGCATATTGGCCGAAACCAATATAGGATTCGGTAGCATCCAGAAAATAGAATTTGCCCTGGTAATTCAGAGCGCAGATCATATGGTTATCCACAGCCAGGGAAGGGGTTGAGTAATCATAGGCAATATGGTCCGTGCCAATCCAGCATAAACGGGCATCCAACCCGAGACCGGTGAGCAGGTTCTTAGTCAGGTTGGCCATCCCCTTACAATCCCCGTATTTTTTACTCAGTACGACCTGGGCCTTCTCCGGACGAAAACCCGCCATCCCATCCTCGAAAGCGATATATCGTATATTCTCCTGCACCCACTGGTAGATCGCTTTCGCTTTATCAAGATCGTTGGTAAGCCCCTTGGTAATTTCCAGGGCTTTTGCCTTGAGGACGACAGGATCATTGCCAATCTGGAGGGTCAGGCTCCTGTACCAGGCATACTGATCTTTTAGTTCGTTGAAATATTGCTGCTTTCCCCCCTTAAGTTCTGCATATTTACTCAGGATAAACAGGTGTGGGTAAACATAGGATGGTCCGGGGCTGCCTGACTCTTTTTTAAAAGCGGGCAGGTCGGATATGGTATACATATAAACATCCGCCTCCTTGCGGGAATCGTATTGTTTGGACTTTTGAATATGGTATCCTTTGAAATTCATTTCCCGGATCTCCAGGTGCATCCATTTGGGAACGGTTATTTCCACCGTTTTTTGTTTGACCACCTGCTCTTCCGGAAAATAGACGGAAGTGAAATACCGGGGATCCAGGGTTGTCTTTTGCATTTCCACTTCATCGGAAGTTCCCTTTTTAAGGAAAGGGAGTGTGAAATAATAAATCCGCTGATCCGAGAAAAAAATATCTCCTGAGGAATAATTCTCATCCTTTACAGGGATCGTCTTATCCCTGGAACCATTCACATAAATTTTTACCCCATCTATTGTCGATTGACCGTCATAGGATTCCACCCATGGAATGGAGGATCGCAGCTCCCGGCAAAAATAAGTGGTTTTATTTTCCTGGCGAATGATCACTGGATGGTCTTTTTGCCCTTCCTCAAAAGAATATCGCTCCGTCTTATTACTAATAATGATATTACTGTCTTCTCCCGAAAACGGAGGGGTAACCGGGAGCCGGCCCGCATTGGCCGGAAGGGAACAGAGGACACCCCCTGCGGAAAGGACGGTAAATAGTAAAAGGGGTAAAAATGCTTTTTTCATAGTCGTCAGGGCATTTAGGTAAAAAGACCTGTTTTCTAACGATACCGCTAAAACAATAGTATGCAGTCTTCCATCCATTTTTTCTTATTTTTAAGGCTCGAATGAATAACTAAGGAATGATCGCAAAAATAACCCGGACCTTTCTAAAATTCTTTTTCTGGACCCTTCTGCTTCTGGTCGTGCTGGTGTTCGTTCTCGGACGAATCGTCACCTTCAGAACGGATGACAAAAGCCTCCGGACCTGGTTCCATGAACATAAGGTCGAACCCGGTATAAATTACTATACTGCCAAGGACCGTACGATCCGGTATCTTCAGGCCGGAGACCAGGCAAAAGCCACTATTTTATTCATTCACGGGGCTCCCAGCTCCCTCAGTTACTGGAATGGTTATCTGAGCGACAGCAATTTGCTGCAAAAAGCAACCCTGTATGCCGTTGACAGACCCGGTTACGGATATTCAGGGCTGGGTGAACCCCTGCCGGATATGGCTGCCCAGGCAGCAATCATCAAACTGATCCTGGATAGTCTGCACAAAACACCTCACCCCATCGTTATAGTGGGCGTTTCTTATGGCGCCCCGATCGCCTGCCGGCTGGCCATGGACTATCCGGAACTCGTCGATGGGCTGGTATTGGTCGCCCCCCCGATAGGACCCGGGTTGGAAAGAATCTTTTGGTTCACCTACCTGGTTGAAAATCCAATTATCCACTGGGTTGTTCCGCCTATGCTCAAATCTGCCAACCGGGAGAAAGTACAACACCGGGAAGAATTGACCAAAATGTTACCCCTGTGGCCCAATATCCATGTTCCGGTCATGTATATGCAGGGCGAGGAAGACAGCCTGGTATCCACCGCCAACGCAGGATTTGCCAGATCCCATTTGATCAATGCCCCTTCCCTGACTATCCAAATGATACCAGGCCGTGGACATCTGATTGCCTTTAATGAAAAAGCCAGGATTACAAAAGCCATTCTCGACATGTTGGACAAGGTAAATAAAAGATAGATTTCATCTGGCCCTATTCAAAATTAGTCCGGCAATAGTCAAAAAAGGGATAATTTAACCATAAATTGTCAGCCGCACCATGCCTGTACGCACCCTTGTCATCTTTCTTTTTTTTCTGTCCCTTCATTCCATGGCGCAGCATCCATCTCTTTCTTTCCGGAATGTTGGGATAAACGATGGGTTGTCCCAAAGCAGTGTAGTAGACATCGCTTTTGACAGTACCGGGTTTGCCTGGTTTGCGACACAGGACGGTCTAAACCGTTTTGATGGAAAAGAGTTCCTCATTTTCCGTAAAAATTTTAACGATATCACCACTCCTGCCGGAAGCCGTCTTGGAAAGGTAGTATGTCATTCCTCCGGAGAAATATGGATCATCACCAGCGAAGGCAGGCTTGAAAGACTAGACCGGTACCGTAAGGTCTTTATATCTGTCGATACATTAGGGGCCGAACGAATAGCCTTACCGGCCGTAAGTTGTTTTTATGAGGACAGGAAGCATAATTGGTGGATCGGCACCGAATCGGAGGGTATATTTTTGTACCATCCACTTTCCGGCAAAATCAAACATTTTAACACACAGTCTTCTTCACCCTTTCAGATCGGGTCAAATTCCATACATGCCATTTTTGAAGACAAGGATAACCAATGCTGGATACTGACGGATAATGGCCTGATGGTCTGCGATCCCCTGACATTCCGGTTCAAACAGTTTCTTTTACATACCGATAAAGATTCTCATTCCGAAAAGGAGGAGCAACCTGTTTCCTGTAGTTCCATCTGCCAGGATCAGGAGGGTAGTCTTTGGGTGGGTACCTATGGAAAAGGGTTGTTCGTGAAACGCCAAACCGATGATAATTTCAGACAGTCCGCCGATTCACTTAAACTGCCGCTTTCCCTGGTAACGCAGACCCTGCTGGCCGACCATTCTCATAACATTTGGATGGGCACTTATGGAAGCGGTTTGTTCCTGATCAATACAAAGGCAGGATCCGTTCGCCATATAAACGCTGATAAAAAGGATCCCTTCTCTCTTTCTTATGATGATATTCTTTGTATCAAAGAAGATCCCAATGGAGGTATATGGATTGGTACGGACGGAGGAGGGATCAGTCATTACGACAAGAGACTGAACAATTTCAGCTTATGGTCGAGAAATAATGTGCCCGATAACATACCTATTGAACAAGTCCGGGCCATAACTACTGACAGGAACAAGGGGATCTGGATTGGCACTTCCAATAGCGGCCTCGTGTATACCAATAAGGAACACTCCGTTTTCAGAGCATTTCAGCTGCCCCCGTTCAAAAAAGGGCTGACCAATTACGAAAGGGTGGTGTCCCTGATGACCGATCGGGACCAGAAAATCTGGGTAGGAACCCAGGGTAATGGATTACTGATAATAGACAACGCCAGTCAAAAAATTATAAGACATTTTTACCCCGGAGGTAAAGAACCGGATGGGTTACCGGATCATACGATATGGTGTCTGCTGGCCGATTCAGGTTCCCTGGTTTGGGCGGGTACCCGCAACAGTGGTTTGTGTTTACTGGATAAAAACAGGGGATTAATCTGGCAGTCATCCGAAAGGGAAGGGCTGGGAAAGTCAGGAGAAAATCCTGCTGAAAAAAATATCCGGTCCCTCACCCGGATCAATGACAGCCTTATTTGCATAGGTTTCGAGAAAAATGGTTTTCAGTTCCTGAATACCCGCACCCGCCGGTTTTATTTTCCCGGCAAACTATTCAAGGGAAGTGTAAACCAGCTTGAAGGGGTTACACTAAAATGCACGTATTATCAATATCCCTTGTTATGGGTGGGGACATTGGGGCAAGGATTGCTGGCCTGCAATCTCGCTGAAGAAAATTTTTTGTGGATCACGGAGAAACAAGGTTTGCCCAACAATACCATTTATAGTATCCTTCCCGATAGACTGGGGGCGCTCTGGATGAGCACCAATAAAGGGATCTGCAGGCTCTCCGTTCCCAATGACCCCGGCCGGATCAATCCCGGCCATTTCAGCCTGTTCACCAGGGAAGACGGAATACAGGGAAATGAGTTCAATACCGGCGCCTTTCACCGGGCCGCCGACGGTCAATTCTATTTTGGCGGCACGAGCGGTCTTACCGCTTTTTATCCGGATAGCCTGCAACTTACTGACCAGCCTGCCCGGGTCGCGATCACCGGAATGACGATCAATAATTCACCCGCTATTTTGGACACCCTGATCACGTATAAAAAAACAGTGCATTTATCCTACCTCCAGAATTCCCTGTCGTTCAACCTGGCAGCCCTGGACTTCGTCTTAGCAAACCGGTTCACCTATCTATACCGGTTGCAAGGGCACGATACCGGATGGATAGATGCCGGTACCCGGAATTTTGCCAGTTATACGACCCTGCCTCCCGGCCATTATACTTTCCAGGTAAAGGCCCTCCGGCAATTCTCCGATAACCTGGAACCCATCACCTCTCTCTCTATAATTATCGAGCCGCCTTTCTGGCGAACATGGTGGTTCATCAGCTGTTGTATACTTGCCTTTTGCTGGCTGCTTTACGCATTTTACCGTTATCGGATCCGTCAGCTGATCCGTCTTCAAACCATACGGGAGCGGATTGCCACCGATCTTCACGATGACATCGGATCCACGCTGACCAATATCGGCCTGCTATCTGAGCTAAGCAGGAAAAATCTGTCCAGACCCGAGGAAGCCGGGATATTTCTTCACCGTATTTCCCGGGAAGTAGAAAGTTCCAGCCAGGCGCTGGATGATATCGTCTGGAGTATCAATACGAACCACGACACCCTCGAACAAACGGTAGCCCGGATGCGCAGATATGCCGCCGAAATATTCGATGCAGCAAATATTAATTATGAATTGCAATTGGATGGACAATTCGAACAACGAAAATTGAATATGGAGCACCGCCGGGATTTTTTCCTCGTTTTTAAGGAAGCCATCAATAATATTTATAAACATGCCGGTGCCAGTCAGGTGCTGATCAGGATCATGCTGGAAGGAAACCGGCTTATTATGGAAATAAAAGATAACGGCAAAGGGTTCGATCCTTCTATGCTTACCCACCGGAATGGCATTAAAAATATGCGCCTGCGGATGGAAAAATGGAAGGGGACCGTTCAGATCGACTCTGTTCCCGGCGGAGGTACCCGTATCCTTACCGGCTTTTCCATACGGTAGTGATAAGAGCCAACTTTCATCCCTGTTCTGGCTGCATAATCACTCAAATGAAGGATAGGTAATTTTACTAATTGTATTTAGCTTTACGTAATGCCTGTAAAAATTGTCATTTTTGAAGACAACGACCGTCTCAGGGAATCCCTGGTCTACCTGCTACGTATGAACGAGTATGAGGTTGCGGGAGATTACAGTCAGTGTACGGATGCTGCCAATATCGCCCGGGTATATAAACCCGATGTGGTATTGATGGATATCGACATGCCCGGCGAAAGCGGGATCCAGGGAGTAAGGCATATAAAGGAAGCAAGGCCTGAAACAGCCGTCATCATGTATACCGTATTCGAAGACGATGACAAGTTGTTTCAATGCCTTTGCGCCGGCGCAAACGGCTACCTCCTTAAAAAAACACCCATGGCCCGCTTATTCGACGCCATCCAGGAAGTACAGGAAGGCGGCGCTCCCATGTCTCCGGTGATCGCCCGCAAGGTGCTGAATACCTTTCAGTCAAAAACCGTTGCCAACAAATATGACCTTTCCCATCGTGAAATAGAAGTCCTTCAGTGGCTAAGCAAAGGATACAGCATTAAGGCAATTGCCTCGGAAATGATCCTGGCTTTCGACACCGTCCGCTCCCATCTCAAGAATATCTATCAGAAACTCCATGTCAACTGCGGAAAAGAGGCCATCGTCAAAGCCCTCAGCGAGCGGATCGTCTAGCTGCGGATCGTCCAGGTTTCGTTCCATCCATCTTCACAATTTTTGGAATGAATTTGCCCAGCGTTTTCACCAGATGCCCCTGCGATCCCATGACGGCATCGATATCCTTATAGGCAAAGGGCGCTTCATCCAACCCGCCACCCAATAGTTTCACACCATGTTTGTCCAGCATTTCCTGCAGAGCCTGTTGGGTGATGGATTGAAGGGCGGCTGTCCGGCTCATCTTTCTTCCGGCCCCATGTGAAGCGGAGTAAACCGATCCTGATTCACCCTTACCTTTGACAATATATCCCGGAGCTGTCATCGAACCCGGGATAACTCCCAATACATCTTTTCCAGCCGGAGTCGCCCCTTTCCGGTGAACAATGACTTCATGGCCATCGACGATTTCTTTCCAGGCGAAGTTATGATGGTTTTCCACCCGGGTTACCGGCTGTCTTCCCAATTGCAGGGCGATCTTTTCATGGATCACCTGGTGGCAGGCCGAGGAATAATCCCCTGCCAGATTCATCGCCAGCCAATACTCCATCCCTTCCTGTTCATCCAGGTTCAACCAGGCGAGGTTGACGGCTTCCTTTGGCAAAGGTCTTTTTTCTTTGGCCAACCGGGTATAATAACCGGCGATAGTAGCGCCTAATCCTCTTGAGCCGGAATGCGACAACAGCCCCAGGTATTTCCCGGCATCCAAACCTAATACCGGGTCCTTTTCCCCGATCTCTACCACACCAAATTCTACAAAATGGTTTCCGGAACCGGATGAGCCTAATTGCCGGGCTGCCTTCCCCTGCAGGTCCCGCAACAGCCCGATCTCTTTAAATTCTTTTCTTTCCAACACTTCATGCGGCGTGATCTTATCGAAGAATCTTCCCGAACCGAAAAGTGTAGCCTCCCCCAATTCCCTGATAAAAAAAGATTCCCGTTTGACAAGGTCCTCCGGGGAAATATCAAAGACAGACAAACACATGCGGCATCCTATATCCACTCCAACACCATAGGGGATCACCGCGTTTTCTGTCGCCAGTACTCCGCCGATGGGCAATCCATATCCGCTGTGGGCATCGGGCATCAGCGCCCCGGCAACAACGATGGGCAGACGGGACGCGATTTCCATCTGGTCCATCGCACCTTGCTCAATATGGTCCCTTCCAAATATATTAAAAGGGATTCCCTTATCCTTTAATTTTATCTCTGCATTTTCTGCATCGTTCGCTGATCCCGGCGCAGGTTCAGACGAGGACTGTAGCGCAGGTTTATGCGCAGGTTCCGGCGCAGGGATTAATCGCTGCGCTATGAGCCCAAATATGGCATCTTTTTCGTATTCAACGGGAGCCGCCAATATCGCTCTCAGTATGTTCATGACTTCCTCCTTTGTATTAAACTTATAATTCTTTTCCATGATCTTCATGGCTATGGTGATCACCGGTCCTTCTGGGTAACCAATGGCCCGGAGATCTTTTCCTGATAATTTTAATGTTGACATATTTTTGTTTTTTTGTTACTCCTATCAATCTTTTTCCGCAGCACTTCCTTTTATGCTAAGGAGTAGTTTAAAATAATAAAATGAGCGACAGGCAAACAGCGACTGTTATTATTGAGCCACTTTTCCGTTCCCGGAAATGACAGGATTTGAACCTGTGACCTTCCTGCTTTTGGCAGGACGCTCTACCGAAGTAACGCTGTCTTACGGCATCATTTAAATGAAAAGGCAAAAATCGATAAGAGCTTTCACCCACGTATTTCGGATGAAATGACGCAGATGGTTAGATTCGAACTAACGATTGCCACGGAGTATCTCTAATCTACGGCACTTTTCAAAAAATTAAGGAGTAACAGGCAAAATGAGAGGCGGGGTGCCGTCAGGCCGAGGATTTGCACCTCTCCCGGGATTGCTCCCGGACCCTATCCCCTTTCTTTGGACGAAGTATCTCATTTTTACGACATCCTTACTAAATTAATAACCCTTTATAATAAAATGCAGGGTAATGATTCGAAAAGACACTAATAAAAATCATAACGTTTTATGGAAAAGCAGCTCCCGGGATAAACCGGGAACCACTTGTTTTCCTCCTTTGTCTGCATCTAATCATTTACTATTCCATACAATATACTTTTACAATGTTATCCTGTTAATCCGCTCAATCGCATCTGTTCCTTCGTCAACCGCCCGCAATACATCGAAGATCTTGTCGCTCCATCCGGCTATCAGGTACACGTCATCCCGCATTACGCTTATCGGAGTATTGCCGTATCCGGCCAGGTCGAAAAGATATAACTTCGCACCCGGAGCTTTTCGTTTGTATTGTTTCCAAAGTTCTGCAAGGCTCTCTCCCGTATTATTGCTGTTCCACAATTGGCAATCCGTGAACAACATAACCTTATCGACAGGTTTATTCCACTGCAACAGGTCTTTGATCACCAGGTAACCATTCGTGCTATATCCCACCTCTCCTTCACGACGATGAAACTCCTGCACATTTGCCAATATGTTCTTTTTAGGCACATTTATCCATTTCCACGTATCACCAAACATACCTGTCAGCACATTTTCACAACGGTTCTGCAGGAGCATGGCCAGCAACAGCCCAATATCATAGTTCATCACTTTGCTTTTGACGCTGATCGCTTTCTGCATACTTCCGCTTACATCAGCAGCAATGACCACTCTCGTATTTTCATCGTATCCCGCAATATTGGCGGCGCTTAACAAAACCGCTTCTTCCAGGGCATCCAACACTTTTCCGACACAACCGTTTTTTAGGTCTTTCAATTCCCGCCAGGCGCTAAGAAAACGAAAAGGCAATTGTTTACTTTTTGCTACGGCCCCAGGGTTGGTGAGGTATGCACAAACTTTGTCCAGTGCATCTTTTCCCACTTCCGCTTCTAAAATGTTTCGCAAGTTCCGCAGGAGGGCCATATAACCCAATTTTTGGCTAACTATCAGTTCTTCCCATTTTTCCCGCAAGGCAGCGCTTTTCAAAATCCCGCTACCGAATTTTTGCTGCCCCAATGCGCTCAATTCCACTTCCCAGGTATAAGGAGTCTGCAATTCATCTTTTACTATTTTATCGAACAAACCCTGCTGTGCTTCGTCCTTTGCTTTGGGGTGAACAAGGAACAGGGCATCTTTCAGCTTCACAGAAGCATCCCGGTTGTATTTGGCGAACTGGTATTCATCGAATTTATTGAATGCCTCAGCCAATCCTTTTTGGATTTGTTTGCTCAATTTATTCAGCTTTTTGACCCCTGACCGCTCATTCGCCAATGCATAAAAAGCCAGCAATTCCATAATTTCATCGGCCCGTTTAATCACCCGGCCGGTCAATTTGCCAACTATTGCATTACCGCTGTGCTGTTTGGCGAGTTCAACGGCCATGACAAGAGGCACACTACGCAAATTCATTTCTTCACGGGCATAAATCGCCAGCCGGGATACAAACTCCGCGTCGTTTGCCGCAATCAACTTGCGGATACGAAGCAATTTTTCTTCTGCCTTAACATAGAACTGGTCATTCAAGGCAGCGGTTGCCACTATGGAATACAATTCCATTTGAGGAGTCAACACAAAGGATTTCTCCCCTTCATAGTTTAAAGTTTGGCTGGCCTTTTTGCGCATTATATTAAATTTCATACTGTAACTCCCTTCTTTTTCATTTGCTGATACAAACCTAGAACGCGACTGTGCAATCTATTTGCACAGTTCAGTTTTTTTTCTTTTTTTTGAAAAAATATTTAAAATGCCTGTCAACCGTAATGCTCTTATCCGCTACCGCACCATCGACAAATGCCTGCAGAACCGGCGGCGCAAATGGACCATCGATGATCTCATCGAAGCCTGTAATAAAGCCCTTTACGAATATGAAGGACTGGCCAATGGCGTAAGTCTCCGCACTATCCGTCTCGATCTCAGTGCTATGCGCAGTGACAAGCTTGGCTACAATGCGCCTATTCTTGTTACAGATAAGAAATTTTATAGCTATGAAGACCCCGACTATTCTATCTCCAACAATCCACTCTCTTCCCAGGATCTGAATGTCCTCCAGGAAGTAACTCATCTTCTCCGGCAATTCAAAGGGTTCAGCCACTTTAACGAAGTGACGGAAATGGTAAATAAACTGGAGGATAAGATCTATAGCGAAAAATTCCAACGGGATCCTGTTATCGACTTCGAAAAAAATGAATTGTTAACCGGTCTCCAGTGGTTAGACATTCTTTACAAAGCCATTATTGCACAAACGCCTCTTTCCCTTTCTTATCAGTCCTTCAAAGCAAGAGCCACCAGTGAGATCCTCTTTTATCCTTATCTGTTAAAAGAGTACCGGAATCGCTGGTTTGTCCTCGGAATGACGCAAACCAGTAAGGAAATTCTAACTTTTGCTCTTGACCGGATTCAGGGTATTATTCCCCGTCCGGAAAGGCCCTTTCAGCAGCACAAAAATTTCGATCCCCACACCTATTTCAAGGATATTGTGGGTGTAACACGCAATACAGGTGATACACCCACTCTAATTCTTTTTTTAGCGGACCATTCCCAGGCACCATATATCAGAACAAAGCCTATCCATACCTCTCAAGTGGTTGTGGAAGAGAAGAAAGAAGGGGTCCTTTTCAGCATTGAAGTGATACCCAATTTCGAACTGGAACGCGAACTGATGGGATTCGGGGAAGGTCTAGAAATAATTTCCCCTAACAATCTGGTCCGTCGCATACGAAGAAAGGTAAAACTGATGCACGAGATATATACTTAGTGCACCACTTTATTCGCACAGCTGGAGCTTGCAAATGCATGGGGTTTAGCCTTGAAAACAAATCCCATTCCCATGATATAACCCATCGCCTCCTTTAATGCATCATTGCTCTTAAAACCCGGATTGGTATTTATGTCCGCATGTACTTCCATATCCACATAGTAAATGGTGAACAGTCTGCACAAAGAATAAGCCGTATCGATACTTTTAGCCACTTCCAGCAACATCCTTTCTTTTATGCTCATCTTTCTTTGGGTGACCTCGTTATGTATGTACATGAACCCACCCTTTCCTTTACGGATAAATACAATCACTGTCGCCCATTCTGTTTCTTTTCCTTTCACCTGGCTATCCGTACCAATACAAACTTTCAATTCATGCCCCAATTCTCTTTCCCGAACCAATACTGCCCTGATTTCATCTTCGATTGGCCTGGTTATCCGGGTGCCATCCAATTTCCTCCATTTTTGTTTTTGTTCCATTGCC
The DNA here is from genome assembly GCF_054461575.1 of Flavitalea flava. Classification (NCBI taxonomy): domain Bacteria; kingdom Pseudomonadati; phylum Bacteroidota; class Chitinophagia; order Chitinophagales; family Chitinophagaceae; genus Flavitalea; species Flavitalea flava. The sequence continues at coordinate 45,001 of NZ_JBTLQH010000025.1, forward strand.
GTTTTATTTACTATTATCCTACCGTTCAATTTTCCCCTTCTCTCAATTCTGAGCCGGTTCCCGCCTGAAGCCAATAATCTCCACCCGGTCCGCTTTCTGCTCTTTTTCAAAGGGATTTGCAATCTCCGCTATGGTCATCGGCTTATTAATGGCCAGATCAAAGCCAAGATGTTTGCTCAATTTCTGCGCTTTTAATACGCCCAACTTCCCAAACTCATATTTTGCGATCAGTCTTCCTTTCCGCAAAAGCGCACTGTCAATCAGGGTCAGGGAACTGTTAAACGTGCAAACCAGCTGTACATTCAGGAAATCCGCCAACAAGCCATCAGATATATTCAGCAGGTTCGATACCGCTGATCCGGCATTGTGCTTCCTATCCATAATTATATTTTCCGCATCTTCAATGATCAGAACCGTATCCGGGTTATCGATCAGCAACTCGATAAAATCGGGATTCATCAGATTGCCAGCCACCGATGGTGAAAGGAATAAAACCCGTTTTTTTATCTTGCCGATCAGGTATCGTAAATAGGTCGTTTTACCAGCTCCGGGAAGCCCGTGTAATAAAACAATGCCCTTGTCCTTTTTCCGGTTCAGTCTTTTTCTGATCAGTTCATCCACTTCTTTAAAATCATCCTCATAAAAAAAATCAATATCCAGTTTTGTCCTTTTTATCTCCATAGCTTTCAAATCCAGGCAAGATCCGTTATACACGATCAGGTTCATTTCCAGCGGTTGCCGTCTTTGCCTTTCCTTGAACTTATTGACCATTTCCGTCACTTCCTCTACAAATTCTGCCTGACGACCATCATGAAGTACCTGGCAATGGCCTTCGTCAAATGCAAGCAGGCAATTATTTTTCAGCACTACCACCGTATTGTCAAACTGATATTTTTTCCGTCTATTCTTATACCAGCTATATTCATGCACCTGATTGATCAGCGCGCCGAATTTTTCCTTAAAAGCTGCAAAAGCTTTTTCTCCATCTACTTGCCCCATAAAAAAAAGATTCGGCAATAAGTTAAAACTATGCAGGTATAAGGATTTGATATCCAAAAAGCGTTTGTTAAAAACAATATTGTTATTAACCACTTTCGGATGGTTTAGATTGTCCATTTTTAACGTATGTTGAAATAGTAATTAAATATTTATCTCCAGAGTTTCGATAAACTTTTCCTATTTCATTACCAAAGTGCGCATTGTTTTCTTTTTAGCGGACGAAACAGGATTCGAACCTGTACACCCGGTACTTCAAACCGGAGCCAATGTGGACCACAGGTCCACAGGCCGCAGGCCCCTCATTATAGTTTTTTTGAATTGGGCTAAATTTCAAAAAACCCAATTACAAAAAAACACCGTTGAGCTATTCATCCATCGGTCAGTTGACCCAAGTTTTTACACTCATTTCAAAAATACTATCCCCTGTTGGCCCGCCGGGACTCGAACCCGGAACCCCCGCATTAAAAGTGCGGTGCATCTTGCCATTGAGCTACGGGCCATTGTTTCATTCCTATGTTGTTTACTGCCATTCATTTGTTGTGACTGATGGATTCGAACCATCAACCCTTACCGTATCAGGGTAATGCTCTACCGTTGAGCTAAGTCACAATTAAATCAAAGCACCCTTTTGTTGACCCGATCAGACTCAAACTGATAACCTTGTGCGTATAAGGCACGTGCTCTTACCATTGAGCTACGGGTCATTGGGATTGAGGGCTTAGAAAGACTCGAACTTCCACCTCTGCGTTCGTAGCACAGGGTTCTTCCATTAAACTATAAGCCCTTACCTTCCATTTTGCCTCGGTTGCCTCCGGGATTCGAACCCTGATCACCCCATTCACAGTGAGGCATTCTAGCCAATTGAACTAAAGACAACGAATGCTGTCAAGGCTGGACTCGAACCAACACCCCCAGTGTCAAAAACTGATGTGCTAAACCATTACACTACTTAACAATAAATTGGTTGCGACTTTCAGAGTTGAACTGAAATCCTCCACCTTATGAGAGTGGCGTGTTACCTGTTACACCAAGTCGCAAGCTGCGGTTCGTACGGGAGTCGAACCCGTGTCGCCGGATCGACAATCCGGAATGTTACCGTTATACCAACGAACCATGTAATCTGTAGGGGAGTCGAACCCCTATTCCAGGATTGAAATTCCTGGGTCCTGGCCATTAGAAGAACAGATCAAAAAAAAGCCCGGTCTTTTATTGACCGGGCTTAGCTTTTTGTGGAGATCTGTTTTCAGGATCTCTTTTGCTTATGCCACAGTCTTTTATGTCGATCACCTATCTCCCCACAGAAATTAAATTTGGACATATTTATACAATTCCGATTCTGTCGGTCAATAATGATGGGTCTATTTGTAATTTGATATTGCCTCAAAAATTTCTTTTATTGATGATAAACATTGTTTCGACCCGGATTGGCCAATAAAAATTCATATAAAACAAAAACCCCGCAATCTCTTGCGGGGCGTATCTTTTAGTGATTTAGTCCTTTGACTTATTCATCAGCATCAGATGCCCCGCAATCGGTAAAGTCCCTCTCGGAACTAATCCAATTATTTGTTTTTATATGTAGGCGCATCTTTTGCATTTTTTGTTTTTATTAACAGTGCAAAGATGTAACTATTTTTTTGATCATGCCAAATTATTTTAAAATATTTTTAAAATTTATTTTTTTGCCGGTATTTTAAACACTTCAGCCGATGCTCAAACGCTATTTTTCATGAGGATGATAAATGATAATACTCCGGTCGATCGTGCCTGGCCATTTTTGTTTTTCCTGTCATTAGCCATGGCCAGAATGGCTTCATTTTTTTCTGTCCTGTCCCATTTCAAACATTTTTGTCAACCGTTCATAAAGGAATTTGACACAGTCATACTAAATCGCACTACGGGTATTTGTTTTTTTATTAAGTTTAAGGTAGCTGACAGACAGTTGTTTACCTCATTTAATTATTCGTTAAACTGCTTAATTATGAGAAGTCTGCTTTTGTTAACCGCCTTTATGGCCAGCCGGATCTTGTCCAATGACAATAACCCGAATCAATCCGTTGTACATTCCTGCAAATCAGTTGTACTAAGCTCCCGATCAGCTCAATCCTTTATTGACCCGACCGGTACCTATGTACTGATGGGAGTCATTAAAAAAAATAAGGTAATAGGTCATTCCGGGGAGATCAGGGTGCAATTACTGGAAACTAATAAAGTAGCGGTTTGTTTTTATATAAATAAGGGATATCCGGATTACGCCTCCGGCTTTTTTACAGATACCCTTCCCTATAATGAGAACCAGGTCCATTATACCCCTCCGGCAACGCCGGATTGCACAATCGTCCTGGATTTTCAAATAAGAAGCGTGGAGATCATGCAGGTATATTCCGACCCGCATTGCCGGTGTGGTTTTAAAGAAGGCGTATTGGTATCCACAACATTCCAGAAATCATCCAGTGAAAGACCGGTCATCCAGGATATGGCTCTTCATAGAATATAGATCATTTTATCTTCGTCCAAACCAAATCATTGCCTGCCCTTCTGTCGATCATTCGTACAACCTGTCCTGTGGCATCTTTTATGAACAGCCGTCTGTGTTCGGCTTGCTCTCTTGCGAAAAAAACGGTTTCGGTTTCCGGCAATAAAACCTGAGCTTTCCTTCCGGATCGCTGCCCCATCAGTTTGCCATCCTGTACCGATACCACAAAAATAACATCCCCGGTCAACTGATAGGTTCCGCTAAATACCGCTATCTGAGAATTAGTTAAATCTATGGGTACAGGTGAGGCCAATATTTCAGCAACATGAGAAGAAAGCAATTTCCATTCTCCTTTGTCCTTTATAAAAACATCCGTTTCATTATAGGAAGTGTTAAGGATCTGTCCACCGACTTCCAGTCTTTCCCTGGGAATTATCGCCAGTATAGCTGTATTTTCAAATTGTTTAAGTATTGGATTCGTAAGAATGATACTTCTTTTGAAGCCAGCAGTCAATGGCCGCATGAATTGTAATTGCTCCGCCTTGCTCCGGACAACACCATCCTCCTCGGTTATAAAACCGCTGTCGGCCATATATTTCTCCCAAACTGCTTTATCACCACTAACCACTGCGTCCAATAGCTTTTGGGTAATAGCCACCAATTCTTTTTCCGTATTACCCTGACCTATACTCCGGTAAAAATTACCGCAAATCAGTAGCATCGACATTATGAGAATTACTAATAATGCCAGGAGATTAATTTTCATATTCCTGTTTTTGAATTTTATGTTTATCGTGGGTCTAAAGCTTCTTTTTCATCAGCAGGCCCGTCTGGGCATCATTTCCCCGCATAAATAGTTGCGCGTCAAAAAGTTCGAATCCCCATCTTTCATAGAAGCGGATGGCCTGGTCATTTTTCTCCCAAACGTTCAGCCAGATGATCTCATTTCCTTTTTCCCGGCCTATACCGATGCAATTTTGCATGAAAAGTGATCCGATTTTTCGCTGATGCCATGCGGCAAAAATGTACAAACGCTCTATTTCTATGGAATTTTTGCTTTCTAATAATGCATGGGTTCGCCCCCACCTGAGTTTTGCATAACCGATGAGTTCCTGTCCGGCAAATGCCAGGATAAATTGGCTGTTCGTATCCTGCAATTCATCACCAAGCTTTTGAATGCTAAATGCCTCTGCCACATAATTTTCCAGGTCCTCCAATAACATTTTGGAAGAGAAGGCCTCCTCAAAAGTGATAGCCGCAACTCTGGCAAGTATAGCCTTATCTTCAACGTTACCTCGCCGGAGATAGATGTTTTCATCGATCATGAAATTTATATTTGGAAGCCCAGCCGGAAACAGATCAGTGTTCATACCTGCAAAGTTGCCATTACAGATAACATTCACCGTGAAAGATCGGGATAAAAAAGTGTAAAATCGGGATTATCCTTTGGCCTGGCCCGGAGGAATTCCGTACTTCTTTTTGTAGGCGTTACTAAAATATTGTGGAGAAGAATATCCGGTTTGATATGCTATTTCGCTTATCGTGAATTGTCCGCTATGCAAAAGGTCTCTTGCCTGCTCCAACCTGCAATTGATTAAAAAGTCAATTACCGGGGTTTCGAAAAGCTCCTTAAAACCTCTTTTAAGTTTGTATTCATTCAATCCGCATCGCCTGGTCAGGTCAGCCATCGTAAGGGAGCAGGAGGCATTTTCCAGGATATAGTTCCGTATATAAAACAGCTTTTCCTTATCTGTATTTGTTTTTATAAAATTATCCCTGTGGCTGATTTTCTTATTGGCTCCATCCGCGATTAATACGAACAATTCTATTGCCCTCGATAATAAAAACATTTTTCTTAAATCTCCAGCAAACCGGCAATTAATAATCTCATCGATGCATCTTTCGATCGAAAAATTCATAGGTAGCCAATCCTTTGAAAACAGAACCGGTTCATTTTCTTCTATTTTCCGTAGAAAACTCTCCATACCGGAATTGCCCTGGCCGGCGAGCTGAAAAAAACATGCTTTAGTGAACTGAAGGGAAAACAATTCAGAATGGTCATCGTTATGACTCATCGAGGTGTCCAGCTCCTGAGAATAAAGCATATTATATTGCCCTGCCTGAAGGCTCATCTTTTGTCCTAATTGTTTATAGCGTACATCTGTGGCGCCTTTCCTGTTGAAATAAATTTTTACCGCATCCATCCGGTTTTTCACCTGGTAAGCAACTTTTTCTCCTTTCGTCAACACCGAATGCCCAAACCGGTATCCATCAAAACACCAATTACTAAAAGTCAGTCTGCCTTTATCCAAATCCAGGACATCCCTGCTCTCCATCAATCTTTCCGAATCGAATTCACGGGTCGATAAGGGGTTTCGGTAAAATTCTTTTTTTTCAGGAAAATAATTAAACACTAAAGACATAGGTCGTCAACTTTTATTTGAGGTTAACATTGAGATATTCCACTAAAGCCTTGATTTCTTCTTCCTTTTTAAGCTTACTCTTATGCTGAACCGAAAAACTTTCTATATCGGCTGCATATTCAGGTAATGCTTTTTTCACGGCACTACTATTATGAGAGATTTCCGTCATGGTCGTCGCCAGAACATCATAAACATACAGGAACTCCCGCTGGGCATATGCCTTCTCCGTTGGCCCGCCATAATTGGAAGACACCTGAACAACTTTATAGACATATTTTAATAAATGGACTTTGGGGCCTTCGGCCAATACTTCATAATAGGTCTGCCCCGTATTGCTGCCAATGGCAGGATAACCCGTTTTGAAATGAAGGGTTTTTTCGTTTCCCTTTCCTGTGGCAGGCAGTACAAAATCACTCACCGGGGTAGCAACCTGTAATACCAGGCTATCTTTCCTGAAGTACAGTTGATTATTGACCAGGAAAGATTCATCTCCAGCCCGTTGTATACTTTTCCATTGCTAAGCTTCAGCATTCCTTTTGTAAACTGCTCATTCAACATCATATTACCTTCCACACCGACCTGGCTGCCCAGTGGAATTGCCTTTCCTGAAAGATCACGAAAATCTGCAAAATTTTTGGAGTAGTTTGGATCACGGTACCCATCTTCCCCTTGGCCAGAGGCAATATGAGAAAAGGGGATAAAAATAAACAGAAAGGTTAATCTGTTCAGAAAATCGGATTTACGCTTAGTCATAAGAAGGTTTTTAACGCATATAACAAACAATCGAAAGCTTACCCTAAAATTACCTGTTTTTTCGCAGACCGGGGCTTCGATTCAGTTTCTATACCCGATGATGGAAAAACCAAAAGGACCAGTATGCCCTGAGATGTGCAAGTCTTTGTATTCCAATAAGTAACGGGCATGTCAGCATTTGCTGGTATATGGCGGAGCAACCAATTAAAATCCATTTATTTGCTGGTAATAAGTATATATTTTTGGGGTATGTATACCCAGCTTATCCATACATTCGAAAGGATCATCCGTTTGGATGATGCGGAAAAAATATTTATACAAACCCTCTTTCAGGAAAAAATGGTTAAAAAAGGCGATTTTTTTCTGAAAGAGGGCAAAGTATGTAAAGAAGTAGGTTTTATCGGAAAAGGGCTTGCCCGGTATTTCATTAATAATAATGGGGAAGAGCTGGTTTATGGTTTTGGAAAGGAAAACGATTTTATATGCAATTATGAAAGTTTCCTGGATCATTCCCCTTCCGTCAAAAACATCCAATTTATAGAGAACAGCACTATACTCACTATGTCTTTCGATAATCTTCAATTGCTCTATGAAAAGGTAAAAGAAGGACAGAAATTCGGCAGATTGGTATGCGAACAGATCTTTGTGTCTGCGCTGAAAGAAATTACTTCTTTTTACACCCACACTCCGGAGCAACGTTATGTTGAATTTATAGCTTCCTATCCCGATCTTCAAAATCGGATCCCTCAATATTATATTTCCTCCTTTGTCGGGGTAAAACCACCCTCTCTCAGCAGGATTCGGAAAAGACTGGCTTCCTCCTGATCTATGCGGACCACCTACTTATGATTCCAACTCTTGTATTTATTAACCCGGGTTAACAGGTTTCTTTTTGACTGGGCCTAGTTTTGTAAACACAAAAATTTACAAGAATGCTATTATTCAACTGTCTGCTCATTATCCATTTTACAGCCTTTCTTTTGTATGTAGCTCAATTGGCCCTACTATATCCGAAGATCGATTCCCTGCGCGACAAAAAAGGATTAATAGCGGGTATTATTATCCTGTTAACCGGTATCGGAATGGTTATTATAAAATACCCCCATGTAAATTATTATAAGGTGGTTCCCAAAACAGGCATTTTTTTGATGATTGCCATTATCAATGCCCTATATAGCAAAAGGGAATTCACCAAACCTGTCTATTATCTACTGGTCGTTCTGACCTTGCTGGCAAGTTTGATCGCTATTGTAAAGGTGTAAATTCCGGATTACCGTAATAGAGAAGTCATAGACATTCAGCTATTTTTTGCATGCAGGATAAAATAGATGTTTAAGGTAAGATAAGCCGCCAGCATGATCTGGGCGGCAATAAAATCAAACCGGTTGGCCTGCTTAAGTTTGTTGGCCTTAAGCAGTTTCAGTGAAAAGGCTGATGAAGTGATGACGGCAAATATAAAGAACAGCGTGATCCCGTGCAAGGTATCCACCAGGGTAAATGAAGTGGAATCCGGTAGAGAGGAATCAATGATATATTTATTGCCGATTGCTGCAAACAAAGCGCCTACACTCAACCCAAAGCGGGAATCGATGTTATCGGCATGTATATAAAAACATATATAACAGATCAGGAAGGAGACATACATTCCCAGGAACATTTTCCAGAACAATTCGGTGGCGCTGCGGTCTATCCCTATTTTAACCTTAAATGAGCTGTATTCCACATGAGGCTTAACCTGATCCGGATCGCCAAAGGTCGTTTCGTAAGGTTTGATACCAACCGACAAAGTGAAGGTGTCGATTATCCAGCCTCTCAGGGTAAACCGTGGATCAAAATGTTTGCCCAGGGTATCCGGAACAAAGATCAGGGCCCTGGAATCGAATTGGGAGTTTTCGATGGAGATCCGCAAGGTCTGCCTGTCAAAGGGAAAACTGCTGATCTTCCAGGAATCCTTCATCAGGCATTGCAGCTTCATCAATATATAAATTCTGCCATTCGAGGAATCTATCGTGGAAAAAGATTTTGTAAATGTCTTGGCCTGTGGTATTTCCAGGTTTTGCAAAAAATCGAATTCTTTTTTCTTGTAGGTCAGCCACAACCAAAAGTTGACCGTATACTCGCTTTGTTTGAAATCGATATCATGGATACTGGTGATATAAATGCCCGTCTTTACCGTATCCGGAGGCGCCTTTTCGGCAAATGCCCTAAAAGCCAGGAGTGACGAGTTTATTATAAAGAAAACAAGCAGGGAAAGGATGTTTTTCATATTGACCGGTTCAAATGAATAGGAAAGTTAAATAAATGGCCGCAAAAATATAAACTAATATGAACGCTTACCTTTTTTCCTGTTCATAGGCTAAATACAGCAATTTATCAGAACTTCGCTTAAAAAGAAGAATCTCTATGAAAATCTATCAACAGGCTATCTCCCTCCCGGCCCGAAAAAGAGGCTTTCATCTCATTACCTCCGCCATACTCCAGGCCGCGCCCGGTATCAGGCAATTCCGTGCCGGCCTCTGCCAGGTATTTATCCAACATACTTCCGCTTCTCTTACGCTTAATGAAAATGCCGATCCCACTGTCCGCAAGGATTTTGAAACCTTTTTTAATAAGGCCGTGCCTGAGAACGATCCGGATTTCCTGCATAATGATGAAGGCCCGGATGATATGCCCGCACACCTGAAAGCGGCCCTGTTGGGAAACTCCGTCATGATGCCCATTACTAACGGAGAATTGGCCCTGGGGATGTGGCAGGGAGTCTACCTTTGTGAACACAGGAACCAGGGGGGCGAAAGGGAACTGGTGGTAACCTGTTGGGGGGAGTAGGCGAAGAGTGTGTTAACCATTTCAGAGGGCTTTATTTTACTCATCTGTTATCGAAATTTATATCTTTGCCTTCAAATAGCCTGATTATATGGAATTTATCAATAAGCCTTACCAGGACCTGCTGGCCATAGCCAAAGCAGAAAAATCAAAATACGCTTCCAATTCACCCTTTCCCAACACCTATTTCAGGGATTTTTTCAATCCGGAAGTGCTGGATGAACTCCTTAAAGAGTTTCCTGATTTATCAACCGGAAAATCGTATAAGATCGATAACCCAGGCCAGGTTAAATTGGCATCCAAGGGGATTGACAGGCTTGGTAAAAATACCCGGGCTTTTGTCGAATATCTCAATTCCAAGCCATTTCTCGACTTCCTGCAGGAGTTAACCAGTATTCAAGAGCCGCTGATTGCCGACCACGATTTACTAGGCGGCGGCTTGCATGAAATCAAGCCAGGCGGCTTCCTAAAACTTCATGCCGACTTTAACAAAAACTCGAATGGTCTGGACAGGCGGCTCAACGCACTGATCTATCTTAATAAAGACTGGAAAGAGGAATATGGCGGTCACTTTGAATTATGGGATACAGATTTGACGAAATGTGGTCAGAAGATCACTCCCCATTTTAATACGCTGGCTATTTTCTCTACTACGGATTTTTCCTATCATGGCCACCCGGATCCCCTGACCTGCCCCGAAGACAGGAGCCGGAAATCGCTGGCACTTTATTATTATTCCCAAGGGCGGCCTGCTTCTGAAATAAAACAAGGCCAGGAAAAACATTCCACCATTTTTGTTGGACGAAAAGGATACAATGAAGATGAAATCAGCGAAACCAAAAAATCCGGCTTTAGCCGCTTAATTAAAAAGATTTTTGGGTAAGCGATGATTATATACGACCAAATGTCATGTTTTTTTGCAGATTTGGCCACTTATAGCTCACCTATAAGCGGCCAAATGTATTATTTTTGCAAAAAAAGAAAATCGGTGTGAACCCGAAAAATATGAACAAACTAAATCCGGGCCTTTTAAAAACCAAACAGCATTTTGAAATTCTTGATGGATTAAGGGGAATAGCAGCTTTGGCCATTGTAGTTTTTCATTTTATGGAAGTGGCTTATTCCGACTACAGCAAAAACTTCATCGGCCATGGTTTTTTAGCAGTAGACTTTTTTTTCTGTTTATCCGGTTTTGTTATTGGATACGCTTATGATGATCGAATCGGGAAAATGGGGGTCCTTGAATTTTTTAAATCAAGGATAATAAGGCTGCACCCGTTGGTAATTTTAGGTTCAGTATTAGGTTTATTAAGTTATCTCTTTGATCCATTCAACATTCATGAGGCATTAAATGGCGCCGATCAAATCATACTGCTATTTCTCGGTTCCATTTTTCTTATCCCCATGCCTGTAATGCCGGAACGTTATTTTAATCTGTTCAGTTTCAATGCACCTTCCTGGTCATTATTCTGGGAATATATTGCCAATATTTTTTATGCCTTTGTCCTTTACAAAATCAGCCGCCGCTATTTGATCATATTACTCATACTTGCAGCGGCAGCCCTTTTTTTTGTCAGTCATCGTTCTGAAGGATTACTGGGCGGATGGAGCGGGCAAACCTTTTGGGATGGCTGCGCCCGTATTTCCTTTTCCTTTTTGGCAGGACTGCTAATTTATCGTTCTAATTGGATCATTAAGACGAAACTGGGTTTTGTGGGCATGTGTTTTTTGCTGATCCTGGCATTTATTATGCCATATTCAAAATGGAACTGGTTGACAGAATTAATGGTTGTATTATTTTATTTTCCCTTGCTTATTTCATTAGGAGCTGGCGCTACGTTAGCCCCGGGTTTAAAAAAACTCTGCCTGTTCTCCGGGAAAATATCGTACCCGTTATACATGACGCACTATGCAGCCATATGGGTATTTGGCAATTATTACACCAGTCGCCAACCTGGTCCAACTCAACTGTTCTTTATCATTCTAACAGGAACCATTCTATTGATTGGCATAGCCTATCTGGCAATGATTCTTTATGATATTCCGGTCCGCAGATATTTAAATAATAGAAGAAATAAAGGCTGATTTTCGGATATGTTTTGCCGGAATACCGTTAGGAAAAATAATCACTCCATTCATACATCAGTTTTGACACTTCAGCCGTTCCTTCAAAAAATTGACCCTATAGTGGTTTAGCTTTGCATGCAAAAGTGAATATGCGGCATAACGATACTTTACGGATAGTGACTTTTGCACTGCTCCTCTTTTCGTGCAGAAAAGACCAAACGACTAACCCCGATATTCCTCCACCACCTGTACCCATTAATAAAATACTTCTGAAAGATATTACGCTCCCTGGTCTGCCTTCACCTTATTATCATTTCGAATATAACAACGATAGTACGGTTACCAAAGTTGATTTTGCTTCCGGGTTCACTATCTATGATGTTCTCTATAGCGCAAATAAGATCAGTGAGATGAGAAACAATATCCTGGTCAATCACGATACATTGCGGTATTTATATGATAATGCAGGCAAAGTGTTTATGATCAAATTTATAAACCAGGATAATATTCTTTACAGACATGTCAGCTTTTCTTACAGCGGAGATCAGGTTAAAGAAATAGAGTGGGATCATAAAGAAGGTAATGTCGGCTTTTTGCTCGACCGTAGCTTAACATTCACTTATCATCCGGATGGTAATGTAAAAACAATTACCGAACGCCGCCTTCCCCAAGGCAGTTCGCCGGAGTTTGTCTCAACCTGGCAGTTCGGGCAATATGACGACAAGATCAACGTAGATGATTTCAGTCTTATTCATGACGGGATACAAGAACATCTCTTCCTCCTGCAAGGATTTCGTTTACAGCGAAACAATCCCGGGAAAGAAATCTTTTCAGCAGGGGTTGGCCTTACTGCTTATACTATCGATTATACCTACACATACAATAGCGATAAATCGCCTTTATCAAAGAAAGGCGATTTATTATATACCGCCGGGACTGACGCAGGAAAAAGATTCCAGACAAGCACTTTCTATACTTATTATTGATCAGTTTATCTCCCGCCGGTTAATTTCAGTAGAACCATCTAACTATTAAATTGCCGAAGATGGTGATCGGTATGTTTATAAGCTAAGTACCCGCTTTGTTCTTTTGTTACGATCCCGGAAAAAGCGTGAATATATTCAGTGTTTGAACTATGCGCATGTTCTTGAATCAGTGCAATCCAATGCTGTTTTTCTTTTGATATATCGCCCTTGTCTTCTTTAACCTTAATCTCAGGTATAGTAGGCAGATTTTGTTTTATTGGGTTTGCGTCTCCTATTAAATCCTTCAAAGCAACTTTTCCAAAAATTCGGCCAAGGAACATTCGTTTAACGCTCATTTTTCCCAATAACATTTCTTCATACAAAGTACAATGTTTTAGCATCTGGTAAATATTCATTTTACCCCATTGAGCTTTACTGTTCACGGGAAGTTGATTAATCCTGGCAATCAATTCTTCTCTTGTTGTTTTGTCAAAGATTGTTTTCATGTTTCCTGGAAGTTTTTGAAATTAAAAAAGTTCACCTCTTTTGCGTTTAAAGTTGTTTACGCAAAGAACAGGTGTTAATTAAAATTTCATTACTCCAAAATTGCTGTTTTTTAGTCCACCCGCATTTTTTTAGCAAAAACAACCCGGAATAAAGGCGAAAAGTGATTGGCTAGGTCCGGCTTGGGGAATGGGGTAAATTTCGCTTGCAATTTAGTTGAATGATTGCCTGAATTTTAATGGAGATAAATTGGTTTTTCTTTTGAATAATTTATTAAAGGATTGCGGGTATTCGAATCCTAATTGATAGGATACTTCGGCAACCGATAAATTACTGGTGGACAACATTTCCTTGGCTATCTCAATCACCTTATTGTGAATGTGCTGTTGTGCATTTTGCCCGGTCAGGGAACGAAGCAAATCGCTTAAATAATGCGGCGAAACATTTAGTTGCTCTGCAAGGTATTGCACCGTAGGCAAGCCTTTGGTCAAAGCTTTATCTTTGTTAAAATAGTCATTCAGTAGGTCATCTGATTTCGACAACAAATCATTATTCACTGTCTTCCTGGTGATAAACTGGCGCTTATAAAAACGATTGCTATAATTCAGCAGCAGCTCGATTTGCGATATAATTACATCCTGGCTAAAATCATCTATGTTCGATTGTAATTCATCCTCGATATCCTTGAAAATATTAAGGATGGTAGCTTTTTCTTTTTCAGACAGGTGCAATGCTTCATTCGTATCGTACGAAAAGAATCCAAAATTTTTAATGTTTTTCCCTAACGGGTAATTCCTGATAAAATCGGGATGAATGAGTAAAGTATTTCCCAAATACTCCGTATCGTCGGTAGTGGCCAGAACCTGGTTGGGAGCCGTAAAGACAAGACCGCCTTCATCAAAATCATAATAGTTTTGACCATACCTAATTTTGCCACGAAGGTTCATTTTATACGAAATCTTATAAAAATTAAATAAGAAGGCCTCAGGCAATTTATTCTTATCTATTACTATCAGGGTATTATCCACCAGGCTTACCAACGGATGCAAAGGCTTTGGTAAACCCAGCATCCGGTGTAAGTCGGAGATAGAATTGATTTTTTGCGGAATATGGTCGTTTTTCACTTTAATAGTTGGTTGATTTAGCTTCCCAATAACGCCTGTTCCATTTGTTTCCTGAATCCTTCATCGCCCAATTGCAAACGTTGGGCATAGAATGCCTTCGCATCTTCGCCTGCAACATACCTTAATTTATCTTTACCGTCCGTAGCAGCTTCATAAACCACTTCGGCAATTTCTTCTGCCGGCGTAAAATGATCTTCATTAATACCTGCAAACATAAGCGATACCCATTTTTCGTAAGCAGGATGTGATGACATATCAGCGGACCGGCTCAGGAAATCCGTTTGAATGCCACCGGGAGAAACAGTTTTAATCCCAACGCCGATTTTCTTTAATTCAAAAGCCATGCTTTCACTCCAACCTTCCAAAGCCCATTTTGTAGCATGATATACCGAGCTGAATGGAAAGGTAATAAGCCCACCTATCGACGTGGTTGTTATAAAAAGTCCTTGTTTTTTTTCCCTGAAATAAGGAATGAATGCCTGTGTAACACGAATAACGCCTAAAATATTGGTGTCTAACTGGCGAACCAATTGTTCGTCGGTGGTCGATTCCAAAGGTCCCATCAATCCATAACCTGCATTATTAAACACGACATCAATATTGCCTGCTGCAATTGCCTTCTGTGTTGTTTCTTTAATCTGTTTAAGGTCGGTAACATCCAATGGCAACAGGGTAATGTTGTCAATCAAAGTTAACTCTTTTTCAATTTCAGGCTTACGCATGGTTGCAATAACCTTCCAACCCCTGGAAGCAAATAATTTTGCTGCTGCTTTTCCTAAGCCTGTGGAGGCTCCTGTGATAAAAATTGTCTTCATTTTTTCTAATTTGAAGTACAAAATTCTATTATTTGGGTTTCCGGTAAGTGTCCAAACCGGCGATTATTGTAGCCAAAATGACCCTTTGAAAATGACACCCTGGCTATGACAAAATGAGGGCAATTTTAAGCATTGCGTAGAATATGAAGCCATTTTCACCTTTTATTTCTTTTTTTTGCTATAAATAACCAAAAAAGGAAATAAAATGACATATGTTAAACTCAATAACATTTCCTATAAAAATTTGCCGGGGGGAGAGGTAACAACATAATTGCCTAAATTTATTAGGTTATAGACAATCAATATTCGCCTGAGGCGGTTTGACTATTTCTGGCGGGGTTTAGACATCCAAAACCTAGAATAATATATCATGATTTTCAGCATAAAAGAAAATTTCAATTTGGCCCTTTACGGAATTACCGGTGTGGCGACAAATAGAAATTGGGCTGCTACTGGCATGATGCTAATGAATAAAATGTGGCAGCAGGTAAAAGCCAATAATTTGGAACATAAAGGGATTAACATTTGGGTATATGAAGAGGGCGATAAAATGTTTGCGGGGGTTGAATTAATGACCCCTCCCCCACCGGGTACGGAGTTGGAGCTAAAGCAGGTCCGTATGACAGGATATGTCTACTACAAGCATATCGGCCCCTATAATAAAATTGCAGAAGCTTGTTCCCGCCTGCAGGAGGAACTGCGGCAGGAAGGAATAAAGACGCATCTACCCTACCTGGAGATCTATGGCCATTGGACGGAAAATCCTTCTCAACTGGAAACGGAAATATTGTGGAGCCTGAAGTAAATATATTATTCCGGTTTCAGAAATAAATGCTCCAAACGTTTGCCGATGAAAGGCTTTTTAACTGGCACGCCGCAATGTTTCCGACAGGACGAAGCGGGATGCACAAAATTGTTGTCGGCGACTATCGGGATAATTCTAAAGAAGACCCGATACAAGTCATGTCTGGCCCGATGGGCAGAGAAAAAGTACATTTTCAGGCTCCGGATTCCGAATTACTGAGAGAAGAAATGTCTGAATTGATAGGTTGGTTCAATAATGTTCAGTCCGGAACTGTAGCTTGGTTTGGTTTTAATAATGAAGCTAAATTAAAAACTGACCCGTGCTGAAAAGTCACCATTTAGAATAAGTAAGCGGCGGACCTACTCTTTTTAAACCATATTCATGAAAGAATTTGTCCTTGTCCTCGTCCGTCTTTATATTCTTGGCAGCGCCTTCGCTGATATCTTTAAACATCTTTTCCATTTTGCCGGCTGGCTGAAAAAACATCAATAGCTTGGATTCCCCTTCGCCGATCTTTGCAAAAGCGTGGGGAACATTCCTCGGCCCAAAAACCGTGTCACCCGCTTTGGCCGTAAAAGTTTCTTCGCCTATTTTAAATAAAAATTCCCCTTTTAGTATATACCAAAATTCATCTTGCTCGTAATGCAGATGAAATGAAGGGCCACCTTCTTTTACCCTTGTCGATTCAAATACATATGCATCACCATCAGTGTCGGTCGTGGACACCTTTGTGTAAAAGGTATCTCCTTCAAATAAAGAAATGGGTTTACCGAAGCGGTCTTTTCCGGAGTCAACTTTAATACCCTTATCTCCTCGTTTTTTCCTATTGTATTTTGCCATACCGGCAAAGGGGGCAGCCAGGGATGCGGCAGCAGCTAAAGAAATTTTCAAAAATAGATTGCGTTTCATAAAAAATGGTTTAAAGTATTTGTTTTTTGGGAGGAGAA
The DNA here is from genome assembly GCF_054461575.1 of Flavitalea flava. Taxonomy (NCBI): domain Bacteria; kingdom Pseudomonadati; phylum Bacteroidota; class Chitinophagia; order Chitinophagales; family Chitinophagaceae; genus Flavitalea; species Flavitalea flava. Next base: position 61,702 of record NZ_JBTLQH010000025.1, read on the forward strand.
TGCCTGCTTGTGATATGACGCACAATTCCCAAATGTACACAATGATATAAAAAAAAATTTCGTAAATACCCCTTTTAAATCATCCCAAAAATACAAAAGCCTTGAAATTCGTTAGAATCAAGGCTTTTATTATATAACGGTGGTCCCGACAGGAAAACTCTATACTATTGAAGATCAGTATTTTGTCTTGTTTGTCGATAGTTTTGTCGATCTGCGCCAAAGAACTTAGGTATTTCTTACCTTAATTTATTCCGGTAAACTTGTCTGTATAAAAATAGGAGAAAAGCCACTATTGAGGAAATAACGATCTTTTGTAGCAATGGTTCGAATTCTGTCTTCCCGGCCAATGACTGGCAAGAGGCTGAATCAAAAGGTCGATACAGCCTCTTTTATTCGGGTCCCTGATGAAGGCAATTTCCGTTTAAGCGATTCTCAGGCCTCCTGGTATTGTCTGTAAAAAGTTACCCTGTATAAAAAGCTGAACGATACCGCAAGTCCTATTCCCAGGTACACATACTGGATAAGAGGAGTAAGATAGTGTATACCTTCACTTGAGGAAAATTCCGGCAGGCTGTATTTAACAATTCTATAATATTTATTTTGATCTGACTTGCCTCTGTTTTGGTATCCTTATCCGAAAATTCCCTGAAGTCGAATCGGATAAGGAAGCATTTATTGGATTTGATATTACAGGAAAAGAATGCGATGGCGGATTTCATGCTTTTCATTGCCATGATATCTCCAGCATCCTTAGTGAAAAATTCGGTTTAAAAACAAATGAATATGGGCTTTCCCAGGAAAGGGATGATTGGACTGCCGTCATAGATTTTATAAACGATCAGAAAAATGGGTATGAGCCTGTACCGTGGTTCTTTTGTAAATCTAAATTAATAATCAAAGCACACTATGACATTTGAAAAATATCAAAACTGCCTGTACAAGCCGGAAAATTTGTTAGAGGGATATAACTATCAAGTTAAACTCGGAATAGATCTATTTGAGAATTGTGCTGATATTGAGGCGTTCAAGCAATGCCTAAAGAAAGCATATCCGCGCTCTACGCCAGAATCAGTCACACTAATCAGATTATCACATACCGATTTTTGGAAAGAAATAAATATCGGAATGTTTTATCGTGGTGATTCTGCGGCGGGAGTGGAACTATCGGAAAAAAGCCAGGAGCAATTCGAAATATTGCACAAGGAATACATAGACTTTATCAGCGGATATATTGATCCCGACACCAATATATACAGCTACCCGGATGAAACCGGAATACCTGGGTATCCTGTATGGTGGGACTATCGGTTTATCCTTCTATCTCAAACGGGCAATAGTCTTTTCATTTATGGCTCAGCATCCGATTAAACTGTGGAACATCTAACATGCAAGCGTCTATATCTCCAATTTCTCTCCTTGTACGGTATTGAAGTGGTTTGACAAGTTCCATGAAAGTACTTAGGCAACGAAGTCGTATCCCTCCGGTGAAGCTCCATCTAGGGGAAATCGAAGTAACTTATGCGCTTGTGCAAAAAGTAAGATTTAATTCAATGGCTTCATCTTACTACCTTTTGATAATTTAGACAGCAGTTTCCGAGAACCTAATGCGAGATTGGTTTTTCCCCTATTATAATTGCGCAGCAGAATAGCCGCGTAAACGTTGTTCTTTTCTATTGAAAATTGTGCAAGGTACCCCCGAACGAGGCCGCCGTGACCTATAAAGTCCAACTTTTTATATCTTGCAAGCATAAAACCCAACCCATAATAACTGCCACCTGGGGGAGTAACTTGCATTTCCCGAAGGCTTTCCGGCTCGAGCAAGGTTGTCTTTCCCATCAGTGCTATTACAAATTTTGCCAGATCAAGGGAAGTTGAGTAAATACCACCACAGGGTACTGTGTAACCACCCAATGTGCTGTCTAACCCCCCCTGCGAGGAATGGTTTTTGTTTATTTTGTCTTTTAAATTCTTCTTGGAATTAACGAAACCCTCTGCAAGTTCGGCCATCTTATTTTCGGGCATCAAAAAAAAGGTTTTATCCATGTGTAGCGGCGTAAATATCCTTTGTTGCACCATTTGAATATATGGGACACCCGAAGCCCGTTCGAGGGCTAGCCCAAGCAGGGCATACCCTATGTTAGAATACTGATAACTGGTTCCGGGGCTACTGTTGAACGAAGTATAAGGAATACTGGATAATAATTTACTTTCCCATTGGTCCACCGGGCCCAAACTCGCACCGGGCATATCCGGCTCGCGTTTCAGCCCTGAAGTATGCGACGCCAATTGACGAAAGGTGATGATTGTCTTGTCTGAATAACCTTTCAGGGATTTTATTTCCGGCAGATATTTTTCGACAGGATCATCCAGCTTTACCTTTCTTTCTTCTACAAGTTGCATTAATATAGCAGCCGTAAATGTTTTGGTAATAGAGCCGATACGATAGATAGTGTTGGTGTCTGCAGCAATATCTTTGTCCCGGGTTGCGTAGCCAAACGCACCCGCCCATATGACCTTGCCGTTTTTTATTATCGCTGCGGATATACTGCCATGAACGTCGTCTTTCTTTGTAGCTCTACTTAGCCGATTAGCAAATTCTGTAATTACACGGGAATCTCGGGAACTCTCCTGACCAGTGCAAAATTGGTAAGGCGCAATTAAAGCACAAATAAACATGAACACGATAGATAAAGCTTTTCTTTTCATGATACTAAAATAATTAATTCTAAGAGAATTATTTACGATGGGTAAGGTAAAGTCGCTGATAGATTGGACGGAAAATCCTTCTCAATTGGAAACGGAAATATTGTGGAGCCTGAAGTAAATATATTATTCCGGTTTCAGAAATAAATGCTCCAAACGTTTGCCGGCGGAAGATTTGTGGTGCTAACCCGAGAATTATCTAACCAGTTACTAACTGATTTCGAGTCATTTACCACCCTTTCATTTGAAAGTCAGCGAAATATAGTAATATTGTATCCCACAATATTTGATCCCCTAAAGTCATGAGACTGTTACTGCTTTTGTTCTTAACACTGACGAGCTCCATGCTCTATTCACAACAAATAAAAATCCGTACTCCTGACAAAAGGCAAGTTGAAGTAGAAATTTTTAATAAAGCGGCAGTGAACCAACTCTTAGTACAATTCAATGGCAAACAGGATAACTCCCTTCGCAAGCAATGGACAGCAAGGACTTTTGTTCTTTCGAATGGAAAAATTCTTATCGAGTTCTATGACAGGCAAGCGGCCTTAATAGGTGATCTTAATGATTTTAAAAAGTTAGTGAGAGTGCGATTTGTAAAGAATAATATAAGTTTTCTCAAAAAGAATATCTCTTATAAAATTGAAATGAGTGTTAAAGAAGGGAATGATATCTTAAAAAATGAGCATCCTAAAAAACTTGACAGTTTGAAAAGTGACATGCCTGAATATTTTTATTTTGAAGTTTATGAGTTAGCGACAGGCCAAATTCTCCTTCTCGACAAATCTCAAAACCGGGAAAAAGCAACCATATACGAAAACTTAAAGGCTTTGTCTTCAGAAAACTCTACAATACAGGAGCAGGTTTACGGCTCAACGGATGACGAATATTTAATGAAGAGATTAGCATCTGGTGATGCCTTATTCGATTACGAGACCAATGGACAGATTCTATACCCAAAGTACATAAACGATTTGGTTAAGAACCATCGGCTGACTCTCTTCGAAAAGAAGGTTTATGTTGAACAGTTCTATGGAAATTTGTACAAATCTGAAAGAGGATATTATGTCCTTGTTAACGAAGTAGATCAAGAGAACGGAGCAGGAAGTAAAATGCAGATATTGACCGTGCGTATCTATAAAAAATTACAGCAAGTAAGAGATGCACAAAAGGCCTATGAACAATTCAAGGAGTTAGGTGTAAGATCGGAACATTTTTATCAGAAAGTTTCAGATAAGTATGGAGAAAAATTCCCGGATTTTGTTCCGCAACTAATCGACTCACTACCCTAATTATTAAACTTCGACAAAGCCCAGCTTTTATTTGACAGCGCCGGAATCGACTTAGTTGATGAAGCTATTGAATGGAACAGCGATAACTATAGATTGTTTGACACGCTATTTCCTTCAGTACTTGCATATTATGGCTATTGTTATATGACCGACAAAAAAGATGGTAAATGGTCGATGTACTTTGATAAAGAATCCAACGTTTGGGTGCCAGAAGTAAAACTTAATGACGGAAGCTCAGCATGGGATTGGATCGATTTTTATAAGGACTTGTCTGAAGGACCTATTCCGTTACGTTCGGTAGGAGACTGGGACGGGAAAAGGAAAGAAATGCGTAAACGCCTTAATGAAGAATCCAGCAACTAGAAAGATTATTTATAAATGGTTGCCGCAAAATATGCCATATAATGGCTTACAATCAAGTGTGGTCCCGGCAGGACCGACAACCCCTTAATTTGTTATTTCGTCTAACACCTACAGAGTCCCACCAAAGCCAATATAGATAACGGTTATACAAATTTCTCCTTTTATATTTCAGTTAAGTAGGGTTCCAATAAATTAAGATGGATTAAGAAAAAACGACAACAAAACCGACAACCGTATTATATATTAACTATCTTCAATATACAATTAAGATAATATGATACGGGTAAAGTTTAACCTTAGACGAATGAAAAGCGAAAAGCCGGAAGCAATTTATCTTATTGCCCGGTGGAATGGCAACCGGCTTGTTTACCCAACCCGGTTAAGCATAATACCTAAAAATTGGAATATTAAAGCCCAGGAAATCAGGAACGTAATACAAGAGCCAAACCGGGACAGTTTTAACCGTACCCTGAAAGACTTAAAAGCGGCTGTATCCCGGCTCTATGCCCTATCTATTGAATGCCAGGACCCTTTAACAGTTGAAGTATTAAGAGATCGGTTAAATGAACATACAGGCCGAAATGATGCCCCGGATAAACATTTTTGGGGATTCCTGGACAATTTCATTACTAATGCCGGTAAGCGCACAGGTAGGAGCGGCAAACTTTTAGCCATGCCTACCATACGCAAATATAAAACAACGGTTTCTGACCTTAGAGCCTTCGAAAAGGAAACCCGCCGCCGCATTGATTTTAATATCATCGACACGGATTTCTACACCGATTTTAAAGATTACCTGACCCAGGTAAAAAAGATGAAAACAAATTCAGTCGGCAAGACTATTGCCATTCTCAAAGTCTTTTTGAATGAGGCTGCAATAGCTGGAATAGGGGGAATGAATATTGAACGGATAAAAAGAAACTTTAAGGTTATTTCAGAAAGCGTGGCGTCCGTTTACCTGAGTGAAAGCGAATTAGAAGCCCTCTACAAACTGGACCTTTCAGAGAATAAACGGCTGGACCGGATACGTGATCTTTTTTTAATCGGATGCTACACCGGGCTAAGGGTAAGTGACTTTACAAACATTAAAATACACAATATTAAGAGTGGAAACCTGGATTTACATGAGACCAAAACAGGAGAACGGGTTGTAATTCCGATCCATGAGACGGTTGAAATGATATTGCAAAAATACAATGGCATTCCCCCGCCGAAAATATCAGATCAGAAATTGAATGAGTATGTTAAGGAACTATGCAAAGAGGCTAAAATAAGTGAACAGATGGAAATACAAGCCACTAAAGGAGGCCAGCGCATTACAGAGGTGTTTGAAAAATGGCAATTGGTAAGCAGCCATACTGCTCGCCGGTCCTTTGCTACCAATATGTATAAAGCCGGTATTCCGGCACAAACTATAATGAAAATTACCGGCCATAAGAAAGAAAGTACCTTCCTAAAATATATTAAGTTATCGGGAAGTGAACATGCCGAAATAATGCGCACACATTGGCATACAGCTACAGAAAAAAAACGGCAATTAACCGCTAGTAAATAGTATCCAAAATGATAGATATTGAAAAGATTGCCGATATCATAAGGCCAAAGGAGACGGTAATTAAGCTGATACCTGACACTGACCCCACGAAGGAAGCGCAAGGACCAATATTTCAAGATAAGCCATTTAATAAAAAAATATATCAGGCAAGAGATATAAGGGATTTTGCCAAACGAAAGGAGTATTTGTTATCGGTCATAGAGAAAGAAAAGGAAAAGGAAAATACCCCTCAATTTACATCCTTCCCACAAATTATAATTAATGGGGAAACCTTAAATTTTGAAAAATTCGGTCTTCCGAAAGAGATACGATTAAAACCAAACTTGGAGTTAATTAGCCAATGCGAAGTGGAAATTAAGCAGGTAAATGATTTAATTCGTATTAAGCAAATAGTTGCCGAATACAGTGCTATAGAGGGCGAAAATGAAAGGATTTATTATTTGCTACATGCTTCGGACGGAATTACAGATAATGGCTATTATCCGCCTCAATATTATTCGAAAAATGAATTTTCTCAAATCCTTGCGGCTGCAACCTACGACCTTAGACAAATTAATAGTAATAATATACAACTGCAGGTCGGTGAGCCACTCAAACCCGAAATCACAACACGGGGAATTGCTTTGTATTTCTATTATTTAGCCCGTTGTGGTGCGGGGCCGGTAACAACAAATAATGCCGGGCCATTGGCTGCAAAATTTGGAAAGACCTCACCCAATAGCGGAAAAGATTTATATAATCATTACTTAAAAATATTGAAAGATGAAAAGGCGAGAATGGGAATTTCAGGCAACGCGAACGCCGACAATTCCAAGGTGAATAATCTAAAAATTGCCATTGAATTACTTAGAACAGGCGATAATAAACAGGCCTTAAAACTTGCTATTAGTGAATTTGATAGTTTAAAAAATGGCTATGACAAAAGGCATTGACCCCTTTACTGCTAACTTAATTTATTATATGTATATCTCTGATAATCATTTATATAATACTCGTAAAAAGGTTTTACCCACTTGATGCCTCCTTACCATTTAACGCCCTTTGCATTTTGCAGCAGAAATAAAAATCATTTCAGCTATGCAAAATCAATCAAAAATTTTACATGTAGAAAGCGTCACCAGTAATTCACTGCTAGACGCCCTCAGTGACCTATTAGACCAAAAATTCTCAAAGTTTAACGGATCATCCACGCCAAAGAACCCGGACGCATTTATTACCCGCCAGGACGTAGCCGACCTATTTAAAATTTCCCTACCTACGGTCCATTCCTGGATGAATGTGGGTATCCTTACCCCGTACAAGATCGGCAACAAGACCCGGTTCCTGCTAAGTGAAGTAAAAGCCGCCGCCGTCCTTGCTGGCGGTAAAAGGGAGGTAAGTCATGTATAATTCAACCACGATTTTAACCCGGAAGGAAGGGGCTATTATCACCGCCCTAGATGAACTGTCCCTGTTCATAGCCCTTTCAAAAAGAAAACACCGTTCACAAGTAGCAACGGCAATAACATGCCTTCATACTTTCCCTACAAATCTAAGGGCATACGCGCCCTGCACAATTGGTAACGGTCGCCGGGAATGGGCCGCAGATTGTTATGTAACTATGGCGAAGGAAGTATTGGTATTGGCAATTCTGGGCCGTGGCAGCAAGCTAAACTCCGCCGCTTGTGCCCGGCGATACCTTGGCAATGCCTTGCAAGAGATACAAACCCTATTGAGCAAATAAAACCACCTGGACAAACAATAGGGCCATGATTGACGGTATCCAACTTACTTATTACGCTCCTTGTAATACCCATTTAACGGGCTTGTCATGCTGGGAGGTAACCGTAAATGAGCAGACCGGGGAAAAGGTAGACGATATACGCCGGACCTCCTTCCGGGGGCTGAACCTGGAACTAAAACCCGCGGCCACCGGCCACCGCCTTACTATTAATGGCAGTTTGCACAAGTACCACAACGGAGGAAGCCATAATACAAATGATTTCCCCTTTGCCGGTCTACAAAATGTAGTTAGCGGTCTTTCCTTTGCTCTTGGTCTACAGCCGGGAGAAATGGAGATACACGGTATCGAAATCGGGATAAACGTCCCTTTGCCCTTTCCACCGCTCAGGGTGTTAAATAATGCCGTTTGTTTTAAAAATAAAGCCTTTCGGCCTATTCATAAGCGGAACAAGCGTAAAGGGCTGGTTTGCTGTCTTTGGGACTATGAGGTAAAACTGTACGACAAGGCAGAACAAAGCGGGATGGATTGCGGCGATATTTTACGAGTCGAAGTGAAGGTTAACAAAATGCGATACCTACAGGGGTATGGCCTTTTTACCCTGAATGATTTAACCGATCAAAGTAAAGTATACCCGCTTGCCCAGGTGCTTACCGGTCTACTTGATGGGATAATTTGGACGGATAAGACCGCCGATTTAAACAGAATGAGCAACCGGGAACAAAAACAATGGCTTTATCTAGGTAACCCGATAAGCTGGGAAGGAATGAATAAATACCAGCTAAGGGATAATAGAAAGAAGCTGACCGGGTTGTTTACCCGTTATGCCGGTAACCCAGTTGCTGAGATCGTTTCCCCCCTTTTAGTTGACACCTGGAACCGGCAATTTATATACGGTTTTGAAGCGCATAACCCGCCACCTTTTCACCGGCAGGTAAATAATTCGGAAGCGGATAAAATCCCCACCTTTTCACCGCTTGAATGTATCAGGGAAAAAGTGATTGATCGACCTGCAAATTCTATTCAACGCCTTACAGGTTTTTGTATTGAAGAAAAGGGAATAAACAGTGAACGTATATTTTGTGCGAAAAATGCACAAACGGCTCATAGTTGTATTTCGTGTGGGCGGGATATATCCATTCAGCAAAACCATAGCCGTTTTTGTTCTGAACTACTTTACGGGCAAAGGGCAAAACAATGCCGTAATAAGGACAGCAATAGGCGGCGGGATTTGAAACGGATGATTACCCAGGCCATGAGGCGAAACTGCTTAGTTACGGTTTATCGTGGAATCAGTCACGCTACTTGTACCCTGCATCCCAGGGAGATAACTATTTGCCGGGAATGGTTGGATAGTGTACAGCGAATTGAAATCCTCCCAGGAAACCGGAAAGAAAGCACTTACCTAAAAATTAACCATTATTCAAAAAAACAAAATCATGAGAAATTACAAAGTTCACACCCCCCACGAAATTGAACGTTATAAAAAACAATTCGCCATTTTAAAAAGTCGGGGAATGTTACAAAGGGATATTGCTAAAGCGTTAGGCGTATCCATAACGACAATCAGCAAATGGGCAAATGATTTACCTATGGGACTATATTTTACCATTCGGAAGGGGATGCAAAAGAGATTGATTGCTTTAAATGAGGACAAAGGGACACCCGCAATGGACATTTATAATCTTGCTAATGCCCTGAGCGGAATCGAGAAAACGATAAGCAAGTTATCTAAAGATGAATAGCCTATTTGACCGTAAGGATATAGCCCGATCAAAGGGTTTTCCCTGAGCAGGAAGGCGCAAAGAACGATTTAACCCACCGGGGGTATGCTTCAAAAAGAGTTCAATAAAGTGCGCATTTTGGCGGTTCATATTTACGAAACAAAAAAGCTCATTTCAGTTAAATTTTGGTTTGAACACATGGCAAAGACAATACAAGTCTGTAAAGACGAAAAAATGCCTCCGGGCGTACTTAGAGCCTACCATTACTATTTGAAGGGCTTAACGGCCAAAGAAACCGGTAAATTGATTAACGTATCCCCCCGGACGGTCCAACGTTGGGCAAGTGAATACGAATTTAAGGAAAAGGCCTCCCCCGACACCTTACAACAAAAAACTGCCCGGTTATTTGAACAAGGATTTAGTTATAGGGAAATAGCGGAGACGATCAAAAAAAGTAAAACCACGGTTTATTATTATCTAAGGGAAGGCCGGAAAGGGTCCCAGGGCAAAAGGGGTTAAAAAAAACCAAATTGAAAGGGTCATTTTTTGTTCTCAAACTGGGATTGGTCAAACTGTTCATCTATTACCTCTAATAACCTAAAAAGATTTTTGAGGTCCTGAATATAGGAATCCAAAAAAGTATCTAGCCCCACCTTTAAGTTATCATTGAGGTAGGATAGAAATACATTTCGGGTGTTACGATTAAAACGGTTGGCCGGAACCACATTTACAAAATATTCAAATTCATCATGAAGGTTTTGGCTAATAGTATATTTGACTTTTGAGGTTTTCTTGCCTTCCTTGTTGAAATACTTTTCGTAAAATTCTTCATCAATAGTTTCTAACAGGCTCAAAAAATTTGATAGGTCCCGAATATGAGAACCGATAAATGAATCTACTCCCGTATTTAGTCGATTTTCAAGATAAGACAAGGAAACTTTCCGGGTAGTCCGAATAAATCGTTTTGCTGGGACCAGCCAAATGAAAATTCCAAACTCTTGTTTAAGAGTTTTATTGATTTCATCCTTTACCGGTTTTGCTTTTTCGAACTTGCCTCCCATTAATACATGCTTTTAGTAATTAGATTAAAAAACACCTCAGCCAGGAATAGCAAGAGGGGTTATTCCAAACCTTAATTCAAAAGGTTGTAGTGATAATATCCGTTATCACTATTTTTAAGAATCTACACCTGTGCAATTATGCACTGAAAGTAACCCGCCAATTAAGCCGGAAATTATTGCGATGTTTAGCATACTCCCTTATGTTTGGAGTCTGTGTAAGGAAGGACCTGGGAGGGAGAAAATAATAAAGGGCAGGCCCCGTCTTACGTTGGAAGGGCACGACCAAGCGCCCGAAGCAAGTAAGCTGATAGAGGCCCACCCCATATCCTGAAATAGTATGGTGTGGGCTTTGCTATCATCTGCGCTTCTTTTGCCGGAAAAATTTTCATTGTTCCGTGAAATTGGTCGTTTCTTCCAAGCCAGACTTATAGCGAAGCCTTCAATTATAGAAGGTCGCAAAAATACGATATTAGCACTATGCACGCCTAATCACGAGCATTACAGCCAATCAGAGCCTTAACCAGAAATTCAATAAATGAAATCTAAAAATATAGAAAAAAATAATATAACTATGATCATTTCACAGTTTTAAATGAAATAATCAAAGTTTACTTTGCTCATTTCACAGATAACCCTGAAAATGAATACATTAGTGATCCATATATTTGTTTGAGGAATTAATAAATGTATGGATCAAAAAATGACTTATAACCGAATCAAAGAGGTTTTGGCTAGGAAAGGGAGAACCGTAAAGTCATTGGCCGAACATTTACAGGTTCACGACACAACGGTAAGTACTTGGTGTTCGAACCGCAATCAACCTCCTATCCCGACTTTTTACAAAATCAGTCAGTTTTTGGACGTTGAAATTTTTGATCTCTTCAATGCAAAAAAGGAAATTAAGCCTATTCAAAAGCAGAAGTGATGTATTGACACCTGAAAGAATAGGGTAGGCTCAAACTAAATCACTACTTAGCTAAAAGCACACACCGGTCGTAATCTTCTCAAAGGGAGCAAATCAATTTTTTCGACAACAAAAACGACAACAAGGAGTAAATAAAAATACCTCAAACAATTGTAAATCAATTACTTGAGGCGGTCAGGTGGTGGTCCCGGCAGGAATCGAACCTGCATCTAAAGTTTAGGAAACTTCTATTCTATCCATTGAACTACGGGACCATTTGTTTTTGCCGGAAAGTCATAATTCGGAAATGTAATTCCTTTCAGGCAAACCATCTATTGTCGGGCCTTCAGCCTGGATGCCAAAGCATCAATAGTTTGGGGCGCAAAAATAATACATTATGCCGGTAATTCCTTACTTTCATCGACAGTAAATATTCCTTATGCACAGACCAGCAATGGCCCGCCTTTCAGCACTCCTCCTCGTATTGTCCGCTTCCGTAATGTGTTCCCTTTCAGCAAGTTCGCAGGGTCCCCATTTCAGCCATACCACTATATATGTGGTGGATCTGGCCAAAAGCGCGGATTTTTATGAAAATGTGCTGCAATTAAAAAAAATCGACGAACCCTTCCATGATAACAAACATGTCTGGTTTAAGGTGGGTGATCACTCCCAATTACATGTCGTTTCGGGAGCAAAAGAGCCTGTAGCTCACGATATCAATATACATCTTGCCTTTAGCGTGCCCTCGCTGGCGGTTTTTACCCGGCACCTGGATGAAGCCCATATCAAATACGGCAATTGGGCGGGAAATACCAAGGACCCCCAGGTCAGGCCGGATGGGATCAAACAGGTCTATCTGCAGGATCCGGAAGGGTACTGGATCGAGGTGAATGACGATAAATTCTGATGCATTGCCGGTATAAACCTATATTTGCACTCCTTATAATATTGGTTTATGAAGTTTTATAATATTGTCATTAAATACCGTCTTTATATAGCCATAGCCCTGTTGGCCCTTGGCATTTTTACCAACGTTTATGCAGGCTTCTGGCCCGCTTTCCTGCCTTACCTCATTACCCTGATCCTCTTGTTCGGCTACTTCTTTTTTGGCCCCCTGAGATTGATTCAGGAACATATGGAAAGTGGCAATCTCGAAGCCGCTGAAAAGGTTTTGGCTTCCGTCAAATTCCCCAACCTGCTGTACAAACCTATCCGTTCGGTTTATTTCACCCTGAAGGGCAATATTGCCATGATGAAACAGGATTTCGCAGGGGCTGAGTTGAATATGAAAAAAGGGCTGGATCTGGGAATGCCGATGAAAGAGGCAGAAGGAGCGAGCCTTTTACAAATGGGTATGCTCTTTATGCAGAAGAACGATATTCGTCAGGCAGAAAGTTATATCCGGCAAGCCCTCCGAAAAGGCCTTCCCGATAAGGAAAACCAAGCCGCTGCCTTTCTCCAGCTTTGTTCTATCATGATGACCAAAAGGGAGTTCCGCGCAGCCAAGGATTTTTTCAGAAAGGCCAAGGCCCTGAAAGCTACCACCCCTCAGATCGTCGACCAGATCAAACAGATCGAAAAATACATTTCCCGCATTCCGGGTTAATGGATTTTACTTCAGCGGGAAGAACTCCTCTACCTTTTGGTAACGGTACCCGGAGGATATGATCCGGAAATTCATATCCGGGGGAGTTATAAGGGGGAGTTTGGAAGGATCCGTAAAAAAATCCCAGACCTTGTCCAGTGAAGCGGGGATCCTTTGTATTTTCTGCAGGGAATGAACGGCCATGTCTTTTGAATAACCAGCCAGGCGAACAAAAGTTTAGGGTCAATTGACTGCTCTTCCGGACGAAGAGGTGACGCAATCGACCATCTGGCGCAATGTACGCAGGGACAAGCTGTTCTTTTCCAGGAAGTCAAAACTTCCGTATTGTAATAGGATCTCTTTGGTATTTAATCCCTTCTGACTGGAGAAAAGGATCACATATACATCGGGGTTAATATTGCGGACCTTTTGCAGGGTATCCAATCCATTCATTTCGCCATCAAGGTTGTAATCCAGGACGATAACAGCAGGATTCTTATCCAGCTCATCCAGGCAGGATTCTCCGTTCGTATAAAAATGTATTTCATTGCTGACAGATTCCAATTCCTTAGCGATAAGGCTTTGATAGATCAGGTTATCCTCGACAACAAAAATTACAGGCTGATGGGCTAATTCCATAGTAAAAGCTTAATGGTGCATCAACCATCCTGCAAAATAGTGCCAGAAAAAGAGCTAAAATAAAGAGCTGACTATCAATGAAATGGGCTTTGTTATCCGTTTAACACCCTCTCTTTTTGGGAAACTATCTGTCTTTTTTGGGAATTCCGGCCGATTATTCAAGGATTTCGGCCTGTAATTGCTCGATACAAAGACCGATCACCCATTCAACCCTTTCCACCAGAGCAGGAATTTCTCCTACGGATTGGCCCTGTTTGGAATTAGCTTCCACGGCTCTGACCTCTTGCCGGATGGTTTTAATGCCCATGGAGTCTACTGTGGATTTTAATTTATGGGCAGTTTTGCCGACCTGATCCCAATTTCCCGCCAACATAGCTCCTCTAAGATCAGCCAGGTTCTGAGGGACCGTTTCTATAAAAAGCAAAACCATTTTTTTGATAAAGCTTTGATCTCCTCCGGATACGGATTCAACCATAGAAAGATCGTATAATTTAGCGCCGGGGATTAAAGGTAACATGAGCGTTGGATTAGGTAAGGGTGTAGTTGGTCTTATTTCGTCCGGGGAAGGCGGAGAAGTCTGAGTAGCCTGCAAAGCCGCCCGTTTAAGGTTCCGGGATATGACAAGAAACAAACTTTCTTCGTCAAATGGTTTGGCCAGGTAATCGGACATCCCGGCAGCGATGTATTTTTCGCTATCGCCTTTAAGGGCGTTGGCCGTCAAGGCTATTATGGGGATGCCTGATTTTACGGGATCGGCCAGTTTCCGGATATGCTGGGTCGCTTCTATCCCATCCATTTCCGGCATTTGTACGTCCATAAGGACACAATCGAACTGCTCCTGCTGCAATAGTTCTACCGCATCCCGGCCGTTGGCTACAATTTTCACTTCAAAATCCCAGGACTCAAGAATATGCCTGGCCAGATACTGGTTGAGCTCCACATCCTCTGCGACTAATACCCTCTTGAATCCCAAGCTTTTAAAATCGATCTCCTCGTTTGGAACATTTTCCTGCATAGCTTCAATACTTATATAATAAGGAATCCGGATCGTAAAAGCCGATCCCTTGCCTTCTTCACTTTTTACCAGCAATTCTCCATCCTGCATTTCGATCATATTCTTACAGATGGTCAGGCCAAGGCCTGTACCACCGTATTTGCGGGAGATCGTTGCATCAGCCTGTTCGAAAGGCTCAAAAATGGTCTTGAGCCGGGCTTCGCTGATCCCGATACCCGTATCGCTGATCGTAATTTCGATGACCACCATATCCGACCCTTGTTCGGAGATCCTTGTGGAAATATTGATATGGCCCCGATCCGTAAATTTCAGCGCATTGCTCAGAATATTGTTCAGGACCTGGCTCAGCCTGTAAGGATCTCCCATTACGACTAAACCGCCCGGAATGGAATTCTGAAAGATCAGACCTAGTTCCTTTTCTTCTGCTTTATAAATAAAGGATTGGCTCGTCGTGGCTATTTTATCCACGATCTTAAAAGCGATCTTTTCCAATTGCAGCTTTCCGGCGATGATCTTTTCGAGATCCAGGATATCATTGACAATCACCAGCAGGTTGCCGGCAGCCTCCTGTATCAGCTGCAGATAGTTCCGTTGCTGGTTATCCAGTTTGGTCTTTCGCAATAAACTGGCGATCCCCAGGATACCACTCATCGGAGTCCTGATCTCATGGCTCATATGCGCCAGAAAGGACTCTTTTGCCTTCGCCCCTTCATCGGTTATTTGTTTGGCGAACCGCAGTTCCTTTTCCATCTTCACCCGGTTGGTAATATCCTGGGAAAATCCGATTACGTAGGGTTCAAGCCCGGGCTCTTCCACCCGGTAGTTCTTATACAGCAAATAGATCTTCTCACCATTCTTATTCAAAACACAAAATACCCCGCTGACGCCCCCCTCTTTATGCTTAATAGCTTTAACATACTCTTCTGCGAATTCCCGCTGATGGGCACGAGGAATGAATTCCTGGATCTTTCGTCCAAGCAGCTCTTCTTCCGTAAAACCCAATACCCTGGAAATTTCAGGATTGACGGCGAGCAATCTGCCTGTCATATCATGGGTACAGATCAGGGCCTGACTGTAATTGAACAGATCCCGGTACCTTTTTTCGCTGCGTCGCATCTGTTCCTCAAAAACCTTCCTTTCCGTGATCCTGAAGGCGTAAATGATCACATATAAAACCTCCCTCTTATCATCCAGCACGGGGTATATCTTCCGGAGATAATATTGTTTTTCCCCCCGGCCATCCACGATTTCCTCCTCCCAATCTATTACCTCGCGCAAAAGCAACGCTTTCTCAAATACAAACCTCCTGTCCCCGGCAATTTTCTCTCCCCTTCCGGCAAAGGCACAGAATTCTTCGTTGGTCTTGCCGATCATCCATGCCCGTAAGGCCGGGTCGGGGATGGCGCTGATATTCAGGTATAGATAACGGTATTGAGGGTCCGCGACAATGATATCGGCCGGAGTCTTATTTAAAATATCTTCAAAAAAAACACGCTGCTCCCGGTTTTTTTCCCCGGCTCCGCTCCTGTCGCCTGACAGGGAACGAAGATTCTCCAACTCGGATACCTTCTCCTCAAGCATATGCTCTGCCTTCAGCCGACCGAGCTTTTCAGCCTCCAGCTGCCCCCTCAAAATAGCCAATTCCTGTACCGGGTCCATAGAGCCAGATTGTTAAAAGAATGTGATTATTTCATCTTTAATTCACCGTTCTGGATCATGCGGTAAAGAGTGGATTTACCGACATCCAGTTTTTTTGCTACCAGCAAAACGTCCTTTTCATGTTTGTCCAAATGATGCTGAAGGATCTGTATTTCGTATTCCTTCAGCGTCATATCCTTATTCAGCAGATCGGCAATACTGGTGGAGGAGTTCAGGGTTATATGTTCCGGCTGGATCAACTCCTCATCCGCCATGACGACGGCCAGCTCTACCACAGACTTCAATTCACGCACATTCCCTGGAAAGGGATAGGTCATCAGTTTCTGCTGGGCATCGGCAGAAAGGGTCTTCTTTTCAATTTTGTTCTCTTTGCAGAACCCATCGATAAAGTGTTTGGCAAGGATCAAAATATCGTTGCCCCTTTCCCGTAATGGCGGCAGCAGGATCGGCAAACCGATCAAACGATAATAAAGGTCCTCCCTGAAATTCTTATTCTTTACTTCCTCCAGCAGGTTCTTATGGGTGGCCACCACGATGCGTACATCGATCTTGGTGACCGCATTACCACCGATCCGGGTTATCTCTCTTTCCTGAAGTACGCGCAATAATTTTGCCTGAAGATTGATATCGAGTTCTCCGATCTCATCCAGGAATAAAGTGCCTTTATCAGCCTCTTCGAATTTCCCGATCCGCCGGGTAACGGCACCCGTAAACGCCCCTTTTTCATGACCGAACAGTTCGCTTTCGATCAGATCTTTAGGAATAGCCGCCACATTCACGGCAACAAAGGGCTGTTTATGTCTTTCGGAATTATAATGAATAGCTTTGCCGATCATCTCCTTACCCGATCCTGTTTCTCCTGTAACGGACACGGTAATATTGGTCTTTGCCGCTTTTTCAATAAGGGAAAAGACTTTTTGTATGGGATCGCTCTTACCGATGATCATTTGGGAAAAATCGTATTTTCGGCCCACCTGGGTCTTTAGGGTTTCGACTTCCTGCTTCAGGTTGCTGATCTCCCGTAAATGCAAAATACTGTTCCACAGGCGGTCCTTGGTTTCATCATCTTTCACGATATATTCGAAAGCCCCGTTCTTTAACAGGTTGATCGCCGTAGCCACATCCTCCTGACCGGAAATGACAATCACCCGGATATCCGGGTTATGCTCCTTTATTTTTTTCAATACCTCTGCCCCATCACAGTCAGGAAGTGAATAATCCAGGGTCACCACATCGGGGTTCTCATGAAGTTGTGCAAAAAAATCACGGGGCGATTCAAAACGTTTGACTTCGTATTCCGGGTTGAGAGAGAGATAATGCTGAAGCATAGAGCCATACCATACATCATCTTCGACGATAAATACCTTAAAGGACTGATGGTTTTTCATTATTTCCAGTTTATAATAGGATATGGATTAAACGAAGAATGCGCTAATTTATTCCCATATTAAGACAATTTCCACATACCCGACCACCTTTTTAAAAATTAGTTGACGTCAAAAGACAGAAAATAGGGGTTTCCATGTATTTACCCGGAAAAAACGGGCACTGCTCAGGAGGGGAAAACTGCTTTTACGAATGCGGCAAAAGTCCTGCCAAATTCTTCAATAACCTGATTGAAAGTTATTTAGGTATTCATTTTTTTTATATTAACCAGGCCAGCCCCGGATGTCCTCTCACTAATCAGATAGCCTTATGACCAAAATAAGTATATTGCTTTATAGCCGGAGATCAGAAGCCGACCGATTGAAGCTCGGCCCCTGCAGCTTATCTTTACGCCCATGTCCATTAACCGGGAGAAACTCCAACAGCATTTCCGGGATGAATACCGGAAACTCAATGAACAACAACGTCTTGCCGTCAATACTACGGAAGGACCCGTTATGGTGATCGCCGGGCCGGGTACGGGAAAAACCCAGATCCTGGCGGCCCGGATCGGGAAAATACTCCTGGAAACGGACACCAGTCCCGAAAACATCCTTTGTCTTACTTACACGGATGCCGGCACGATTGCCATGCGCAGGCGTCTGCTTTCTTTTATAGGTCCGGATGCTTATAAGGTCAATATTCATACTTTTCACTCCTTTTGCAACGATATCATACAGGAGAACCTTCCTCTTTTTGAAAAGACGGCCCTCGATCCTATTTCTGACCTGGAAAAGATCCAGCTTTTCAAAACCCTGATCGACGGCTTTCCCAAGAACCATCCGCTTAAAAGATACCGTGGTGATGTGTATTTCGAGATCGGCAACCTGCAGAACCTGTTTTCTACCATGAAACGGGAAGGCTGGACCCCGGATTTTATAGAAGCCAAAGTTGAAGAATATCTTTCAACGCTTCCACAGAATGAAGAATATATCGCCAAACGGGCTACGAAGGAATTTAAGAAAGGAGATCTCCGGACCGATAAGATCGCAGAAGAAACGGAGAAAATGAACAAATTGCTGGCCGCCGTTAACGAATTCACGCCCTTCCAGGAATTGATGCGCCGCCGCAACCGCTATGATTTTGACGATATGATCAATTGGGTGATCCGGGTCTTTGAGGAAAACAAACAGCTTCTTTCCGGGTACCAGGAACGATATCAGTACATTTTAGTGGATGAATACCAGGATACCAGCGGAACCCAGAACAGGCTGGTCAGCCTGCTCATCAACTATTGGGACCAACCTAATGTATTTGTCGTAGGCGATGACGATCAAAGCATCTACCGGTTCCAGGGAGCTAACGTAGAGAATATGCTTGGTTTCGCCAACCATTATCAAAAGGACCTGCTCACTGTCGTTTTGACCCATAATTACCGGTCTACCCAGCCGATCCTGGATATTTCCAGGACCCTTATCGATAAGAACCGGGAAAGACTGGTCAACCAGATCCCCGGGCTTTCCAAACACCTTATATCCAGCCATCCTCTTATCAGCAGGTTCAAGGATCCGCCACGCCTCCTGGAATATCAAAGCCCAAGGCAGGAAATGACGGATATCACCCTGCAGATAGAAAGACTCGTAGGTGAAGGCGTCCCTCCCGGAAGGATCGCCGTTATCTATAAAGAAAATAAGTACGGTGAAGAATTATCGCTTTTTCTTCAATTGAAGAAAATACCCGTGTTCAGTAAACGAAGCCTGAATCTGCTGGAGATCCCTTTTGCCCGCAAGATCCTCCAGCTCCTTCGTTATCTCGCTGCCGAACACGATGCCCCTTATGGCGGTGATGAAATGCTGTTCGAGATACTGCATTTCGATTTTTTCGGCATCCCCCCCATCGAGATCGCCAAATTATCGGTGGAAGTGGCAGAACGGCAATTCAGCGACCAGCGCACCTCGCTCCGGCGTTTGCTCCTGGAGAAATCCACCCGCCCTGCCAGGGATCTTTTTGACAGCGGATTGCCGGAAGGGATGAAAAAAGCAAGCCATGTCCTGGAACAACTTATCAGCGATGCGTCGAATGTTACCCTGCAAACCCTTTTTGAAAACAGCATTCGGGATACTGGTATCCTGAGATCCATATTGGAGAGCCCTGATAAGATCTGGCTGATGCAGGTGCTCACCGCTCTTTTTGATTTTGTGAAAGAGGAATCGCGTCGCGATCCGGATCTGAACCTGGAAAAGCTGGTCCAGATGATCGATCTGATGAAGGACAATAACATCATCCTTCCCCTGGTAAAGGTCGCCGGCAGCGATAAAGCAGTCAATCTGCTTACCACCCATGGATCAAAAGGCCTGGAATTCGAATACGTTTTTTTTGCCGGCTGCAATGCCACGACCTGGGAAAAGAAACGCAAACCCGGCAGCGGCTATAAATACCCGGGAAATCTTTTCGCCTCCCGTGAAGGCATGGCAGGAGAGGCCAATTCGAAATCCGTGGAGGAAGAAGAACTGCGCCGTCTTTTTTATGTTGCCCTGACCAGGGTGGAGCAGCATCTGTTCATCTCCTATTCCCGTTACCGCAACGATGGCAAGGAATTGGAGCCGTCCATGTTCATCGCAGAGATCCTGGACCGTCATGAACTCCCCGTAGAAAAGATCCTGATCCCTGAAGAAACCCTGGCTACCTTTGAAGCCCTGCCCTTCAGCGAAACCATTGCGCCGGAGATCGGAAAAGCTGAAGAGGATTTTATCAGCCGCATGCTGGAAAAATTCGTGATGAACGTAACGGCCCTGAACAATTACCTCAAATGCCCCCTGGAGTTTTATTATAAGAACCTGGTACGGATCCCTTCTCCAAAGAATGAGGCTACCGAATTCGGGTCGGCCGTGCATTATGCCCTGCAAAAGCTATTCGAAAAAATGAAGGCGAACAGTCCCGAAAAGTTCTTGCCCAAACCTGAGCTTCTGCAGGATTTTCAGTGGTATATGCACCGTCACCGGGAAATCTTTACCAAAGAGGCCTTTTCCCGTCGGATGGAATATGGGCTGGAGGTATTATCGAATTATTATGACAAATACCTCCCCGTGTGGAATAAGATCGTAGCGGTAGAGAGAAATATCCGAAATGTAGTCATCCGGGGAGTTCCCCTGAAAGGCAAACTGGATAAACTGGAGTTCCAGGGTAAAGAAGTGAATGTGGTTGACTACAAGACCGGAGACGTGGATAAAGCAAGGGAAAAGCTGAATCCCCCCAATCAAAAAGAACCGAATGGGGGAGATTACTGGCGGCAGGCTGTCTTCTACAAAATATTGGTGGATAGTTATGAACAGAAGGATTGGAAGGTTACCAGTACTGAATTTGATTTTGTCGAACCCGACAAAAAAAAGGAATACCGGAAGATTAAAATACTGATCACCCCTGAGGACATCACCACCGTAACTGAACAGATCGTCATGGTCTGGAATAAGATACAGAACAGGGAATTCTATACCGGTTGCGGAAAGCCGGATTGCCATTGGTGTACTTTTGTAAAAACAAATAACCTCGCCATTGCCTTACACGAGATCAACCAGGATGAAGAAGTAGAGTGAGCAGCTCCGGGACAGATTTAAGGGATTATTAGGGAATCTCAAGGGACAGGTCCCTGAAAACGACCTAATATTGCAGATATTTATTTTGATAAGCTCCGATAAGTCAATTTATGAAGATCAAGAACGGCCTTCTTTTTTTTATCCTTTTTTCCCTCACGATAACCGGAGCCATTAATATTTCCGGCTGCGCCAATATCGTACCGCCGCTGGGCGGTCCCCGGGATACGCTGCCTCCCAGGTTACTGGTAGTGGCCCCGCGCGATTCCACCCGCCATTTCACCGGCAACAAAATCGTTTTCAACTTTAATGAATATATCGAGGCAAAGGAACTTTTGCAGAATCTCATCGTATCCCCTCTTCCAAAAGTGGATCCGATCGTGGATGCCAAGCTCCGAACCCTCACTGTCCGGATAAAAGATACCTTACAACCGAATACGACCTATTCACTGGACTTCGGCAATTCCATCCGGGATGTGAATGAGGGGAATATATTGAAGAATTTCACCTATGTCTTCACCACGGGTAATTATATAGATTCTTCTCAATTTTCCGGTAATGTGATCATTGCTTCCACCGGCAAGGTCGACAGCACCCTTATCGTTATGCTGCACCGCAGCCATGATGATTCCGCCGTCATTAAAGAACGCCCCCGCTATATCGCTAAGGTGGATACCACCGGCCGTTTCAGGTTTCATTTCCTGGAACCCGGGACTTATTACCTGTTTGCCTTAAAAGATGAAGGAAATACCCGACGTTATTTATCCAAGGGGCAGTTATTCGCCTTTGCCGACTCACCGGTCGTCATCAGCCGGCAAACGCCCCCGGTCACCCTGTATGCTTATACAGAAGCCGCGCCGGATATCAAAAAACCGTCGACCACCGCCAAAAACAGTACGGGCACAGGTAAACCCGCAACCTCCAAACCATCGGACAAAGAAAAAGAAAAGGACAAAAGATTGCAGTTCCAGGTGAACATCACCAATGGAGAATTCGATATTTTAGATACCTTTCGCCTTCAGTTTACCAGTTCCCTCAAAGTCTTCGATACCTCGAAGATCAGGTTCACAGATGGTGATTTCGTGGATATTGCTGCCGGAACATATCAATTCAGCGCAGATTCCACCAACAAACGATTTACCCTGGCCTATACCTGGCCAACTGATACCAAATTCCATCTGATCGCCGCCAAAGACTTCGCCCAGGATTCGGCAGGAAGAAAACTGCTGAAGATCGACACGATCAACTTTCAGACGAAAAAGGACATCGATTACGGAGAAGTGCGCGTGCGTATCTCCAATCTGGATCTTTCCAAAATCCCTGTCCTTCAGTTTGTAGTACAGGACGTCGTAAAATTCTCCTACCCTTTTGTTAATAAAAGGGAATTCAGGGTTCAGCTCTTCCCGCCGGGGGAATATGAATTGCGCGTCCTGTATGATGGCAATAAGAACGGAGTCTGGGATCCGGGGGAATTCTTCGATAAACATCTTCAGCCCGAAAAGGTAACTCCCTTACGAAAAAAATTCGTTGTCAAAGCCAATTGGGATAAT
This sequence comes from Flavitalea flava, assembly GCF_054461575.1. Lineage (NCBI taxonomy): Bacteria > Pseudomonadati > Bacteroidota > Chitinophagia > Chitinophagales > Chitinophagaceae > Flavitalea > Flavitalea flava. The sequence continues at coordinate 84,427 of NZ_JBTLQH010000025.1, forward strand.
GATGTAGACATTACCCTATAGCTGCAGCCCTTGTCGTATCTTTGCATCATGGAATTCTCCTCCGCGTTATTAGAGAACGCCGTCAATGAATTTGCCAAACTTCCGGGCATAGGAAAAAAGACGGCACTCAGACTGGTATTACACCTGCTGAAAATGGACCCGTCCGCCGTCCAGGGTTTTGGAGAGACCCTGATCCGTATGCGGCAGGATATTAAATTCTGCCAGCGCTGTTATAATGTATCCGATGCGGATATCTGTTCCATTTGCTCCAACTCCATGCGCAAACAAGAGCTCATCTGCGTGGTCGAAACCATCCGCGAAGTGATTGCTATTGAAAGCACCCAGCAATATAGCGGAACCTATCATGTGCTGGGTGGGGTCATCTCGCCGCTCGATGGGATCGGCCCCGATCAGTTGAATATAGAGGCCCTGGTCAGCCGGGTACAAAAAGAACATACGCAGGAACTTATTTTCGCGCTCAATCCAACTATTCAGGGAGATACCACCATCTATTATATCCAGAAAAAACTACAGGGTAACGGGGTCAAATCGACCACGATCGCCAGGGGTATCGCCTTTGGGGGTGAACTGGAATATGCCGATGAGATGACCCTGGCCCGTTCCATTACGAACCGGCTTCCGGTGGAAAACTACCGGACCAACCGTTAAAAGCCAGTCCCTTATAAGGAAATGACCGGTAACCGGTACTGTTGGCACACCGACCTGATAATTGTCCAACCAAGGTTTTTATGTATATTTGCCTATCGGACCAAGGCGGATTTGTTTATTGTTCAGCCTGGCCCGGTAAAACGCTTCGGAAGAAGTGAATAGCAAAAACTGAACTAATAAACGTCTGAAATAATCCTCTTATACGGTTCCTTCCGGTTATTTCCCTCGTTAATGGCAGTTTCCAAAATTTTTTTTCCACGCGGACGTTTGCAGGACACCAACAAGCAGGTAAGGATCTTGTCTGTTGATCTTACCGGAATTTATAAATAAAATCCCCGGTCCGGGGAGGAGGGTATTATGAAAACAATACAAGATTGTCTGAAAGAAAGGATACTGATCATAGATGGAGCAATGGGAACTATGATCCAACGGCATAAACTGGAAGAAAAGGATTACCGGGGTGAACGTTTTAAGGACTGGGCTTCCGATCTGAAAGGTAACAATGATCTTTTATGCCTGACCCAACCTGAGATCATCGAAGGGATCCACCGGCAATACCTGGAGGCTGGGGCCGACATCATCGAGACCAATACGTTCAACTCCCAGGTGATCTCTATGGCCGATTACCATATGGAAGCACTGGCCTTTGAAATAAATGTGGCCGCTGCCAGGATCGCCAAAAAGGCCGCTGCCGATTTTACCGCCCGTAACCCCGATAAACCCCGCTTCGTAGCAGGAGCAATCGGGCCCATGAATAAAACCTTATCTCTTTCGCCCGATGTGAATAACCCGGGATTCCGGGCAGTAAGCTTTGACGAAGTGGTTTCTGCCTATTATGAGCAGATCAAAGGATTGGTGGAAGGAGGAGCAGATTTGTTACTGATCGAAACCATCTTCGATACCCTGAATGCCAAAGCCGCCATCTTCGCCATTAAAAAGTTTTTCCGTGATTCAAAGCAGAAAGAATTGCCGATCCTTATCAGCGGAACGATTACCGACGCCAGCGGCCGCACGCTGAGCGGGCAGACCCTGGAAGCATTTTATGTTTCCGTCATGCATGCCCGCCCGCTGAGCATCGGTCTGAACTGTGCCCTGGGCGCCGCAGAAATGCGTTCCCATATCGAAGAGCTCAGCCAGATCTCTGCCTGTTTTACTTCCGCTTATCCCAATGCCGGTCTTCCGAATGCCATGGGAGAATACGACGAGCAACCGGAAGAAACCGCTCATTTTATCGAAGAATGGGCCGCCAACGGCTGGGTGAATATCGTGGGAGGATGCTGCGGTACCACTCCGGATCATATACAGCACATTGCTGAACATGTAGCTAAATTAAAACCCAGACAATTACCTGTCGTTGAAAAAGAACTGGTGGGATAAACCAAAACATAAAAAGAAGAGATTAATAAGATAAAGATGTCAGCACCAAATACGATTAAACCTTTTTTACGTTTAGCAGGCCTGGAACCGCTGGTCATACGACCGGAAACGAATTTTGTGAATGTAGGCGAACGTACTAATGTAACAGGCTCGAAGAAATTTGCCCGGCTTATCCGGGATAATAAATACGAAGAAGCGCTTAGTGTTGCCCGTCAACAGGTAGAGAGCGGAGCGCAGGTTCTCGATGTGAATATGGACGATGCCCTGCTGGATGGAGAAAAAGCTATGCAGACCTATCTTAATCTTCTGCAGGCCGAACCGGATATTGCGAAGATCCCCATCATGATCGACTCCTCCAAGTTCTCGATCATACAGGCAGGTCTCAAATGCGTTCAGGGTAAATGTATCGTCAACTCCATCTCCCTGAAAGAAGGGGAGGAAAAATTCATCGAACAGGCTATTCTTTGTAAGAGCTTCGGGGCTGCCGTCATTGTCATGGCCTTCGATGAGAACGGACAGGCGGATACCCTTCGCAAAAAAGTAGACATCAGCGAAAGGGCCTATAAGATCCTGACCGAACAGGTGGGCTACGATCCGGAAGACATCATTTTCGACCCGAATATCTTTGCCATAGCCACCGGGATCGAAGAACACAACAACTACGCCGTAGATTTCATCGAGGCGATCAAAGAGATCAAACAAAAAATGCCGTTAACGCGCATCAGCGGTGGCGTCAGTAATATGTCCTTTTCTTTCCGGGGCAATGACACGGTGCGGGAAGCCATGCACAGCGTTTTTCTGTATCATGCCATTAAAGCGGGTATGGATATGGGTATCGTGAATGCCGGACAACTGGTCGTTTATGATGAGATCGAACCCAATTTCAGGAATCTTTGCGAGGATGTCATCCTTAACCGTGATCCGGAAGGCACCGATAAATTGCTGGCTTTTGCAGAAACGGTTAAAGCCAAAGGAAAAGTAGAGGTAAAAGACGAGGCCTGGCGCAAAGGGCCAGTGGAAGACCGGCTGAAACATGCCCTGGTAAATGGTATTACGGATTATATCGATGCAGATACGGAAGAGGCCAGGATAAAATATCCCAAACCGCTGGATGTCATCGAAGGGCCTCTTATGGCCGGCATGAATGTGGTCGGGGATCTGTTCGGCAGCGGCAAGATGTTCCTGCCGCAGGTAGTAAAGAGCGCCCGGGTGATGAAAAAATCCGTAGCCGTCCTTACGCCTTTTATTGAAAAAGAAAAGGAAGAAAGGCGTCTTGCGCATGAAAAGGCAGGTACCAAAAATGAAGAAGGGGCCGGAGCCGCAAAAATATTACTGGCAACCGTAAAAGGAGATGTACATGATATCGGAAAAAATATTGTCGGTGTCGTATTGGGTTGTAATGGTTATGATATTATCGACCTCGGTGTAATGGTCCCCGCCGATAAGATCCTTGAAACAGCCAGACGGGAAAAGGTAGATATTATCGGGCTCAGCGGGTTGATCACCCCCTCCCTGGACGAAATGGTCCATGTGGCCCGGGAAATGAAACGGCAGGATTTTCATCTTCCCCTGATCATCGGAGGGGCTACCACCTCCCGTATGCATACGGCGGTAAAGATTGCGCAGGAGTTCGATCATGGTGTCGTACACGTGCTTGATGCATCCCGCAGTGTAACCGTAGCAGGGGCTCTGTTGAACAAAGAACAGAAACCCGGATTCCTGAAAGGAATCAAGGAAGAATACCGGAAGCTCAAGGAAGATTTTGCCAATAAAAAATCCGCCAAACAATACCTGTCCTTTCCGGCTGCACAAAAGAATAAGGTTTCCATAAACTGGGATTCTTTTTCGCCGGTTGCGCCAGGCTTTACCGGAACGAAAGCGTTTCAGGATTATGACCTGGCTGAAATAGTGCCCTATATCGACTGGGCGCCATTTTTCATCGCCTGGGAATTACATGGGAAATTCCCCCAGATCCTGAAGGATGAAAAAGTGGGGATCGAGGCTACTAAATTATACAATGATGCCCGGGCCCTGCTATCGCAGATCGTTCGTGAAAAATGGCTGACGCCACGCGCAGTAATCGGATTCTGGCCTGCCAATTCCGATGGAAAAGACACGGTGATCGTCCGGACCGGAGGAACTACCGGATCCTCCGATCTTACGGGCAGCGAGGGTGTCGTACATCTCGAATGCCTGCGTCAGCAGATCAAAAAAGCCCCTGGGCAACCGAATATATCGCTGGCAGACTTTATTGCTCCGGAAACTACCGGCAAGCAGGATCATATTGGCGCCTTTGCCGTTTCTATCCATGGTATCGAGCCGCATATCAAACGTTTCGAAGCCGGTTACGATGATTACAACAAGATCATGTTGCAGGCTCTGGCCGACAGGCTGGCCGAAGCCTTTACCGAACTGCTGCATGAAAAAGTGCGCAAAGAATATTGGGGCTATGTCTCGCAGGAGCATCTTACCAATGAACAGCTGATCGGGGAAGAATATATGGGGATACGTCCTGCACCGGGTTATCCGGCTTGCCCTGATCATACCGAAAAGTTCAAATTGTTCAGTATGCTCGATGCGACCAGGCAGACAGGCATTATCCTTACGGAATCTTTGGCTATGTTCCCGGCATCTGCCGTATCCGGCTGGTATTTTGCGCATCCGGAAAGCAAATATTTCGGGGTGGGTAAGATCGAAAAAGACCAGGTAGAAGACTATACCGTTCGCAAAAAGATGCCTATCGAAGAGGTGGAAAGATGGCTGAGACCTGTATTGGAGTATGATGTATAAATAAATGGGTTTTCTCCAATAACGAAGGCGTTTGGAAGGAATTTCCTTCTGAAATGTTAATGTAAGGGAGTTACTCCGATTTTAGCTAAATTTGCACCGCAAACGGAATTTATTTTTGAACAGTGCACAGGAATTTATGAGACATTTTCAGAACGGCATTCGTCATCGAACGATCTTAGCATTAACGGCAATTCTTTTCCTTCCCTTTTTTGCCTTTTCCCAAAAGAAAAAGAAGCCTTTTATAAAGGAGTTCTATTTTTCCTGGGGGTATAATACCGAATGGTATACCAGTAGCAATGTCCATATTTCCCAGCCATCCCTGGGAAATGATTATACCTTTAAAAGCATTAAAGGTCACGATCATCCAGGCTGGGATGAAGGCCTGTTCGGAAAACCGCTCACCATTCCTCAATATAATTACCGTCTTGGTTTCCTTTTTAATGAAGAAAAAGGATTGGGTTTCGAGATCAATTTCGACCACACCAAGTTCATCTTTTCCGATCAAAATGCCCGCATCAAAGGCACCCTCAATCATCGTCAGGTAGACAGCACCGTTGCCTTCAATGAAGCGAACGGGTTTTATTATTACCTGAATAACGGTGCAAATTTCCTGCTCTTCAATATCACCAAACGCTGGCATGTTTATAAGACCAACGATAAAAAGTTCAAGCTGGATTTCTATGGTAAGTTTGGGGTAGGTCCTGTTATTCCCCATGTGGATAACAGCTTTTTCGGCAAGGCCAATGACCCCGGTTTTCAATTCGGCGGTTGGAATACCGGAGCCGAAGGGGTGCTCAGAGCCACCTTCTTCAAATATGTATTCCTGGAATACAGCAACAAGCTTGATTATGCCCGTTATTCCAATCTGAATGTATATGAAGGCAAAGCTAAACAGGCTTTTGGTTCTTATCAGATGATCCTGAGTCTTGGTCTAAACTTTCCCACCTATAAGAAAAACTGATCCCGCCCGTAAGGCAAAGCAGGTTATTTCTTTTCAAATAACCACCAATCCCTTTTCGGAGGCCGTCGTTGGTAATTTTTGCTGATAAACGTATTGATATGTTCCATCGCTTCCGGGATACTATCTGTCAGCAAAACCAGGGACAGGTCTTCTTTGGAGATCGTTTCCTCCTTTGACATATATTCCATGTACTCCCATAATTCACGGTAGTATTCTTTTCCGAACAATACAATGGGGAACTGGGTCAATGTCTTGGTCTGCACCAGCGTCAAGGTCTCAAAAAATTCATCCATGGTCCCAAAGCCTCCCGGCATGATGATAAAGGCATAGGAATATTTTACCATCATTACCTTCCGGATAAAAAAATGTTCGAAGGTGATCGAAGTCTGTACATAGGGGTTGGGTTTCTGCTCAAAAGGTAGTTTGATATTACAACCGACAGATTGGCCGCCTTGTTCAAATGCTCCTCTGTTGGCCGCTTCCATGATCCCGGGGCCTCCCCCTGTCAGTGTGGTAAGACCCATGGCCGCAATTTGTCTTCCGAATTCCCGCGCCGATACGTAATGAGGGTGGTCCTCTTTAAAACGTGCCGAACCGAATACGGTGATACAGGGTCCGACAAAATGAAGGCTGCGGAATCCTTTAATAAACTCCCTGAACAGTTTCCAGGCGAAGCCCAGTTCATATAACCTGCTTCTTGGCCCTTCAAGGTATACCGGTTCCTTTGCGGGTACGATCTTCTCTGTTTTTTCCATAATTACATACGCTCGTATATTGACAAATTGTAACTTAGCTCTCGGTTACGGTTCCAAATTTAATATAAAGAAATTATGCCACCACTTCGAATTATCAGTTATAATGTTAACGGCATCCGCGCAGCGATGAATAAAGGCCTTATGGAATGGCTGCAAACCGACCCGGCCGATATCATATGTCTCCAGGAAACCAAGGCCGCAAAAGACAATGTCAATCACAAGCTATTTACCGATCTGGGTTTTCACGATTATTGGTTCTCCGCCCAGAAGAAGGGTTATAGTGGCGTGGCCGTATTTACCAAAATCAAACCGGATCACGTTGAATATGGCACCGGGCATAAAGTCAGCGACGATGAAGGAAGAGTGATCCAACTGGATTTCGGTGATATCCGATTGATCAATGCCTATTTTCCTTCCGGCAGTTCAGGAGACGAAAGACAGGCGTTTAAATATACCTGGCTCGATGAGTTATCCGTTTACCTGGAAAACCTGAAGAAAAAATATCCAAAAATTATTCTTTGCGGAGATTATAATATCGCACATAAGGAAATAGATATCCACGATCCTAAGGGGAATAAGAATTCCTCTGGTTTTCTGCCGGAGGAAAGGGCATGGATGGATAAATTCATCGCCAATGGCTGGGTGGACGCCTTTCGCCAGTTCCATCCGGAACCGCATCGGTATTCCTGGTGGACACAGCGTTTTCCCAGCGTCAGGTTACAGAATAAAGGCTGGCGCATCGATTATATAAACGTAACGGACAGCCTCAAAAATGACCTGTTGAGCGCCGATATATACCCGGATGTCAAACAAAGCGATCATTGCCCTATTTATCTGGAGCTGAAGACAAAATAAATGACCCCGGTCTTCCTGTTACCGATTTCGCCTTCTATCTTTATTACTTAACCAGGACAATCGGAATATGGAAACCCTAGTCGTATTATTTTTTATCGTCCTGATCTTTTTAATCGTTTCCTTTCGGACCAAAACCCTCGGGCGCATGGACGATCTGGAAAGGGAGATCAGAAACCTGAAACAGGTGATCAAGACACAAGGGCAGGTGCCGGTACAACCCCATGCATCGACGCCTTCCGGTCAGCCAGTTAAGCCAGAGCCTCCTGTTGAGCAGGTTCCGTCACTGCCATCTTTTGAATCTGTCCCAAAACCAACAACAGTTATTTCCAGACCTTCGGTTCCCCCTCCGCCGCCTGAGCCTGGTTTCTTCGAACGTCACCCCGACCTGGAAAAATTTATCGGGGAGAACCTGGTCAGCAAGATCGGGATCGCCATCCTGGTCCTCGCCATCGGATATTTTGTGAAGTATGCTATCGATAATGACTGGATCGGCCCCGTTGGCCGGGTCGCAGTCGGAATGTTATGCGGAGGCATCCTCGCCGGTATTGCCCACTATTTGCGAAATAGTTATAAAGCTTTCAGCTCTATATTGGTGGGTGGAGGCCTGGCCATTTTCTATTTTACCATTGCCCTGGCTTATCATCAATATCATTTGTTTGGGCAAACTCTTTCTTTTATCATCATGCTGGTCATTACGGTTTTCGCCGTACTGCTTTCTATTCTGTACGACCGGCAGGAACTGGCCATCATTGCCCTGGCAGGAGGCTTTTTAGCGCCTTTTCTGGTCAGCAATGGCAGCGGTAATTATAAAGTGTTATTCGGTTATTTGCTGATCCTCAACAGCGGCCTGCTGGCTATTGCTTATCATAAGGCCTGGCGATTGCTGAACTTGCTGGCATTTTTGTTAACATCTCTTCTTTTTGTTACCTGGATGTTCTTACTGCCCAATAATACTCCCGCCTCAACCCTCCGGGGCGGTTTTATATTCGCCACAATCTTTTATGCCTTATTCTTCCCGATCAATATTGCGCATAATATAAAAGAAAATAAAAAATTCATCGCTTCCGATTTCGGCATATTATTATTGAATACCTGTATTTATTTCGGTGTCGGTCTCTATCTGCTCAATGAAATGGGTCTGGGTCAGTACCGTGGATTGTTCAGCGCTTCCATGGCAGTGATCAATCTGCTGACCTCTTATATCCTCTTTCGAAAGAAAAAGGTAGATACAAATATCCTCTACCTGCTCATCGGCATCACTCTTAGTTTTGTCTCGCTGACAGCTCCGATTCAATTGCACGGCCATTATATCACCCTCTTCTGGGCTTCGGAGACAGTCCTGTTATATTGGCTATTCACCAAATCGCGCATTCCCATCATCAGGCTGGCTTCTTTCCTGATCTGGCTGGCTATGCTGGTAAGCCTGTTAATGGATTGGACGAGTGTTTATACCGGTGACGGGCAACTTCTCCTTCCCGGAGGAGGAAATCCTCACAGGACAATTCTTACGATACTGTTCAATAAAGGATTTATTACCGGCCTGTATACGGCCCTTGCCAGTTTTGCCTTGTTCCTGCTGCGAAAAAAAGACGCGCAGAAAAAAGTTAAGGTAGAAAAGGAAGAAGGAGTACACGACCGAGGGGGGTTCAAAGGCATTACTCCCCCTTTAGGGGGTTGGGAGGTGGCACCGTCTGTTTTCAGCGTAACCGGTATACTGCTTCTCTTTATCACCGGTGCACTGGAAATCAATTACCAGTTTACTACACATTATCCCGGAAGCGACTTACCCGCGCTGTACCTGTTACTCTATACTTTCACTTTCAGTTACACGATCACCATGTTGATCAGTCGCTTGAATTGGAAGTATCCCCATGAATTTACAGCCGGTTTGTCAGCGGCCTGTATCGTCATTTACCTGGTGTACCTGCCAGGTACGTTCGGAATTCAACGGGATATGCTGGAACAGGGTCATTACCACGTGCATTTTTTCGCTCATTGGATCTCGGCGCTGCTGATTGCAGGTTTCCTTTACCGTCTGATCGGGTTGCAGCGCACTGAAAAAATAAAAATCGATGACACCCTTGCTGCCTGGATCCTCTGCAGCCTGGCAGTGATCTTTCTCAGTGCAGAGATCCACCTGCTGACCGACCAGCTGTTTTATTCAGGATCGAATCCCCTGGAAAATATACAACGCGTTTATTTCAAAACAGGCCTTCCCATCTTATGGGGTCTCTGCTCTTTTGCCTTCATGTGGCTGGGCATGCGTCACAAATTCAAACCCCTGCGCATCATATCACTGGTATTATTTTCGGTTACTTTGTTAAAACTATTCCTGTTCGATATCGTTAACATTCCCGTCGCTGGAAAGATCGCTGCCTTTTTCTGCCTGGGGGTATTACTCCTGGTAGTTTCCTTTATGTATCAACGATTGAAAAAAATCATCATCGAGGATGAAGAAAAAAACAAACCATAAAAATACCGCTCTGAATCTTGGCCTGGTCCTTTGTCTGGCTGTGTTTCCATCAGTTCATGGCCATGCGCAGTCCAATTTTTCCTACCAGGCAAATCTGGATACCATCAGGCAGGCTGCTTTTTATAAGATCACCCTTCAGCCGGGATTGGTAGCCAAATCCAGGGCAGATCTGGCAGATCTGCGTATCGGTGACCAGCAGGGGCGATTTATCTCCTATGTATTAAAAAACGATCAGCCCGTTCTTTCAAAAGAAGGATTCAGGGAACTCCCCATCCTTTCCAATGAAAAATTCAAGGACAGCATTACGGAAATCGTCATCGCGAACGAGGCATCCCTTTCTGTCAGTTCTTTATTGTTCTTTATCCGTAATATAAGCGCCAGACGCACCTGCACTTTTAGCGGGAGCGATGATAAACAAAAATGGTTTGTGATCCGGGAACACATCGGATTGGAAGACGGTCCGTCACCGGAAATAAATAGTCTTTTTTATATTCAAACGATCTCTTTTCCGCCAAGCAATTACCGCTTTTTTAAAATGAGCCTGGATGACAAAGGATTGTTACCCATCAATGTCCTGAAAGCCGGTATTTCAACCCATAGTGTTACCAATGGAAAATACCTGGAGATCCCGGACCCTGTCCTATATCAAAAGGATAGCAATAATAAACACTCCTATATTACCCTTCAGTATGGAGATAATTACCGGATCGACAGACTCGGCCTTACCATTCAGGGGCCTGTCCTATACAAGCGGTATGTGCGGATCTATGACAGTACTATGTACGGAAGGGCGCCGATAAAAGAAATAAGCATCGATCCGTCAAACACGACTTTCCTTCTCCCTTTTGTTAAAACGAACCGGCTGCTGATCGATATAACCAACGAAGATGACACACCACTGCTTCTTAAAAAAGCAGCAACGGAACAATTGAACCTGTACCTACTCGCCTATCTCCAGCCTGGTTCCGGCTATCATGTACTGACCGGGGATCCGAAGGCAGTGCCGCCCGCATACGATCTGAAATATTTTGTGGACAGTCTTACCAGGGACCCTCAGGAGATCTTTTCCGGACCCATCCTGTCCTTGCTCAACCCGGTAAAACCAATAACCACGGCACCCAAAAATAATTCACAAACCCTGTTATGGTGTATCATTGCATTGGTCCTGGCATTGCTGATTTCCCTGAGTATTAAAATGGTGAAAGCTATTTCTCAAAAAGATTTACAAAAAGATAAAGATGGGAACGATCGTTTATAATGTCACGGTTAAAGTGCGCTGGAATATCCTGGAAGACTGGCTGGCCTGGGAGCTGGAGGAGAACATTCCTGCCGTAATAGCCACCAAACAATTCGATGATTATAAATTTTACCGTCTCCTGGAGCAGGATGAAGCGGAAGGGCCGACCTTTGTGGTGCAGTATGTTACCAGCACGCTCGAACGTTACGAGGACTATGTTGTTAGATTCGCCCCGGCCCTGGAACAGGGTTCCCGTGAAAAATGGGGTGACGGCTATATTGCTTTCCGTACAATAATGAGTCAGGTCTAGCTGAATGCTATGCCCAGGAAACCTGCGGGCAATTTTGTTAACCAGGTATTATTAACGGATTTGTTGTTAACGGATGACTTGTGCACTAATTGTGGAAAAGAATTAAAAAAATTTTGTCAGATTAAAATTTGTTGTAAATTCTTTCCAAAGCCTTCACTGGTAAGGATTCCAGCCTCCAAGGTGTGAAACATGCTACCGTTCTACGTTTCACGGATTTAACGTAAATTTTGCATCGGATAATTACGAGGGCCGTTTTGTTAAAATCCTTGTCCCACGCGGCTTGGCGCAACTTCTCCCATTTTTTAAAAAAACTAAAAAAATTTTGTCGGATTCAAAAAGCGGGTATATTTGTTGCTGCTAATAAAATAAAATATTACACTATGAACAAAGCTGAATTAATCGCAAAGATTGCCGATGATGCAGACATTACAAAAACTCAGGCAAACGCTTCCCTGGATTCTTTTGTTGAAGCAGTAACCAAAACATTAAAAGGTGGCGGTAAAGTTACCTTGGTAGGTTTCGGTACTTTTTCTGTATCTAAGAGAGCCGCCCGTAATGGACGTAATCCTCAGACAGGTGCTGTTATCAAGATCAAAGCCAAGAAAGTAGCTAAGTTCAAAGCAGGTAAAGAATTGTCTGCAAAATTATAACGCCAGGCCGCCGGCCCGATAATCGACATAAAGCTCCGCTACCGGGCATCCGTGCGCAGGTACCGGGGCTTTTTTAACCAGATACATTTAAAGCAACACATATGGGTAGAGGAGATAAGAAAACCAAGAAAGGAAAGATATTCAAAGGGTCATTCGGCAAGAGCCGCCCTGCTAATCCTGTCAAGCCCGCCACAAAAGCGGCTCCTGCAGCAGGTAAGAGCGAACCTAAGTAAAAGAAGTGACCGGACGGACGTATACGTTTGTCCGGTCATCTTTTTATTTGCTCTTTATTTTTATAAAGACGGCTTAAAAGGACAGCATTCCCTCAAAGGTAAAATCAAAATCTTTCGTAAGGCAAGGCTTTTCTTCCTAAGGGGCCAATCTTTGTACCCTCCAGGTACCATTTCCCTGCAGGCTGTAGAGAATTCTGTCATGTAATCGACTGGGTCTACCCTGCCAAAATTCGATCCGCGTAGGCTTAAGGCGATAACCTCCCCAATGCGGAGGCCGGTCAATCGTTCCCCCTGAAAAAGAGGATCGGATCTTTTCCTCGTTCAATTCCAGCCAGGTCCTGTTTTCGATCACTTCGCTCTGAGGCGAAGCCCAGGCCCCTATACGGCTGCCTTCCGGCCTGCTATGGTAATAGTCGTCGCTTTCCTTTTCGCTTACCAGTACGACCAGGCCGCTTATACGGACCTGTCTTTCCAGCTCCTTCCAGAAAAAGACCAAAGAGGCGCGGGGATTTTCCAGCATTTGACGACCCTTTGAACTATGATAATTGGTAAAAAAGGTAAATCCCCTTTCATCCATCCCCTTGAGGAGCACAATACGGGCGTCCGGCATTCCGTCACCGGAAGCGGTAGCCAGGGTCATAGCATTGACTTCATCAATCCCCGAGCGGGTAGCTTCTTCCCACCATTTTCCGAACTGACCGATGGGTTCGGCAGCGACGTCTTTTTCAGAAAGGGATTGCAGTTTGTAATCTTTGCGGATGTCTGCGATCGTATTCATGTCCTAAAATTACCAAAAAGAGTGACACCGGTCACTCATCCTGTGCATTGGCAGTTCCCGTTATTTTTTCCAGGAGGGTCTCCATATCACTTACGCGGCGCAATTGGCTCTCTATTTTCTTATTGTGTTCGGTTATTTCCTGCAAGTCATGATTCAACTCTTCCAGGAAAACAGACCTTTTCTGATACTGAACCCGCTGGAAATTCGACTCTTTCAGCTTCTCCTCCGTATCGGCCAATATTCTCGCCAACCGCTGATTTTCTTCCCGCATGGCAATTTGCCTCAATTTCATCTCATCGTGCTCTTTTCCCAGTTTAAAGTAGGTCTCCCTTAATTCTTCGTAATCGGCGCTTTTTTTATAGGGCTGGGTAAGATAAGCCTGCAGCTTCAGCAGCTTTTCCTGTAATCCATTGTATTCTTCATAGGCCTTATCGAGGCGCAGACTCATTTCTTCTGTGAGTTTTTGCTGGTGACGGAGATAACTGACCTCATTCTCTTTTTCGACCAGCATTTGGCCCGTAGTGCGAACCTGTTCGCCCAGATCCTCATTCAGCCGCTGCAATTCCTGATTTTTCCGTTCCGCCTCCCCTAATAGCTGGGTTTGTTCCAGCAGACGATAGATGCTGTTGTTGTGTTCCACCAGTTTTTCCTGGGCAAACTGTAATTGAGAAAGGTAATTGTTGGCAGGATGAGCAGCCGGCAACGGAACGGCAAGCACAGGATTTGTTTCTTCCCGGATCTCTGCTCTGACTGGCTGGGCACGCATGGCACTGTATTCCGCCTCTTCCAGCTTTATCTGGGTTTCTTCCAGCTCCCTGCGCAGGTCCTCTATCTCCTTGCGGGTCTCCTCCAGTTCGATGGTAAGGATCTGTTCATTCTCCTGCGCCAGACTCACTTTATCGCGCAATTGCTGCTGCGATCGTTCCTGCATGTCCATATCATTGTAATACTTCAGCTTCCAGTTATCATTCTCGCTGATACCGGTGGAAGGGGTGGGGTCGCTGATATGGAGCGCTTTTTTTGCGTTCCAGAAAAAGTGGATGGTAAATCCTAAAATAAGCGCCCCCAGCTCGCAGATGATGATCTCGGGCAGGCCCATGGTCAATTGAAATCCTAAAATTATTTCCAGATTGTTTAAGGTGTTCATAACGGTTCGGAACTGGTTTTACCAAATAACTATAAAATGGCTTTCCGGGATGATAGATAAAATAACCGTTTTTCAAGGGAATCGATACAGAGAGGGAAGCACTAAAAAACCACCGTTCAGGGTGGCAGGCAGATCATCAGATAAGAACCCAAACGGGGCTAATCTGATGTTAAGCCCCATTTGGGTTCTTATTGAGCCATTAAATTACTATGCTTTGGGCAGATATGCAAATTATTTGAAACGCTATGTGTAACCCTCAATCTTTCAATTCTTTACCAGGGTACCGACATTTTCCCCCTGTACAACCTTCATCAGGTTCCCGGGCTTGTTCATATTAAAAACAATAATGGGTAGTAAGTTTTCCATACAAAGCGTAAAGGCAGTCATGTCCATTACCCGGAGGTTTTTGGAGATACATTCCTGGAAAGTGATCGTATCGAACTTGGTAGCCGTAGGGTCTTTCTCCGGATCTGCGGTATAGATGCCGTCCACTCTTGTACCTTTCAGAATAACATCGGCGCTGATCTCGATGGCGCGTAAGGAGCCCGCCGTATCGGTCGTGAAATAAGGATTGCCCGTTCCTGCGCCAAAGATCACTACTCTTCCTTTTTCAACGTGCCGGATGGCCCTGCGGCGGATATAAGGTTCGGCGATCTGTTCCATCTTTATGGCGCTCTGAAGGCGGGTGAACACGCCGATCTTTTCGAGACCTGCCTGTAAGGCCATCCCGTTGATCACCGTGGCCAGCATTCCCATATAATCTCCATGGGCTCTTTCAATACCTGTCTCCGCCTCGTTCATGCCCCGGTAAATGTTACCTCCGCCAATCACGATCGCCACCTGGACCCCCAGATCGACGATTCCTTTAATGTCTTTCGCATATTGGGCAATAACCGCATTATCAAAACCAAAACTCTTATCTCCCATTAATGCTTCACCGGATAATTTGAGTAGGATCCTTTTGTACGTTGACGCCATGTTCAGATGTATAGTTTCTAATTGATTTGCAAAGAAAATGGTTTTTTCCCGGAAGAGGGCCGATTCGGCAGGAAAACTTAATAAGGCCTAAAAAAAGCGGGTCAGGAATATTCCTGACCCGCTCTATTTTACTATTGTTTACCCATTAGGGGTTGACCGTTCCGGTCTCCCACCTGCAGGAACTGCGTTCGATTATCCTAACTGAACCCTTCTGAATTGAATTACCTTGACGGCAGCATCCACGCTCTTCAGGTAATCCCCAACAGTTTTGGAAGCATCCTTTACATAAGGCTGCGCCGTTAAGGTATTTTCCTTGAAAAAGGCATTCAGCTTGCCAACGGCGATCTTATCGATCATTTCGTCAGGTTTGCCGGCCATCTTAGGGTCATTCTTGATCTGCTCGGTAACGATCGCCTTTTCACGGGCAACCACGTCGGCAGGAACGGCATCGGGATCAACCGCAACGGGATTCATGGCGGCAATCTGCA
The DNA here is from genome assembly GCF_054461575.1 of Flavitalea flava. Lineage (NCBI taxonomy): Bacteria > Pseudomonadati > Bacteroidota > Chitinophagia > Chitinophagales > Chitinophagaceae > Flavitalea > Flavitalea flava. Next base: position 100,128 of record NZ_JBTLQH010000025.1, read on the forward strand.
TGGCCAGGTCCTTGCCGGCATCGAGAACAGCCGGCGAATTTTTGGTCAATCCAACCAGGACACCCATACGGTAGGAACCATGAATATAAGCAGAAACGCCTTCGGCATCGATCCTTTCAAAACGGGTCAGTTGAACCTTCTCGCCGATCTTGGCTACCTGGTCATTGATCTTGTCCGATACGGTTGCTCCATCCAATTGGGAAGCCAACAGCTCCTCCAGGGATTTCAGGTTGTTCTTCAGCGCTACGCCCACAATGCTCTGTGCAAAAGCAACGAAATCGGAGTTCTTGGCCACGAAATCAGTTTCGCAGGCCAGTGTTACGATATAACCGGTCTTATTATCGGGTGTGGTCGTTGCGATAATAACCCCTTCCTTTGCTTCACGGTCGCTACGTAAGGCAGCCACTTTCTGGCCTTTTTTACGCAGGTAGTCGATGGCTTTTTCAAAATCACCGTCACTTTCCACCAATGCCTTGCGGCAATCCATCATCCCGGCGCCGGTTGTCTGGCGCAGCTTGTTAATATCGGCTGCTGTTATAGTTGCAGTTGACATATAATATAAATTGAGGTATTAATAAATGATTAACGGCCACCCCCCGGACGCCTTGGGCCGGAATTCGGTACCCTGCGTTTCGGCTGGCTGGTTCCTTTCACCTTGTCTCCACGGGAACGATTTGCTTCACCCTCTGCCTCTGCCTGCAGACGGGCTGCTTTCTTCTCATTCTCGTCATTGCCTGTATCTTCTACATCATCTTCCTTCGCAGCTTGTCTTTCAGCCAGACCCTCTGCAATAGCGGCAGTGATGTAACCGGCTATGATCGCAATGGATTTGGTAGCGTCATCGTTGGAAGGAATAGCGAAATCCACTTTATTGGGATCGCAGTTGGTATCTACCATGCCGAAGGTAGTAACACCCAGGCGTTTGGCTTCGGCCAATGCAATATGTTCATGCCCGATATCCACGATGAACAAGGCAGCTGGAACACGTCCCAACTGAGCGATACCGCCCAAAACCTTTTCCATCTTATCCCTGTCACGGGCAAGTGTCAGACGTTCTTTTTTGGTAATGCTGTCGAAAGAGCCATCAGTCAACATCTTATCGATGTTCTGCATTTTCTTTACGCTCTTGCGGACCGTATTAAAATTGGTCAGCATGCCACCCAGCCAACGCTCGGTCACAAAAGGCATATTGACTTTTTTAGCACATTCGGTAACAATCTCTTTTGCCTGTTTCTTGGTACCGACAAACATGACCTTTTTACCGCTCTTGGCGATCTGTTTCAAGGCCGCAGCCGCTTCCTGCAGGCTCTCGGTGGTCTTGTTCAGATCTATGATATGAATGCCTTTCTTTTCAGCGAAGATATAAGGCAGCATTTTGGGGTTCCACTTCTTACGCAGGTGACCGAAATGTACACCGGCTTCGAGTAGTTGCTGTTGCAAGGAAGTGTTATTTTCCATTGTATGTATTTAAAAATTTATTCCGTGAATGATTAAAGCGAACCAACTGTTAACGTTTACTGAACTGGAAGCTTCTTCTTGCTTTCTTACGACCTGGTTTCTTACGTTCAACCTTTCTCGGATCGCGACGTAATACCCCGGCTGCTTTCAGCAAAGGACGAAACTCCGGATTTACTTCCAGCAGCGCACGGGCAATACCCAGCTTGGCCGCTTCGGCCTGGCCTTTCATACCGCCACCGGCTGCGTTGATCTTCACGTCATATTTATCCGACAGTTCTACCGTTTTTAAAGGCAGTTCCACCTGGTTCTGGAGATATACCAGGGAAAAATATTGTTTGTAGTCTTTATTGTTGATCGTGATCTTGCCTTCACCCTTGCTAAGAAACACCCGGGTTACAGCCTGTTTACGGCGACCAACTGCATTTTTTTGCTTTTCCATTTATAAGAAAATTAGAAGGTTAATGTTTTAGGTTGCTGTGCAGTGTGCGGATGCTCAGCACCGGCGTACACGAATAATTTTTTATACATCTTGCGGCCCAGGCGATTCTTTGGCAGCATGCCCTTGATAGCCCTTTCAATCAGTGCATCCGGACGACGTTTCAGAAGACTCTTCGCAGTTTCTTCTTTTTTACCGCCGGGATAACCGGAGAAATTGATGTAAATCTTGTCTTCCAGTTTGTTACCGGTAAACCTAACCTTATCGGCATTGATAAACACGATAAAGTCTCCGCAATCAACGTGCGGGGAATAATACGCTTTGTTCTTGCCACGCAATATCGCGGCGATCCTTGCACACACGCGGCCAACGGTTTGATTAGTACCGTCCACAACATACCAGTCGCGTTTAACGGTAGCCTCGTTCGCATGTTTGGTGGTGAAATGTAATTTGCTCATTGTCTAGTTTTTTTACATGAAACTGTTGCTATCCCAACAGTATTAAAATAAAATGGATGGCGAAGGTAGGCCGATTTAAAGGCAAGTAGCAAAAAAAAGGAAGATATTTTTACAGGTACCGTTGTAACGTGTTGATTTTCAATAAAAAATTTGATCGATGTTAAGTATGACCATATAAAACCCTGAATGAATAGTTGTTTTTAGGACTTTTCGTTATTTAGAATGCAATCCTTGGCGGGCTAAAATAACACAACAAATTTGTTGTATTGTTGGAATTTTTTCTTACTTTTACTTGTCCAATTTATCCCTGATAAAGACCGAAACCTTTTTAAAAAATTATTAAACTCGGCGAAATGCAAAACAACTCAATTAACCAAAACCATTATGGTGCGGAACATGCCCTAATGCGACAAAAATTCAAAACAAAGGCTTATGAACCTAAGTTTCAACTCAAAAGGCTATCTCTACCAGACCGAATCCCTGAACTATGATGAGTTTATAATTCTCTTTGGCACGAATCACGAAAGAATGCAGCAAATTAACAATGCATTGCACTTTTTTAAGATTTTTTATCGCTGTGGCTGTGGCACCGTCTATATAGACGGAAGTTTTGTGAGTAAAAAGAAATATCCGGAGGATATCGATATGTGTTTTGATATCTCTACTCTAAATGAAGAAAGACTAAAAAATGAATTTCCCCAGTTCTTTGACCCTAATGAATTAGGGAAAATTCACAAAAAGTTAAAGTGTCATATTTTTTACTTTACAGAAAAGAATACTTTTTTACTTGATATGCTAAAGGAAGACCGGGATGGCAACGGGAAAGGATTGATAAAATTAGACTTAAACAACCTGGACTATTATGATTAAAAATGAAAAACAATATAAGATCACCAAAAAAAAGATTCTCGGTATCAAGGAGAAAATAGCGCAAATGAGTACAGGAAACGAGCCGGCTCATTTGAAAGATCAGCTTATCCTGGCATCATTAATCAACTTCCAAAAAGATCTGGAAGAAGAAATTTCTGCATATGATCTTTTAAGCAAAAACAAATCAATTACCCTTGATGAAAGGATCATTGATGATCTCCCCCTTATGCTTATCGAGTTTAAACTCAGTTGCGGTCTGACACAAAAAGAGTTCTCTAAAAAAATAGGCATGAAGGAGCAACAGCTTCAACGTTATGAGGCTGAGAACTTTAAAAGTATATCCTTCAAGAACCTCATTAAAATACTTCATTCGGTAGGCCTGGAGATAAAAATAAAAGGAGCGGTCATTGGCAAAATGACAAAAGCAATCGCGTCATAATGGATCGATTACTTAAATTGCAGTTTGTTTCATAATTAATTTCTATGTCATTTCCCATCCTCGCGCTCGGACGCAACAGCTTTGGTAATCCCGCCAATAAGGGCAATTTATTACCCCTGGAAGAAGCGCATGCATTGCTCAACGAATGGGTTCCGAACGAACGTCTTCGCCTTCATATGCGCCAGGTTGGGGCCGTCATGAAGGCCTGGGCCCAGGAAAAAGAAGGAGCGGACGAAAAGACCGCCTTAAAATGGGAGTTATCCGGCTTATTGCATGATGCCGATTGGGAAATACATCCCGAGTCGCATTGCCGGGTCATCATTGAAAAACTGGAAGAGTTAAACATCGACCCGGAGGTCATTCATTGCATCGCCTCACATGGGCCCAAATACTTCGGAGTCGAACCCGAAAATACGATGGATAAAATGATCTATGTGTTCGATGAATTATCCGGTTTTATTCATGCGTCGGCCCTTATCCGGCCTACCCGTTATGAAGGAATGGACGTCAAAGGCATTTTAAAGAAATTAAAGACCTTGTCCTTTGCCGCCCAGGTAAGCAGGGATGATATCAGCGATGCGATCGGCCGCATCGATACTCCGCTGGAAGAGATCATCCAATTCATAATAGACCATCAAAAAGAAGTGCAATAAAATTAGTGCAGTGAAAGAAGTGCAGTAAGAAATGCGGTGAGGAAACGGTGGGGGGGGTGAAGATTGCCGGACAGACAAACTATTAATGGGCGGCACCAGAAGCCCTTATATACATATACCCAAACCCATCATATACATTATCCATTAAAGATAAAGTGTCATTTTTCAAGGCAATTACCTGCGGACTCATTCCGGTATTGCCGTTGAACGAAATAGCAGGCCCTTCTGATCCGAATATATTTTTAAGCACGGAAATGCTGTACGTTCCGGAATCAAATACATGCCCGTTCAGCGCCCTTTTATAGGTGTGATCATTTTTCAGGCTTAACAGATTTACGGAGTCGGGCGTTGACTTTTTGATAACTCCCGCAATTCCACCACTCCAGCCTGCCAATTGCCAATTACCTTGTAATGGAAGTTCAGAAGATCCGGTCTTTTTACACCCCTGCGGTATGGTGAACAATAATATCAGTCCTGAAAGCAGTATCGTTTTCATGGTTGCCTATTTACCCTTTGACAAATACCCCGTATTAAGCGTTGCACCGGAACCTTAAAGACATTTTTTATTAATTTGTTTTTTGGGGAGGATCCCCGGATTAAGCTAAAAATCAATACCGAACCATTTTTTCCTTTCCTTTTTCTGGTATTTATCGTAATTGAACTTGTATAATTTACCCGGGCGATGGGGAACATCGGTTTCAAGCTCCCCTGTATCTTCCAAAAGGTCCATAGAAAAAAACTTCTTTCTGAAATTGCGACGGTCCAGTTTGACATCCAGAATGGCTTCATAAAGATTCTGCAGTTCCCGTAAAGAAAACTTCTTGGGCAGCAGACTGAACCCTAACGGGTGTTCCTGTATCCTTTTCTGTAGCCATTCATAACAGACATTCAGGATCCTTTTATGATCAAAGGCCATTTCCGAAAGCATGTTGAGCCGGTGCCAGTGCAGCTCATTGTCATGGATCTTCAGCTTATGATGCTCGATATTGATCAGGGAACAATAGGCAAGCGTCACTACCCGGGCAGCCGGATGCCTGCCAACTTCCCCGAATGCCTTTACCTGTTCCAGGTAGACATCGTCCATTCCCGTCCTTTCCTTCAGGATCCTGTAGGCGGCCTGTTCCAGATCTTCATGGTTATTTACCAGGTCCCCCAGCAGAGACCATTTATTGTCAAACTTTTCCAGATCCGATTTAATCAGCAATACCTTTAACTCATTATCGTCAAACCCGAATATGACGCAATCCACGGAAATTCCGATAATCCCGTCGCTTTCCAGCTGTTTCAGAATGGTCTTTATATTCTTTTGACTGGCTACAGCACTTGCGGCGGCACTGTCAACCGTTAGTGTGCCCTCTTCAGGGTTTGAGCTCTCGTCCGGTTTTGAGGTATTGTCCAGATTCGTGTTAGGGTCCATAGAACTACGAAATTAATATACTGCTGAAATTTCCGGCACTAATTTTTTAGTCAACACTGCCGCAGCCCTTATTTTTCACTATTCCTTCGATTTTAGCATTCTGATTTTCGTCCCTCGACATACAGCCGTAATTTTACCTGACCAGACATAAAAAGGTTCACCAAAATCTCCAACATGTTTTCCGCCAATCAGACCCAAGAACTGCAAAAACTGACCACTACCCTGCTGAAGGCAGCCGGTAACCATTCGCTTAAAAAAGCGCAGCTGGAGGATCTGAGGGAAGCCCTTCGTTTTCATGAATACCGCTATGCTATCCTTAATGATCCGCTGATCGCAGACGTTGAGTACGATACATTATATAAGGAACTGGAAAAGATCGAAGCGGAACATCCGGAAATGATCATCCCTGATTCCCCCACCCAGCGGGTAGCCAAAGGCCTTACCAAAGACTTCCCGACGATGCAGCACCTGGTGCCTATGCTGTCCCTGGAAAACTCTTATAATGCGGAAGATCTCCTCGATTGGGACCGTAAGGCCCGGGAGCTCGCCGGTCTGGAAGAAGTGGAGTACTGCGTGGAACCAAAATTCGACGGAGCAAGCATCTCCCTTACTTATGAAAATGACCGGCTTCTTCGCGGGGTTACCCGGGGCGATGGGATTGCCGGCGACGAGATCACCACCAATATCCGCCAGATCCGTTCCGTACCGCTCTCTGCAGCCTTTTCCCGTTATGGCATCCAGCTGATCGAGATCCGGGGGGAAGTATTGATGAACAAAAGCAATTTTAAGAACTATAATGACCAGCTGGCGGAACAAAATCTCGCTCCCCTGGCCAACCCACGCAATGCTGCGGCTGGTTCCCTGCGCATAAAGGATTCCCGGGAGGTAAGCCGCCGGAACCTGGAAGCCTTCCTGTATCATGTAAGTTATTTTTCCACGATCCAGGGATGGCAAATGGCAGATGGTCATCTGTCCGGACCTCCGGTTAAAGGGGAGAAAGTTCAGCTCCACGATGCGCTGAAAACGCATAGCGGCTCTCTGGGGATGTTATGGGATCTCGGTTTCAGGAGCCCTCAAAAAGAAAAAAAGATCATTATAGGAATTCAGGGAGTGATCGATTTTTGCCTGAATTTTGAAAAGGGCAGAGACGACCTGCCCTATGAGATCGACGGACTGGTCATAAAGGTAAATTCGATCGCCTTGCAGGATAAAATGGGTATGACTACCCACCACCCGCGTTGGGCCATAGCCTTTAAATTTAAAGCCAGGCAGGCCACCAGCATCCTTCGTAAAGTGGAGTTCCAGGTGGGTCGTACCGGCAGCGTCACCCCGGTAGCCAAAATCGATCCGGTACCTCTGAGCGGGGTTACCGTTAGCTCGGTCTCCATATTTAATGAAGAGGTCGTACGCGAAAAAGATCTCCGGATCGGGGACCATGTCCTGGTCGAGCGTGCCGGGGATGTTATACCGTATATAGTAAAACCGCTTACCGAATTACGGACCGGTAACGAAACTGCCATTGTTTTTCCAACTCATTGCCCTGTCTGCGGGCATAAGTTGGTCAAACCGGAAGAAGAAGCCGTATGGCGCTGTGTAAATATCGACTGTAAAGCCCAGGTGGTAGAGCGTATTATCCATTTTGCCAGTAAAGACGCCATGGATATCCGCAGTTTCGGGGATGCCAATGTCCGCAAATTCTTTGAACTGGGGTTCCTCAAAAATGTACCCGGCGTTTACCAGCTTCCCTTCGATAAGATCAGAGAGCTGGAAGGCTTTGGCGAAAAAAGCGTAAATAATCTTCAATCGGCCATAGAAACCTCCAAACAGCAACCTCTCCACCGGCTCCTATTCGGCCTGGGGATCCGTTATGTTGGAGAGACTACGGCAAAGGTCCTGGCAGCTGCGATCGGCCACCTTTACGAACTTAAGGCATATACCATCGAAGAATTGCTAAACCTGGAGGATATAGGCCCCAAGGTGGCGAACAGCGTTTACCAATTCTTTCATGAACCCGCCAATATGGCTATGCTCCATCACCTGGAATCCCTGGGAATAAACCTGAAAAGCCATAAATCGGCCTTAAATCAATCAGGCAACCTGGATGGCCAAACGTTCTTATTTACGGGCACCCTGAACCGCCTTAAACGGTCGGATGCCGAAGAAATGGTCGAAAAGAACGGCGGAAAGCTGTTGAGCGGGGTAAGCAGCAAGCTTAATTTCCTCGTAGTAGGGGAGGATGCCGGTAGTAAGCTGGAAAAAGCAAAAAAGATCACTTCCATCCGCGTACTAACGGAAGACGAGTTTATTAAGCTCCTAACGGACCAAGGGTCCGTTGCATAACCGGGCAAAGCATAACTGAGTTCCGTTGGCAATCGCAAGAGAGCGGTCATATTTGCCAGGAACCGCTCTCTTGCGCAAAAAACATATAATAATATTTTCTTACGTTACTGGTAATTCGAAAATCTTTTTCGTAACTTTAAGAAAATTGTAGGCATGATTAGAAAACTCACCGGCGAAGTGTGGAAACCTTTGCAGTTTCCCGGCTGGAAACAACTCCGAAAAAAGTATGCACTATCATCTCTGGGTCGGGTAGCCAGTTACTCAGAAGATGTATTAGCCGATGGCAAATTGCTCAACGGCAGTCTCACAACAGGCTATAAAACGCTCAACCTTCACCGGCCAGGTAATAACGGAACACTGTATATCCATCGCGAGATTGCCCGTTTGTTCCTGTCCAAAGGTTCTGCGAAACACAAATACGTGATCCACGTAAATCACAACAAATTGGACAACGCGGCCAAAAATCTGAAATGGGCCACGCTCGAAGAAATGATCGATCATCAGCAGAAAAGCCCCGCTAAGATCGCTTACAAAAAAGTACAGGCTAACCGCACTGTTGGATTAAAACTAACGGCATCCCAGGTAAAGACCATCAAAAAGACATTGGCCAGCAAGAACCGCCAACTCACCATTAAGAAATTAGCCGAAAAGTACAATGTCAGTGAAATGACCATGTACCGTATCAAGAGCGGAGAAAATTGGGGAAGGATCTAAGCGAAGCATCGTAGGCATCGGGACCAGGTTCAGCCAACAATTCCACTGCGGCCAATTGCGGATAATGGCAGGAGGATTCACTATGGGCCTTCGTTTCCCCATGTAAAACTCAAAGCACGGACGATAAAATCAATACTACATAACAAAGAAAAAAGGATAGGGATATAGGGTATGTTGCAAGCAGCTACGGTCAAATTCCTGAAAGACCTGAAAAAAAATAATAATAAGCCCTGGTTTGAAAAGAACAAAATTGTTTACCTGGATGCGAAGGAAGATATCGAGCAATTCACACAACAGGTAATCGATGGCCTCGGCAAAACGGATCCTGACATCGGCCTGCTAAAGCCAAAAGATTGCCTGTTCCGCATCTACCGGGACGTTCGTTTCTCAAAAGACAAGACTCCTTACAAAACCAATATGGGCGCTTCCTTTAATAAAGGAGGCAAAAAGATCCCTACAGCGGGCTATTATTTTCATAGTGAAGCAGGACGTAGTTTCGCTGGAGGAGGACTATGGATGCCCATGGCTCCGGAATTAGCCAAGATACGCCAGGAGCTGGATTATAGTTTTGAAGAATGGAATAAGATCACCGGCGCAAAAGCATTCAGGAAAATCTTTCCGGCCGGAGTGGATGGGATTGAAACCCTTTCCAGGCCTCCGAAAGGATATGATGACCAAAACCCTGCCATCGAATTTCTGAAAATGAAAAGCTTTGTAGTAACTCGTCCTCTTTCAGATGCAGAACTTCAATCCAAATCGCTGTTAAAGGAAGTATTAAAAACATTTGAAGTAATGAAGGATTTTATCGGTTTCTTAAATCGGGGGATCGACTAGGCAAGGTGGACAAGGTGGACCACGGGTCCACCGCCCGAAGGGCAATCATGAACGATACTGTTTTGCACTTCAGTGCAAAACAAAAAAAGGATGATCCCGGCCCGCCGGGATCATCCCTTAAATCATCATCCAATTAAAAAAATTTTACGCTGGAAAGCTCTCCCCTCCATTTCAGACGTCACAATTTTATCAACCCGCTCTTCACTAAATATTCCGCGATCTGAACCGCATTCGTAGCCGCACCTTTGCGCAGGTTATCGCTGACGACCCACATATTCAAGGTCCTGGGCTGTGTCTCATCCCTTCTCAGTCTGCCAACGAATACATCGTCTTTTTCATGTGCATCCTTTGGCATCGGATACTGCTGTGCGGCAGGATCATCCACTACTACCACTCCGGGAGCCTTGCTCAAAAGAGCCTTAACCTCTGCCAGATCGAATTCCTGTTCAAATTCTACATTGACCGATTCGCTGTGCCCCCCCATGACCGGAATACGTACCGTCGTAGCTGTTACCCTGATGGTATCATCACGCATGATCTTCCGCGTTTCATTCACCATTTTCATTTCTTCCTTGGTATACCCGTTATCCAGGAATACATCGATCTGAGGGATCGCGTTCAGATCGATTGGATATTTATACGCCATTTCTCCCTGTATCCCTTTTCGTTCATTCATCAGCTGCGTTACCGCCTTTACTCCGGTTCCCGTCACACTCTGGTAGGTGGAGACCACGATCCTTTTCACTTTGTATTTTTGGTGCAGGGGATTCAACGCCACGACCATTTGAATCGTCGAACAATTGGGATTGGCAATGATCTTATCCTCACTGGTAAGCGCATCTGCATTTAATTCAGGAACGACCAGCTTCTTGGTTGGATCCATCCTCCAGGCCGAAGAATTGTCCACAACCGTGATCCCGGCGGCCGCAAATTTTGGCGCCCATTCCAGGGAAGTTCCACCGCCGGCGGAGAACAAGGCCAGGGCAGGCTTCGCTGCAATTGCATCCGTGGCGCTAACGATCTTATATTTTTTGCCCTTGAATTCCACCTCTTTGCCAATGGATCTTTCCGAGGCTACGGGAATCAATTCGGTGACCGGAAAATTTCTTTCCGCCAATACTTCTAACATTTTTGTGCCTACTAAACCGGTAGCGCCTACGACTGCAACTTTCATTTTTTTTGCCCTCCTGGTCTTTCCGCCTGGGCGAAAAGTGTTGTGTTTTTTTATTGTTAAGAATAATTATTCATCCCGTATGGACCACGGGTCCATTGGCCGAAGGCCCATTATTAGCCTTTTTTTGCCGGGGTTATTTTTTTCAAAAACCCCGGCAAAAAAAAACCTTCCCGATCCGGGAAGGCTTTTATTATCTTGGCATACAAAACAATTAAACCGCTTCCCGCTGTAGGAACTGCTTCTTGGTTTGCTTTGTATGTTTCATTATCATTTGCATAACGGGTCCAAAAGTAGGCAGGAATTAATTTTCCCCCAAATTTTTTATTAATTAAACCAGTTTTATATCAAAATTCACCAGGTCCACGAACTGACGGATCCGGTTATCGATATCAGCCTTGGTAATCTCTTTCAAACGGGTAGGTCCGAATTTTTCCACGCAGAAGGAAGCCATAGCGGAACCTACAATGATAGCCGTTTTCATATTTTCAAAAGAGATATCCCTGGTATGGGCGATATGACCGATAAAACCTCCGGCAAAAGAATCGCCTGCGCCGGTCGGATCAAAAACTTCTTCCAAAGGAAGTGCGGGTGCTACAAAGACCTGGTCGCGATGGAAAAGCAATGCTCCATGTTCTCCCTTCTTTATAATTACATATTTAGGCCCCATCTTCATGATCTCCTTTGCTGCCTTCACCAGGGAATACTGACCGCTAAGCTGACGGGCTTCGCTGTCATTGACCATCAGCACATCAACCAGGGTCAGCGCCTTTTCCAGTTCAGGAAGCGCTATTTCCATCCAGAAATTCATGGTATCCAGCACAATTAGTTTGGGACGTATCTTCATTTGCTCCACCACACTGATCTGCAGAGCGGGAGCGCCGTTCCCCAGCATCAGGAACTCACTGCCCTGGTAGCTTTCCGGAATAACGGGATTAAAGTCGGCCAGTACATTCAGATCGGTTACCAGGGTATCGCGGGTATTCATATCCAAATGATATTTACCGCTCCAGAAAAATGACTTTTTATCTTTTACCACTTCGACACCTTCCAGGTTTACTCCCCGGCTCTTCAGTGCATCCAGCTCCTCTTTTTCGAAATCATAGCCAACGATCGATACCTGATTGATGGGCTTTATGAAAAAACTGGCCGCATAGGCAGCATATGTAGCAGCTCCCCCGACGATACGATTGGTCTTTCCGAAAGGTGTTTCTATGGCATCATAAGCCATCGATCCTACAACAATTAGTGACATAGCGTGAATTTGGGAAGCAAACCTACATTATTTCTTACTAACACTCGTTAGTGTTTTTTATCTTTGCCCATCTTTAGGCATTATGGCAAAAATTCAAGGCAAGAAAAACAGTACCAAAAAAGAAATCATCATTGAAAAGGCTTCCAAACTTTTCCGTGAAAAGGGCTTTGGGGCCGCTTCTATGCGGGACCTGGCCGAAAATGTGGGGGTCGAAGCCGCCAGTCTGTACAATCATATTCAATCCAAATCGGAGATCCTGCAAACGATCTGCTTCAAGGTCGCCAATGAGTTCATGACGAACCTGGAAGCTGTGGAATTGAGCCAGCAGCCCACGATGAAGAAAATGGAAACGATCATCCGGCTTCATATACGTATGATGCTGGACCAATATGAATATGTATATATCGCCGATCACGAATGGAGGCATCTACCGGAGCCCTATCTCTCGAATTTTCTGAACCAGCGGAGGAACTACCGGAAGCGGCTGGGAATGATCATCGAAGAGGGAATCAGCAAGGATGAAATGAAGAACATCGAACCTTATGTTGCCGTCCTTACCATATTATCGGCTATCAGCGGGATCGATTCCTGGCAACGCTCCCGCAAAAGCACCAGCGCCGAAGCCCTGGAGACCAATATGGTGAAATACCTGATCGAAGGATTAAAAAAGTAACGGCCAATTCAACAAATTAAAAAAATGGCAAGTCATTTCAGGACTTTACAGATAGAAGATATCAGACGGGAAACTGCCGATTGCGTATCCATTTCCTTTACCATTCCTCCGGAATTCCGGGAAGAATTCCGGTTCAGGCAGGGACAAAATATTACCATTAAAATCCGCCAGGGAGGGGAAGAGATCCGCCGGTCCTATTCGATCTGCAGCAGTCCCCTGGATAATGAATTGAGGATCGCCGTAAAAAAAGTACCGGAAGGCCGGTTCTCCACCTTTGCCAATGACCAGCTACACATCGGGGAATCGCTGGAAGTACTGCCGCCAAGCGGTAAATTCTATACGGAACTCCACTCAGGTAACCGGAAACATTACCTGGCTTTTGCTGCAGGGAGCGGTATTACACCCGTCCTTTCCCTTATCAAAACTACATTGGCCGGTGAACCCGGAAGCCGGTTTACCCTGGTTTACGGGAACCGTCACCGGGGCTCTATTATTTTCAAGGAAGAACTGGAGGCATTGAAAAACCGTTATATGAGCCGTCTATCCCTGCATCATATTCTGAGCCGGGAAAAAATGGACAGCCCGCTCAACCAGGGAAGGATCGACGATCAAAAACTTCAGGAACTGACCGAAAAATTGATCCCCCTTCAGGAGACAGACGAGATCTTTATTTGCGGGCCCGGGGAAATGATCTTCACCGTTAAGGATTACCTCGAAAAAAAGGGAGTTGACAAAAAGAAGGTCCATTTTGAATTGTTCCATACCCAGGATCAAAGACCATCGGAGAGGAAACCGGAAAGTCCCGAGGTCAAACAATCAAGAGAAGGCAGGACCAGCAAGGTTACTATTCGTCTGGATGGCGCTCAATTCGACTTTAATCTGCCTTTCGATGGTGATTCCATCCTGGATGCTGCCCTTCGGGAAGGGGCAGACCTTCCTTTTGCCTGTAAAGGAGGCGTATGCTGCACCTGCCGTGCCCGGCTCACCGAAGGAGAAGTGGAAATGGAGGTAAATTATGCCCTGGAAACGGAAGAACTGGCAGCCGGTTTTATCCTGACCTGCCAGTCCCATCCCAGAACGGACAAAGTAATTATCGACTTTGACTCGAAATAATTTTGAGCCGCAACCTCTCTTTTTAACGCCAGCGCATATCTTCCAGACCGCCTACAGGCAAAAATGGATTACCCGCTATACGGTAAACAATAGTGGTAATCACCCAGTTAATTATAAATCCAATCAAAATGATAACCAGGGCGCTAACTATGATATATCCGATTTTTTTGTCCTCAGGCGTTTTCTTTAAAGCCGGGATACCCAGGTAAAAAAGGTAAATGGAATACAAACCCAGAATCCCTAAAATGCTCAGGGATGGGATGATATTAAATATACCGGCCACCCAAACTGCCGTATAAGAATAGGCCACCAACTGGGCCGATCTGCCCAAATTCTTTTCCGATCCAAAACTGGGAGCCAGCGCATCCACAACATACGTGCAGATAAAATAGCCTACCACAGAGGCCAGAAAACTATTTAAACCCATAATGACCCCCCATTTAATGCCGCTGATCTTAAAAAACACGGCATTAACCCCGATCAGTCCATAACCGATGAAAAGCGCTATGGCAGGGATTAAAGCCATCGGGATGACATATTTTCCCAACAGGGATTGCGGGGTTTCCGTTTCGTTTTGGATGACTGTCCATTCCGAGGCGGGGGACAACAGAATGTTTTTAGCTCTGGTAATAATTGACATATCGTTAGGATTTATATTATTGTAATATAAAAATTCATTTCCGGCCCTGCAACTATTTCGCAGTTAACTGTAATTTTAACGGTTAAATCCTCTAATTAATTAAGCCAATGCAAAAGATAAAAGCGGTAATCTTCGATCTTGACGGAACCCTGGCAGATACCCTACCCTTATGTATCGAAGCTTTCAGAAGATCGGTCGAGCCACTTATTCACCGTTCCGTTACCGATGAAGAGATCATCGCCACTTTTGGACCTTCCGAAGAAGGGACCATTATGGCCCTTGCGCCCGATCACTATGAGAAAGGGGTGGCAGACTATTTACACTTTTATCAAATATTACACGGATTATGCCCAGAGCCCTTCGGAGGAATCAGGGATCTTTTGACGGAGTTAAAAAAGAAATCAGTCCGTATTGCCATGGTCACCGGAAAAGGTAAACATAGTACTACCATTTCTTTACAACAATTTGGCCTGACCCCTTTTTTCGAATATATAGAAACGGGCTCTCCCTACGGCCCGAGGAAGGCGGAAGGTATAGAAATAGTCCTTAACCAATTCGGGGATATTCCAAAAGATGCGGTCATATATGTCGGTGATGCCCCTAGCGACATTACAGCCAGCAGAAAAGCAGGTATACCGGTTATTGCAGCCGCCTGGGCAGAAACAGCAGAACCGGAAAAATTAAAGGAAGGCCGGCCGGACGAAATATTCTATACCATTTCGCATTTTTCGACCTGGTTAATCTCGAAAATTTAACCCGGAGCTCTTTGATTGCATTAAAGAGCTGCTGACCCTACTGAAAAACAATTCCGTCATTATTGCCATAGTTCCCTGAAAAGGAAAATACAGCACCGGTATTTCATTTCTCACCTAATAATTATTAAAACATATTGTATCTTTCTTTTAAATAAAACTGGTGAAAAAAATAGTGAGTTTAAAACCATTTTATAATTTCATTTTCGACCAAAGAGATCTCCCCTATTGGATTGTTGACCTTAATACCGCAAGTTTGGCGGGTATTTTTATATGGCCATTCGCTTGTATAACATCAGTAGCCAGATACGGAGATTATGAGTTTGAGCGACTAACCAGTTTCGACTTTCTACTAATTTTTACCTATCCTTTAATATTGATCCCCTTAACTTTCGTGAGCTATAAGGTATTTAAATTCAGCAAAGTAATTTCCGCCCTACTACCTATAATAGTTGTACTATTTTATGCTTTCAGGCTTTATCGATCTTTTATTTATCATATCATGCATTAGGCAACCCCTTGCCCCATTCCTTAAA
>NZ_JBTLQH010000026.1:0-107183 GCF_054461575.1 Flavitalea flava
AGTGAACTGTGGTTCACTTTGGTTTTCCCAAATGGCTATTAGGGAATATAGCCATGTGAGGAAAAAAGCGCTTATAACGGGCCTTCGGCCAGTGAACCTGTGATTCACTTTGGTTTTCCCAAATGGCTACCATAGAATAAGCCATTTGCCAAATTGCCTTTTTTCGATTTTTAAATTTCACCAGTGTTTTTGGGTATATTTAGCTTTTAATCCCTATTTTAGCCGCCCAAATAAAACTGACCCAAAAAAAACTGTAAATTCATCCATATGGATTTTAAACAGATTCAGGAGTTGATCAAGATGATCAACAAGTCAAATATCGGAGAAGTAAGTATCGAGGAGAAAGGCTTTAAATTGACTATTAAACAAAAAGAAGAACCCGTTCAACAAGTTATTGCCGCGCCTATGCAGCAATCTCCTGTTTCGAACCTGATAGCAGCTTCTTATTCTGCTGCCCAGCAGCCGTCCTCCGGTGCGCCTGAAAAACCTGCAAAGGTTGTTGAAGCGCCTGCCGATAATACGGTAACCATAAAGAGCCCGATGATCGGTACTTTCTATCGCAGTTCCTCTCCTGACAAGCCGTCTTTTGTCAACGTCGGGGACGAGATCGATCTGGGTAAGGTAGTTTGTATTATCGAAGCCATGAAACTTTTCAATGAAATTGAAAGTGAGGTAAGAGGCAGGATCGTAAAAGTGCTGGTAGAAGATGCTTCACCGGTAGAATATGACCAACCCTTATTTTTAGTTGAGCCCGTATAAATTAGTTGGTCATGGTTCATGGCCCGTGGTTCATGGTTTAAACGCCGTGAGTTGTGGGTTATGAACCATGAGTTTTTTTATTTGAGAACTCAAAAGGAAATCATGTTTAGAAAGATATTAATTGCCAACAGGGGAGAAATTGCCCTTCGGGTCATTCGTACCTGTCGGGAGATGGGGATTAAGACCGTTGCGGTTTACTCCACTGCCGACAAGGATAGTTTGCATGTTAAGTTCGCTGATGAAGCGGTATGTATCGGAAAACCTGCCAGTTTTGATTCTTATCTGAATATTCCCCATATTATGGCCGCTGCAGAGATCACCAATGCAGACGGTATTCATCCCGGTTATGGATTTCTGGCGGAAAATGCCCGGTTTGCAGAGATTTGCGGAGAACATGGTATCAAATTTATCGGACCTACTCCAGCCATGATCAATTCCATGGGGGATAAGATCACGGCTAAGGAAACCATGATCAAAGCCGGTGTTCCTGTCGTGCCCGGGGGAAAAGGATTATTGGAAAGCCTGGACGAGGCCAGGGGACTGGCAAAGGAAATGGGATATCCCATTATTCTGAAAGCCACGGCCGGTGGCGGTGGAAAAGGCATGCGGGTGGTTTGGGAAGATGCAGAAATGGAAAAGGCTTATTCTACGGCCAAGGCTGAAGCGGCGGCATCCTTTAAGAACGATGGCATTTACATGGAGAAATTCGTGGAAGAGCCCAGACATATCGAGATTCAGGTAGCTGGCGATCAATACGGAAAAGTCTGCCATCTCAGCGAAAGGGATTGTTCGATCCAACGGCGCCACCAGAAACTGGTGGAAGAATCCCCGTCGCCTTTTATGACGGAAGAATTGCGGCAACGTATGGGAGACGCTGCTATCAAGGCTGCTTCTGCCATTAATTACGAAAGCGTAGGAACGGTTGAGTTCCTCGTCGACAAACACCGTAATTTTTATTTCATGGAGATGAATACCCGCATCCAGGTGGAGCATTGCGTTACAGAAGAAGTGGTAAATTTCGATCTGATCAAAGAACAGATTAAAATAGCGGCAGGAGAAACGATCAGCGGTCTTAATTACGAACCACAGGGACATGCGATCGAATGCCGTATCAATGCCGAAGACCCCTATAATGATTTCAGACCTTCCCCGGGAAGGATCACCGTTCTGCATCAGCCCGGAGGCCATGGGATCCGTGTAGACTCCCACGCATATGCAGGATATACCATTCCTCCTTATTATGATTCCATGATCGCCAAGATCATTGCCGTCGCCCGTACCCGCGAAGAAGCCATAAATACCATGCACCGGGCTTTAAGCGAGTATGTCATCGAAGGAATCAAGACTACCATCCCCTTTCATTTACAATTAATGAAAGATGAACGTTTCCGCAGCGGAGATTTTAATACCAAGTTCCTCGAAGGATTTAAAATGATCTGAGAATAATTTTATCCGGCGAGCTTTCTTATCCGGTAAATTTTCCTATCTGGAAAACTGTATTTCCATGCCGGCTAAAAGGGCCTCGGCGCCGTAATAGCCGGCCAGCTTGCGAATCACGGACTCTACCAGGGCATCCGGGCAGGAAGCCCCGCTGCTGATCAGGACCCGGACAGGATCGGTGTTGGAAGGGGGGGAAATCCACCCGGTCGTCAGTTTTTCCTTATGGTGATGAAAGTCGTAGTGAAGGATTTCCTGTTTGGACAGGATCTTTTCTTCGGAGCTTATAAAAAAAGTAGGTAATTTCTCTTCGCATAACTCTACCAAATGGCTGGTGTTGGAGGAATTATATCCACCTACAATAATGGCCAGATCCGCTGGGGTATCCAGTAATCCGATAACGGCAGATTGGTTATCGAGGGTAGCATAACACAAAGTATCCCGGGTATCGGCAAAACGTTCCTCTACGGTAGATTCGGTAAGACAAAATTTATCGATCATCGTCTGTTTAAGAAAATCGGCGATAGCCTGAGTATCACTGGCCAGCATGGTCGTCTGGTTGACCACGCCTATTCGCTCAAGGTCTTTCTGCACATCAAAACCTTCGCTGTATTGCCCTTTGAAACGATCATAGAAACTTCCCGGTGCTTTTTCTCCCGTTATAAAAAGAGCCAGTTCGAGGGCCTCCTGCATGTCTTTTACAATTACCGTAGGTGTATCCGCCGCAGCATGGGAGAATGTCGCCCTGGTTTCTTCATGCCCGGGTTTCCCATGTACGATTACGGTATACTCTTTTTTACCGATCTGAAAGGAGCGGTTCCATACCTTTTCCACGAAAGGGCAGGTGGTATTGTATTTTTCCGTTGCGATACCAATCGAACGAAGTTTTTTTTCAATTTCAAGGGTGGTCCCGAAGGCGGGAATAATGACGATATCGTCCTGATCCAGGTCTTCGAAGGGGATCAGCTGCCGGCCATTCGTATCCTGCAGAAAGGTTATTCCCCTGGATTGCAGATCAGCATTCACCTGGGGATTATGGATCATTTCGCTTAACAAAAAGATCCTTTTGCCAGGATTCTCGTCGACTGTCCGGAAGGATATCTCAATTGCATTTTCCACTCCATAACAGAATCCGAAATGACGGGCCAGGTAAATATGTAAACCACCCAACTCCAGTAATGTAGGGGTAAAATCCTTCTTCATTTTGTCCTGCTGTTTGCGCCGGCTTTTTATGGCGGTGATGAGCGGACTGCGATAGATAATGGGAACATTGAAGGTCTTCATGTTATGATCGGAACTAAAAGGTAAAGGGGGCAGAACTTCCTGTTTGCCCGGGTACAAAGGTACGTACTAGCCAGCAAAATAGCTATCCAGCTATCTAGCTAGATAGCTGAGTAGCTATAGGTGCCTGCAGGCAATTATCCAAGTAAAAAGAATAAATATTATCTTCCCTGCTGAAGCAAAGTTTAAAAAGAATGATGAGTGCTCCTTTTGTCCGTGCCGGCTGGATCGCCGCAACCAATATTTATGAGGTCAATCTGCGCCAATATACCCGGGAAGGGACATTTTCGGCTTTTGCCCGGGAATTGCCACGTTTGAGAGACATGGGCATTGAAGTGCTCTGGTTTATGCCGATAACCCCGATAAGCCAGGACAGGCGGAAAGGAACCCTGGGAAGTTATTATGCCTGCTCCGATTACACTTCGGTCAACCCCGAATACGGAGCCCTTGACGATTTCAAACAATTGGTAAGGACCGCTCATCAAATGGGATTTAAGGTCATTATCGATTGGGTCGCCAATCACACGGGTTGGGATCATCGCTGGACCAGGGAAAACCCGGATTTTTACCGGAAAAATAGTGAAGGTAATTTTTATGAGGCCCATGGTTGGGAAGACGTGATCGATCTTAATTATGATAATTCCGGTCTTCGCAAAACCATGATCGAAGCGATGGCTTTCTGGATCAAAGAGTGTGATATCGATGGCTTTCGATGCGATATGGCCATGCTGGTTCCCCTTGAATTCTGGAGGGAAAGCAGGACGGAGCTTGACAAATTAAAAGAATTGTTCTGGCTTGCGGAATGCGAAGAAATTGCCTATCACGAAGTATTCGATGTCACCTATACCTGGAAATTCCTGCATAAGATGGAGGCAGTCTGGAGAAAAGAATCCGGGCTGGATGGATTGGATGAAGTACTTCAGTATTATTCTGCCATGTTCCCTCCCGATGCTATCAGAGCTTTTTTTACCTCCAACCATGATGAGAATTCCCATAGCGGCAGTGAGTACGAACGGATGGGAGATGCAGCAAAAGCCTTTGCTGTCCTATGCTGCACCTGGAACGGTCTTCCTTTGATCTATAGCGGACAGGAACTCCCGAATGTAAAACGGCTATTATTCTTCGATAAGGATCAGATCGATTGGACGGCTCATTGCCTGTTGCACGGGTTTTATAAGGCATTACTGGAATTAAGAAAACGCAACCCGGCCTTAAGGGCAGGATCCCCGGCGGCGATCACGGTTCGTCTGCATATCAACTCAGCAACCCCTGATGATAAGCGTTGTTTTGCCTTTTTACGCAGCTCGGGTGGCGACGAGGTTCTTGTGCTGCTTAACTTTTCGGGAGATCCGATAGCTGTGCGTGCTGATGATCTTAAATCAGAGGATGGGGTATTGCCTTATGTGGAGAGAATAAATGGCCGGTTCCAGGATATATTTACCGGGCAGACCTTCGATTCCGATTTGGCCTTGCCGTTGGAATTGCCCGCCTGGGGATTTGCCGTCCTGGAGAAAAAATAGTTGCTGAATTTAAAAGGCCGCCCCGGTTTAATGGGGCGGCCTTTTGCCTGTTTGTTGAGCTATTTTAATTGCTGAGCTATTTCATTTGCCGGGGCATTATTTTAGTTACCGCTGGAAAGCCGGAGAGGATAGGTATAAACTCCTTCGTATCCCGAGAAGATCCCTTCCAGTTTTATGGTACCGGTAGCTTTTTCCAATACTTTCTGAAATTCTTCTATCGATTTTACTTCCTGCCCGTTTGCTTTCAGGATGATGAAACCTTCCTGTACCCTTGATTTATCCATCAGGCCATTTTCGGTTACCGATTTTACGATAACCCCGCCTTTGACATCCAGGCTGGTGGCATCCTTTTTTGTAAGGGTCACCAACTGGGCTCCCAGTTTGTCCATCACAGAAGTCTTTACCACAGAGGTCGTGCCGGAATTATTACGCAGTACCAAGGGTACCGTAAAATCTTTGCCTTCCCTTTTATAGGTCACATTGATCTTTTCACCAGGGCTGTAGGTAGCGATCAGGCCAACCATTTCCGCTCCGGTAAGAACGGTTGCATTATTCAGTTTGGTGATCAGATCGCCTTTTTTGATGCCTGCATTAAACGCTGCTCCATCCGGAGTAACATCCATTACATAAACACCATCTCCTTCTTTGATTCCTTGTTCTTTTTTCTGATCCTCACTCATATTATCCCTGGGATATTGAATACCCAGGAAGGCTCTTTGAGGAGTTCCGAATTTCATGATATCGCTAACAATCTTTTTTACGATATTCACCGGAATGGTAAAAGAATATCCTGCATAGGAACCGGTAGGAGAGGCGATCGCGGAGTTGATACCGATCAGTTGTCCTTCCGGATTGATAAGGGGGCCTCCGCTATTACCGGGGTTTACGGCAGCATCCGTTTGAATAAAAGATTCTACCGGAGTCTGGCTTTGACGGCGGTTTATATCCAGGGTCCTGCCTTTTGCACTGACGATACCCGCCGTAACGGTGGTTTCAAGGGTAAGGGGATAACCTACGGCTAACACCCATTGGCCGATCTTCACATCATCCGAATTACCATAAAGCAGGAAGGGTAGTCCTTGTGCATCGATCTTTACTACAGCCAGATCACTGCTGGGATCTGCGCCGACTACCTTTGCTTTAAAAGATTTACGGTTACTCAGGGTGACGGTTACTTCATCAGCTCCGTCCACCACGTGATTGTTGGTCACGATATAACCATCATTACTGATAATGACACCCGATCCGGAAGCCATTTCCGGCATGGACCGCATTCCATTCCCGTTACCGAAAAAATCATCCGGATCAATCCCGAAAAGGTCGGAAAAAGGATTTCGTTTGGGTAAATTATTACTAACCGTACGAACGGTCTTGGTTTTAATATGCACGGTGGCCGGAATTGCCGCACTGGCAGCATTGGTGAAATCTACTGGACCCGATCCTGTCTTGTTGTTGCCCTCAAAAAATTTGGCATAATTGGAAGGTACCTTGCCTGAATCCTGTGAATAATTATCCTGTGAATAGACATAGGTTTTACCGGATGTAAGGTGATTATACCCCCACATGGTAGCAACTGCAGTCGAAGCACTGATCAGGATAACCGCTACTATTTGCTTTGCTTTCATAATCTTGTTTGTTAATCTTGTTTGGGTTTACTTTTTTACTTGCACCGTTGGGTTTTGCGAACCAAGGTTCTGCCAGGCAATGTTTCAAATAATATGCCTATCGATAACAAATTAACGCCAACCTTGCAGAACTGTTCTTACCAATGGGCCAGTTTAACAAATAATTTACTAAGCCCTTCGTAGATGGTCGGTTCCCAAAAAAGGACCTTAGCTGTTTATTCTTTGGGAATCAATACAATATAGCCATTTTGCCAATAGCGGCAAAATCAAGTGAGCCAAGAATTATCAATTACCGTACACATTTAATAAACTGTCAATTGTTCATAAGTTCCGCAAAAATTGCAGGGTATCTGCCCCGTCTGCATATTCTGTCAGGCCAGGCTGCTGTGCTTTTCCAAATGGCACCTGCCGTTGTCCTACGATGCACTGGATCTTAGGATTGCCCTCAAGAGCGGGCAGAGGATCTGTTCCCGGCTTATAAAATTCGTAGTGCAGTACACTGATGGGACTGAAGGGAGATTCACTTTCCAATAACAAAATGGAGTCATTGGTCATATAAAACTTTTTATTCAGGATCATGATGGTCAGCTGATGGTCGTAATTATGCGTGTATTTGCTGTAATCCTTTAGATAATCGTACTTCCGGAATGCTGCCAGCAGAGGAACGAAATCATAATTTTCGGGAACATAAAGCTTGGTGACATTACGGCAACCCAATCCAAAATAAAGATTTACGTCATCCGAGAGGCTTTCCAGTTCACCCTTGCTTTCCCTGCCGTTCAAAACGGCGACAGAGGTCCTGTTACGACGGATCAGGTGAGGGTATTTGCTGAAATAATAATCAAAATATACCGAGGAGCTATCACTGCCAGTAGCAATATATGCATCACAGCCTTTTAGCCTTTCGGCAAAGGATACGTATTGTTGTACTTCCGGTTCAGCGCTGCTTAACCGCTCTGTAAGGTGCCGTATCAGGACTTCATCCCGTGTCGACGGTTTGATGGTCTGCCGGTGTCCGGATATAAAAATGCTGAGGAAGTCATGGAACCCGACCAATGGAATATTGCCTGCCATGACCAGACCGACATTCAAGGGAGGACGGTTAACTTTCTCCAATTCATATTGTTTGGCCCATTCTTTCAGTTTGTCCTTTTGCAGGTACTCCCGCGCTATCTGTACTACAGCATTTTCAATGAATTCAGGGGTAAACCACTTGTTTTTATGGCTGGCCTCCAGTTTGGCTTCCCTCCAACCTGCCTCTTCGGACAGGCAATAATTGCCAAGTTCAGCTAATAAATCAATCCGTTGTTCTAACTTCATTAAATCCATTTTATATTTGCTGTACAAAATTATCTTATTAATCCCCTAATTTTAAAGATATGGCTATTAAAATAACGGAAGAATGTATCAACTGCGGAGCCTGTGAACCGGAATGCCCCAATAACGCTATTTATGAAGGTGGCGTCGAGTGGTCAATTTCAGACGGGACCAGCGTAAAAGGTTCCTATACCCTCGTGGATGGAACTATTGTGGATGCCAGTCAACGCAATGCGCCTGTTAGCGTGGATACCTATTATATAACTCCCAATAAATGCACCGAATGCCAGGGTTTTCATGAAGAACCCCAATGTGCGGCTGTTTGCCCGGTGGATTGTTGCGTTCCCGACGAACTTTATAAGGAAACTGTTGACGAATTGATGGCTAAAAAGGAACGTTTGCATCTGTAAAAGGCTCCTGGAAGGTCATCCATTTTGCAGGAGGAAATCTTTATATTAAAAAAATTGTGGATAAATACCCCCGCAATAATTTGCAGATTTCCAAAAAAGCGCATACTTTACATATGATGATTTGTGATTATGTGGAAGTGATGTAAAGATGTGGAAGTAATTAAGAAGTTTACCAATGTAGCCTAGAGCTACATGAAAATAGGCGGGTGATATTTCCCGTCATAAAAGGGTGAAGGAGATTATGCCTTCACCTTTCTTGTGCCATGTGCTTTCCCTCGAAAATGTGCCCCACATGGCACAAGAAATCTGAGCCTTGCTCGTATGGGCTACACCCGTAGCTTTCGTCCCGTTCCCACGAACGGAACTCAGTTACGCTTCGCTCCACTGGAGCGAACCTCGGTTATGTAGCGACAGAGGCGGCAACGCCCCCTCAGTACTCCCCTTTGAATAAGATTCCCCCTTGAATAAGATATTTATTCTATAAGACTTTTTTACTTTTTTGAAAGCCTTTATTTTTTGTCTTTTCTTTCTTCCTGCTTCTTCTTTTTTTTGGTTCTCTATATTTTTATTATCAATACCCTTACTCATAGGAGCCTTCTTCATGGTTACCACCATAAGGAGGTAAACCTGTTAAAGCTTTTTAACGGCGCCCAAAGACAGAAATAATTCCGCGATCTTTTCGTTTATTTGCTGAAAATTGTCTTTATTCATGAAGCCTACTATTGCATTTGTTACAGGCGGGTACTCCGGTGAATCTGTTATTTCCTATAAAAGCGCCATTACCATTGAAAATAACCTGGACCTGACCAGGTACACGGTATATAAGATCGATATTACCAGGGAAGGATGGTTCTATGAAGGAAAGAACGGGGAAAAGGTAAAAGTGGACAGAAATGATTTTTCCCTGACACTGGAAGGTCGCAGGATCTCTTTTGATGCCGTTCTGATCGGTATCCATGGCACTCCCGGTGAAGACGGGAAATTGCAGGGTTATTTTGACCTGATGAATTTACCTTATACCAGTTGCGATGCAGCTACTTCAGCCTTAACGTTCAATAAAAGATTCACGGTGGCAGTGGCTGCCTTTAATGGGATCAATGTGGCACGTTCCGTCCTTTTTATCAAGGGAAGATTCGAGAACCCCGATGAAATGACCGCACACCTGAAATTCCCGGTTTTCGTCAAGCCCAATAACGGAGGATCCAGTATAGGTATGTCTAAAGTGAATGCACCCTCGGATCAGCTGGGCGCTGCTATCGAAAAAGCTTTTAAGGAAGATGACCAGGTATTGGTAGAAGAGTTTATTACCGGCCGGGAATTCACGATCGGGGTATTCCGGTCAAAAGGAGAGATAATTACTCTTCCATTTACCGAGGTAAAGAGCAAAAAAGAGTTTTTTGATTTTGAAGCTAAATACACGCCCGGTCTTAATGTGGAAACGACTCCAGCGGTCGTGGAGGAATCCATTGCAGCCAAGGTAAGGGCTACGGCCAAAAAGATATATCAGGTCTTTAATTGCCGGGGAGTGGTGCGGATAGATTTTATTTATAATGAAGAGAAAGGGGAGCCTTTTATGCTGGAGATCAATACCGTTCCCGGACAAAGTGCGGCAAGCCTTGTTCCCCAGCAATTACAGGCTGCCGGCTGGACCTTAAAAGAATTCTATTCTGCCCTTATCGAAGACGCACTGGCCACCCGGGCAGAAGGGAGCCGGGATCATTAAATTCCTTATTTTACATAGCCTTGATAACAGGCTTTACCTAAATAAAATGACAGCGTGTTCAAATTTATAACTTCTAAGCCCCTTTGGGTCAATGTACTAGCTGGCGCAGGTTTGTTGCTGCTGCTTTTATTGCTGTTTTTAGGCTCCCTGGCCCTGCTGACCCAACACGGCAAAACGATGAAAATACCCGTCGTTACAGGCATTCCTTATGCTCAGGCGAAAAAGACCCTGGAGACGCAGGGTTTCGAGGTGCAGATCCAGGATTCGGTTTATTCCGATACCATGGCTCCATTACAGGTAGTCAAACAATTTCCGGAGGCGGATAACCTGGTGAAAGTAAATCGTACGGTTTATCTTACCATCAACCGTGCACAGGCCCCATTTATTCAGATGCCCAACCTGGTATCTATGAGTTTCCGGAATGCGGATATGATCCTTCGTCAATATGGCTTAAGATTGGAGGATACCCTTTTCAAGCCGGATTTTGCCAAAAATTCAGTCCTGGATCAGCTTTATAAAGGAGAAACGATCAAGCCGGGTACACAGATCCAGCAGGGAAGTCCCATCACCCTCGTGCTTGGTAATGGAATCGGCGGTCAGGGTTTTATGGTACCGGATCTGTTCGGATTGAGTTACCGTGAGGCAAAAGCCAGGATCGATTCACTAAATCTTGCCTTTGGTTCGGTAGTTCCCGATCCGGATGTAAGAGATACGGCAGATGGGTTTATCCGCAAGCAAAGCCCGCCACAGTTCAACGAAGATGGAAGGGCGAATCGAATACACCCTGGTCAAACCCTCGATATCTGGCTTGGTGTACAGAGACCTGAACGTAAAGTCGATTCCGCAAGAAGCCAACCGGCAGGAAACGGGTATTAATGGTATTCCCTTAGATTTTTATAAATTACCGATCTTTGTAAAACAAACACTACATATGCAAGTGATCTCTGTTGAAGAATTAAAGTCCAGAATAGATGCAGGAGAACCCCTGAATCTGCTTGATGTCCGTGAACCGGGGGAACATGCAGAATTTAATATCGGTGGCATATTGCTGCCATTAGGCAAGGTTCAGACCATGCAGACAGATGACATCGAAGACTGGAAAGACAAAGAGGTTATCTGTTATTGCCGCAGTGGCAATCGCAGCGGGCAGGCTTGTCTGATCCTGGAGACGGCCGGCTTTACCAACGTAACCAACGTTTCCGGGGGCATGCTTGCCTGGCAGGACCGGATCGGGAATTAAGATAAAGATCTTCATTTTAGATATTTTCCATACCAGGCCAGATATCGCTCATAACGATCTTTCTGGTAACTGGGGACAGTTATTCCGTGAAACTGTCCTGGATAAATGATCAGTTGGGTTGATATGCCCAAGGTGCGTAAAGCCTGGTACATTTGTTCGCTTCCCGCAGAAGGCACATTAAAATCTTTTTCCCCGGCCATAAAAAGGGTCGGAGTCCTGATCCTGTCGGCCTTCAGCAAGGGGTATGAAATTTTCAGGTATTTGTCGATACTTTTCCAGGGTGCTCCGATCTCATTGTTATATTGGGAAATATATTGATCCACCCCATAGAGGGATAAAGTAAAACCTGTGCCGGCCCCACTGCAGGCTGCCTTGAAACGGGTATCGGAAGCTATCAGGTAATCAGTCAGGATCCCTCCGTAACTCCATCCTCCGACCCCTAATTTTTCCGGATCGGCTATCCCATTTTTAACCAGGTAATCGACCGCGCCATGAAGATCGATAACCTCTTTGTTGCCCCAATCGGCAGAAATTATTTTGCAAAAATCGAGTCCCCGTCCATTGCTACCCCGGTAATTCACCGCTGCAACTGCGTATCCGCCGGAGGCCAGCATTTGGCGGCTAAGATCGAAGCCGAATTCGTCCTGTCCGACCGGTCCTCCATGTATAAAAAGGATCAGCGGAAGTTTTCGGGTTTTGTCTACACCGGCAGGGCGGTAGAGAATGCCGGACACCTCAACGCCATCCTCACTTTTCGAATTAAACCCTTCTACGGCGGCAAGGGATAGGGAGTCCACAAAACTATCCATCTGTTTAGTGAGACGCCGGGAGCCCCCTTTTTCCAGCGCATAGATCTCCGCAGGTAACCGGGGATCGCTCATGGTAACCAGCCAATTTCCTCCCGGACCTGCTTCAATAGAACTAAAGACCCGCTGTCCGGAAGCTATTTTTGTCATTTGTCCGCTGCCTGCCGAAAACCGGGCTACATATTTCTGTCGGTCATCGCTGACCAGGGCATAGATGTCCTTTCCATCTTCCGTCCACCGGGGATTTTCTACCGGACGGTCAAGGGTCAGGGAAAGTGGTTTTGTTTCGCCGCCTCCGCTGGGAACAATACACAACACAGGCTGGTCATACATAAGATAATCCGCTTCTGAAGTGGAGCGTGTATAGGCAATCCATTTGCCATCCGGACTCCATCTGGGAGAATTATCGGTGCCTTTCCAGGTGGTTAGCTGACGTAAGGCCGATCCCGGTTTGGCCTCTATGACATACAGATCCGTGTTCTCATTTTTATCGGGATCTTCTGTCCGGTTGCTCACAAAAACAATCCGGCTCCCGTCCGGGCTCCAGACTGGCCCCGCTTCATTGTAATTTCCCCTGGTCAGGGTATCTGTCTTTTTAGAAACCGCATCAAAAAGATACAAATGAGTATATAATTTTTTATAACGGTACCCTTCAATATCTTCTTTGTATTGATAACGGTCTATTACAAAGGGTTTGGTAGTTTTGGCCTTGGAAGTATCCTCCGGCTCCTGATCGGAAAGGGTAAGCAGTAATTTTTTCCCGTCCGGACTCCAGGCATAATCCGATACTCCTCCTTTTATTTCGGTAAGCCGTTTGCCTTCGCCGCCTCTGCGGTCCATCAGCCAGACCTGATTTCCTTTGATCGTCGCTGTTGGCTCGGTTGCCTGACGGGAGGAAAGAAACGACAGGTATTTCCCATCCGGGCTCCAGCGGGGTTTGGACTCACCTTCGGGACTATTGGTGATCTGCAGGTTCTGACTGCCATCCCAGCTGATCATCCAGATATCCGAATTCCGGCGGTCCCTGGTTGTGTCTACCGTTGAAATGGTATAGGCCACCCATTTACCATCGGGCGAAACCTGGGCATCCCCGAGAATGGGAAGGCGGTAGATATCGGAAGGACGCATGGATCGTTTGGACGGGGGTTGTTGCGCGGTCAATCGTAACCCGGATAATAATCCGCAGCAAGCCAGAAAAAAAACCAACAGGGCAAACTTTTTCATAAACAGGGGATTGGTTGTAAAAGCTTATCCAACCAATTTACAAAAACTTCCCTGAGAATGTCAGAATTTTATATTGACAGCGAACATAAAATTGGTCCCTGCCATGGGGAAATAAAAATTCTCTGTAATCAGGCTGCCCCCGTAAAAATAACCATAAGTATACCCGTTAGGTTCGTATTTTTTGTTGAATACATTGTTCAGTTGGAAAATCAGATCTATCCCCTTCAGTGAAGGAAATTTCAGGGTATAAAGCAGGCGTAGATCCTGGACATAATACTCGTTTAATTTCCGGGTTTCCTTTTGTGAATTATCCAGGTATTCCTTGCTTACATATTTGGCGGGAAGGTTTATCTCAAAATGAGGAAGAGGAAAAAACTGCAATACCGCGCTGCCGACGATGTCCGGAGAAAAGGCGATGTCCGGATGGGCATAAGAGAATTTTTGTTGTCCCCCATTATCATAATCATCGACGAACTCTGTGTAGTTCCTTATTTTGTTCCGGCTCAGGGCCAGGTTTCCGGAAATGCCCACCCAATCCGCGATCCGGGTATTACCCTGCAGTTCGATACCGAAACGGTAGCTATCCGGGATATTAGTCCTCGTATAAGCGCCCACATCATTGATCTTACCCGTCAGGACCAATTGATCTTTATAAACCATATAGTAGGCGGTGACTCCCCATGAAGAGCGATTGTTTTTCTTCTCATACCCTAATTCAAAATCATTCAGGGTTTCCGGTTTGGGCTGCTGATCGGGGTTGGCCTCAAAGTCGCCCCTGTTGGGTTCATGGCTTGCCCGGGAGTAGGAAAGGTAGGCCTGGGAACCATGATTGGTGTAGGTTATACCCGCCTTGGGGTTTATAAAATCATAGTTCTTTTTGATCATAAGGGATGGATTGTCCTGGAATCCCTGCAGGTCGTAATTCACCCTTCTGTATTGAAGATCCGCGAACGTAGAGAGGTGATCCGTCAGTTGTTGCTGCCATTTCCCATAGATATTAAAGTCCGTTTTATGTGCCGGCAGGTTATAGTATTGATAATCTTTCGGGATATTTCCACCCTGGGCCCAGATGATATTGCCATAGTGTTTCCCGTCATACCTGTCCCAACCGCCGCCGGCGGTCAATTGTGTCTGGCGATCCTTATATTGAACGGAAAAAATTCCTCCGTAAAAATAATTATCCAGCCATTGCTGACGGATAAGATCGGTGCTCATCAGGGTATCGTTGCCGGTGATCGGACCGGTCAGCCCGTAACCTGAGTAATTCGCCTGTGGTTTGTATTCTTCGTAATATCCCCGGCCCCTGGTTAAAAAACCGGCGGCGTTAAAAGATAGCTTTTCATTGAACTGATGATTGAAGAATAATTGGTAATGATCCTGCTGGTAATTATCCGTTTGGTTTTTATAGGTAAAATAATTGTACGTCCGTTTGTTGGCATTATATAAATTCAGGGAATCCCCCTGTGTGTAATATAAGGTTCCCAGATTGTCCTGGTAATGTTTGTCCAGGGCCGCTTTATCTCCGAAGAGTTTGGCCTTGGGAATGCCATTCCAGGCCTGGTAGGTTTTTTCCGTTCCGGACATGACATTCAATCGTAAGGAGGAATGTTCGTTCAACCAGGCCGTGGACAGATAAAAGGATTTAAGATCGCTGTTTGCGCGGTCGATATAACCATTGCTGCTGACCCTCGACAAACGGGCATCGATGGTAAAGTGACCGTCAATCAGACCGGACCCTACTTTTATAGTATTCTTCCAGGTATTAAAAGAGCCGATCGTGTTATTGGATTCCCCGTAAGGCTTCTCATTGAATTCATTCGTGGAAAAATTGATGGTGGCACCGAATGACCCGGCCCCATTGGAGGATGTGCCTACTCCCCGCTGGATCTGGATACTGTTCACGGAGGAGGCAAAATCGGGAAGATCCACAAAATAGATGCTCTGCGATTCTGCATCGTTATAAGGAATACCATTAAGGGTCATATTGATACGGGTGGCATCTGTACCCCGTATATGGATACCTGTATACCCTATCCCGTTACCAGCATCCGAATTGATGACCACCGAAGGGGTTTGATTGAGCAAAAAAGGAAGGTCCTGTCCCAGGTTGAGTTGTTCGATCTGTTTTTTGGTAAGATCGGTCTTGGTAAAGGGCGCCTTTTCACCTGCCCGCAGGGCCTTGATTTCGACTGGCTGCATAAATAACGGTATACGTGTCATGGGGATGGGCACCGGGTTGGCGGATGTAGCGCCGCTGAAGATGAGTACGCGGGAAAAAAGGGCGTACCCGATATTGGAGACCCGGATGGAATAGGAACCTGGTTTGATATGTCTGAATTCAAATAGTCCATTCCCATCCGCCTGAACGGTACCGATGGAACCGCCTTCAACGGTTGCACCTGCGAGAGCTACCCCGCTTAGGGAATCCGTAACCATCCCTCCCTGATTAATAAATCCGGATCCGGTCTGTGCTATAACGATCTGAAAGTCAGCAATACAGAACGCGGCACCAAAAAAGAGTACTAATAGATTTTTTTTCATCCCTGTGTTTTTGAAGAAACCCCTGATAAAATACGTTTAACCGGATAATTATTTAATTGGGGGAATGCTGAAAAGGGAGAAATAAATTGTTTTAATCACCTTCCCTGCGCAGGCATTACCCTGATCAGGTTCTACGGGTATCATCTCAGCCCATCCGCTAATCAGCGAAAAAGCACCCCGAGGAATCTGAGAAAAGCTCCTGACAGTAAATGATTTACCATCCGAAGCGGATGCAAAGATAAGAATATTGCAGCTAGGGTGTAACATTCCCTTTACCCCGATCGTCCAACCAAGGGCCATAATTGGGTCGTCTTTAAAGACCAGGCAACAAGAAAAGGAGTCCGGCTATTCATCCCAGGCAACATTTCTAAACAGGGGGTGTCTTTAAAAAGATTGTCTTTAAACAGAATTTCTTTAAAAAAACAAAATTTAAACTGCCGGTTATGAAATCAATTTTCTTTGGATATTTCAAAAAAGGAGTTTTGTTCGTGGCTTTTGGCCTGACGGGCATTTTGCTTTATGCACAAGCGGATAAGGTCATCAGGGATGATAATGCCCAGGCAAGGGAAGTAAAAGGTTTTCATGCCATACAGATTTCCAGTGGAATAGACCTGTATCTGAGTCAGGGAACCGGTGAAAAAGTTGTCGTCAGCGCCGCCTCCACCCAGGCCAGGGATAGGATCAGGACGGAAGTGGAGAATGGCGTATTAAAGATCTATATAGAACAAAACATAATGGGATGGGGTTTTCATTCCAACCAGAAATTAAAGGCCTACGTTTCGGTCAGGGAATTGGATGCCCTCCGTGCTTCCGGCGGATCAGATGTATTCCTGGAAGAAGTGTTGAGGACGGATAAGCTTGATCTGGCCTTTTCGGGAGGGAGCGATCTGAGAGGAAAGGTAGCCATCCGGGATCTTTCGATCGTTCAGAGCGGTGGATCGGATCTGTTCCTCAGTGGTACGGCCAGCATCTTATCCGTTCATGCCAGCGGAGGAAGCGACCTGCACGGCTATGATTTGCTGACTTCGGAGTGTCATGTGGAAGCCAGCGGAGGAAGCGATGTCAATATCACGGCCAATAAAGAGCTGAGCGTTCATGCCAGCGGGGGAAGCGATGTGTTTTATAAGGGGGAGGCGGTGATGAGAGAATTGCATTCCAGCGGATCCAGCAGCGTTAGCAAAAAAAGCTAGGTTGCCGTATTATCAAAGAAGTAAACCATACCGGATATCTAAAAAAAAAATTGCTAACACCATGAAAAATTTGTTTTTTGCGCTGGCAGCGTTTTGCACTTTCTCCATCTCTCAGGCACAACAAACGATCGTAAACGATCCCAATGCCCAGGTGAGGGAGGTGGATGATTTCCACGCTATAAAGGTTTCTACCGGTATTCATTTGTACCTTTCCCAGGGAAAAACAAAAGCGATTGCCGTCAGTGCCTCGGAGCCTTCCTTCCGAAACAGGATCCGGACGGAAGTAAAACAAGGAGTACTGCATATTTATTATGATAATGAGGGGTTTAATTGGAGCGATATGAACAGGAAAGAGTTGAAGGTTTATGTATCCAACAGCCTTATTGACGGATTGAAGGCATCTTCGGGGGCTCATGTGGATGTTGATGGAACGCTTAAATCCACTAATTTAGACATGGATTTATCCAGCGGCGCCTATTTTACGGGGAAAGTGGAGGTTGGGAACCTGACGATCGATCAGGGCAGCGGAGCCCGCTCGCTTATTTCCGGAACAGCGGGCCATCTGAAAGCTTCCTCCAGTAGCGGAAGTTCCCTTCAGGGTTTTGATCTTCAGGTAGACGATTGTACGGTAAACGCCAGCAGCGGAGGGAGGATCGAGATAAAGGTAGAGAAGGAAATGGCCGTTTCCGCCCATAGCGGGGGACATGTGAATTACCTGGGAGCCGGTGTTATCAAAGAAGTACATACAGGAAGCGGCGGCAGCGTGTCGAGAAGATGATCCATAAATTTCAAAAGATATTATGAAACGGGTAAGCTTTTTTTTATTGGGCATTGTGGCTCTTTTGCCTGTACTGGCACAGAAGACCATTATCAATGACCCGAATGTTCAACTGAGGAATGTGAAAAATTTTAATGGAATACAGGTTTCCAATGCGATCGATCTGTATTTAAGTCAGGGAGACCAGGAAACGGTAGCCGTAAGTGCAAAAGATATTGAGTGGAGGGATCGCATCCGGACGGAAGTGCAGGATGGAATATTAAAGATATGGGTTGACAGTAAGGGCTGGTCCTGGTCGGGCGGCAATAAAAAAATGAAAGCCTATATATCTTTCACTATGCTGAACAAGCTAAAGGCATCGGGATCCAGTAATATTTATGTGGATGGGGTTATTTCCGGAAATAGCCTGGATCTTACTTTATCGGGGGCCAGTGATTTTAAGGGAGCCGTGAAGGTAACCGATTTGCATATCAATCAAAGCGGAGCCTCAGACGCTCAGATTACCGGAACCGTAGCTAACCTGACAACGATCCAGTCTTCGGGAGCCAGCGATGTTAAAGCCTATGACCTGGCAACCGAAAATTGTTCGGCTCATGCTTCAGGGGCTTCGGATATCAGGATCACCGTGAATAAGGAATTAAATGCCCACGCCAGCGGAGCCAGCAGTATTTATTATAAAGGTGATGGGGTTATCAGGGATCTCCATTCCAGCGGGGCCAGCAATGTATCAAAGAAAAGTTAACCCCGGTTTTTTATAAAGAAGATAAGAATTTCAATAATGCGGCCCTGTCCGCCTGACCTAGCTGCATGAACTGTTGTTTGGAACGGGATGCTTCGCCATCATGCCATAATATTGCCTCTTCAATCGATCTGGCTCTTCCATCATGCAGGAAATATGGAGTTCCCCCGTTTGTTTTGCCCAATAATCCCAGGCCCCAAAGAGGGGTTGTTCTCCATTCCTTTCCGGCAGCTAAAAAATCAGGTCTGTTATCAGCCAGCCCGTCTCCCATGTCATGGACGAGAAGATCGGTATAAGGATGAATGCGCTGACTGCTTAAATTGATGGCCGGATTGACGCCAGTTTGCATGGTCGGGCGGTGGCAACCGGAGCAATTGACCTGGTTAAAAAGGACGGCCCCTCTTTTATTTATACTATCCAGGACGTCCCTGCGGGCAGCAACAGCCAATGTTTGTACATAAAAGGTCACATAATTCAAAAGAGTGTCGACTAATTCCGGGCTGGTATCGTCTTTGTTAATAAAGTCCATTTGTGATTGGCCAAAGGCGCTCTCCTGAATTTGTGCATAACTGGTCACACCCATATCCTGCTGATAAGCGGTCGCCACCTGGGTAATAAGAGTTGGGGTATTTGCCTTCAAGCCAAATCTCCCAAGCTCGGTTTTTTTTGTATAAACATCATAGGCATAATTGGCCTTCCCTGTAATTCCATCTCCGTTCTTATCTCCGGCATCGACAAAGGAAAGAACGGTCTGTTCGGGAATATTTTCCAGCAGACCCAATCCCACCAGACGAGGCGCTAATCGCGGGGATAACATATAACCTGCCGGCAGTGGGATATAAGAATTTTGTAAGGCATAAGAAGGTTTGTGAAGGGTTACGATACTGCCATCAGGATAGGTGACGGGAAGATCAGCATAACTGATAGATGCACTTGCCTCTGCAGGGATGCCTAAAAGGCCCTGATCCTGGATCTGCCCTCCGAAGCCAGGGGCTGGGAGAGGGCCCCCATGTGCATCCATACCGGGAATGCTGATCCTTAATAACATACCGGAATTGGATGAGCCTGTACTTGGGAATCCTCCCCCGTCATTACGATGGCAATTGACACAGGAAAGATTAT
This sequence comes from Flavitalea flava, assembly GCF_054461575.1. Classification (NCBI taxonomy): domain Bacteria; kingdom Pseudomonadati; phylum Bacteroidota; class Chitinophagia; order Chitinophagales; family Chitinophagaceae; genus Flavitalea; species Flavitalea flava. The sequence continues at coordinate 19,713 of NZ_JBTLQH010000026.1, forward strand.
TAAAGACGGGCCCAAGACCGCCAAAATGAGGGGCAGGGGCTGCGACAAAAACCTGGTCAAAGGTACCATCCCCTATCGTATGCACTCTTTCCTGCCTCTCGCTCAGCCCATCGATAGCCTGTTTAAAAGCCTGGGTCGATTCGTTCAGGGTAGTGAATGAACCACCGCTCATACGGTCATCATAACTGTCTTCCGGAAAAACACCGGCCTTATTGCACCTGCTGAATCCATACATAAGTACACCCAATGCAATAACGATATAGAACTTCTTCACTTTTCTTTCTTGTTTTTAATGTCTTTGCCGGTGTTTCGATTATTACCGGTATTTCGATTATTGCCGGTGTTTCGATTTTCGCCGGTATCTGATAAATCAAAGAGGAACTAATCCTTTACATACTGTTTGATGAAATTAACCAGGTCAGTCTCCAGCAGCGTTTGTAAGGCGTTCAACTGGGTCATGGTCGTCTGGATCTGTGTTCTGCGCTGAAAGATCGCTAGTTCAAAACGCATGTTGTCGGCGCCGCTGATATTGTCGAAGGAATTGACTGCTGCGGTTATAGCGGCCTGGATCTTATTATCCAGGTCTTTATTTTTTGCAGCAACCAGGTCTTTTATTCCCTTACCTCCGTTCAGACCCAAATAAACCTGCTGAACGCCAACGATATTATTTTTAAAATCGATAAGGCTGTTGCCGGAATAGGGAGATTCGGCCAGGGACGAATCCTTGGTGAAAAAAGGATTATACATTTTACCGTCTTCGTTCTGCTGCCCTACCTCATTACAAATGCCTGCCATTCCATTATCTGCTGCCAGATCAAGGAAGAAGGCCTGTTTGGAAGAATATACCGTATTACCGGTTCCTGCGGTAAGGATGGAATTTGCATAATTGATAGGGGCGGAAGTCCAATCGGAGAGTAAAAGCTTCACATTGTTATTCAGCATATCTGCCGACAGGCTGACCAGGTATTGTTTTTTCCGGGCATCCAGCTCGCTTGCCTTACGGCTGCCACCTTCCCCGAAGATCAGGTACTCGATAGGGTGGTAACCCCTTAACGTTTGGGGAAGATTCTGAATATCCGTTTCTGCAAGCGGATTGGCACTGGTCAACAGGGAATCCATTTGACGATAATCCGTAGGCCAGGTATCCGTATTTGGATCATAATCGCCGCTTTCTACCGGTCCGATCAAAAAACCTTCACATCTTTCCCATATTGTTCGCATTGCTTTCCAGGATGCCTGTGCTGCCTGCAGATTGACATCGGTAGGGTTGGTATTCAGGGTGGTAATACTGGTGTTAAGATTAGTTCCGGCCGTTACAAGGGCCTGATATTGGGGCAGCGCTGTATTGTTGACGAAATTATTGATGACATCGGTTTCGATGGACACGAAACTCTGTGAATTGTCCGTAGTAGAAGACTTACTACAAGACGATAATGCAAATAAACAATATAGTGATGTGGCCGAAAGGAGTAATTTTTTCATGCTGCTGCTACTTATTAAATGATGATTATTATAAATGGATGATTCTTAATATCAGATGATTATTTTATTGTCTTTTACGCCTTAAGATGTATTAATAAATTGTTTTGGCCGGAGGTGGTCTCAAATTGTTTGAGTGCTCTTTCTGCCGGCCCCTTTGTTACCTTCCCTTCTTTATTAAAGGCGCTTCCATGGAGACTGCAGCTATACCCATTGCCTGAGGCGATTAGCTGATTGTCCTGATGGGTGCATTTGAGTAACAGAGCGGAATAGGTATTGTCTTCTTTTTTTCGCACGGCTATGGTATAAAACCACCCTTTTGGTTTTACTAATTGCAGAGGCGACTGGATGAAGGCTGATAAAGGAATCTCGACCTGGTCGTTCACGATCTCCGTATGAATGACCTGATAGGCAGCCGGACCGCAACCCGTCAGGGCGGGCAGCATAAGACCAGCCGTCACCAGCATACAGGCATTACAGGTAGATTTAAGAAAGGCTCTGCGTTCCATAAATTTTTAAAATGAATAACCAATACCGATATTCAGGAATTGATTATTTTGTTTATAAGGCAATGCATTCGGGGCAGGGTTGATGACCAGCGCCGGGTTTTGTTCGCCGGTATGCAGCAGCCTTACGTCCGCTTTAATGACCACATTGGGTATAGGGAGATAACCCAGACCGATCAGCAGATGCGTTTGTTTTAAGGTTCCGTCGTATTGGTCCTGGTTCTTTTGTACCGTTGATAATTTTGAATTGAGATCGAGGGCTTCGATCCGGGCAAAGCTGATGAATTGCTGCGTTTTCTGTCTGGAATGTAACCAGTCATAAGCCAGTTCGGCATAGGCGCCGTACATGCCGGATGCTACATTTTTTCCATAGGCACTATATATTTTATCGGCATCCGGATAAGATATATAGGTTACCAGGGCTTTGGCCGAAAAACCGTTTCTCGCATATTGAAGGTCTGCCTCCCCTAAATAAAGAGGGGTGCCAAAGGCACCGGTTTGAAGCCCTACATTCAAACTGTCCGCGCTTCGTTTGCTTAAACCAACTGTTCCCCCCATATAGCCGGAGACCTGAAATTTAAAATCCTTCCATAAATATTGAACGGAGGCGGTAATGGCCAGGTTATTGGCAAGGGCACTGCTGCCTTCCGCACGGCCTCCCCGGATACCATCGCCATGATTAAATCCTTCGCTGTTCAATCCATTTACTACAGCTACCGAATAATTTAGGGGTAAACGCTCGGAAGAACCATAAAAACCGATCCCCAATTCGCGCCAGGTAGCCGGAATAACAACGGTTTCAACGATCGGACGTTCAACGCCATTAAAATTGGAAGGCAGATGGTTCTCGTTCAGCAGCCCAATTCTGGGAACGAAAAGCCCGGCAACCAGGTATTGGTTGGAATTAAGATTAAATTTTAAATAGGCCTGTTCCATGGAGATCTCTCCGGTACCGCTTTCCCCGGCGGTAACTTTGGCGTTCTCCAGCTCCATTTCGGAAAAGAAGGCAATTTTCTCATTGAATTGATGCCCTATAAAAAGGACGGCCCTTTCCAGGGTAACCGTGGATTGGCTTTGGTCGAAATTTCGTTGGTAAAAGGCACTTCCGTACCCGGAAATGACTGTTTTGTTCTTTGCTGCATTATTATTTAAGGAATCCTCACTGGTAATCATTAGTTTTTGGGCGGGGGTTCGGTACACCTGCGCCTGTATTCCAGTTACGGCCAGCAGCGAAAGGCCAATAACAACAGTTGTTCTTTTCATTTTGCAAAAGAAAGGGGATTACGAAGGAGTCATTTACGTAATCGGAAAATCCTTTTACCGGATACGGAAAATCTGAAATTACCCTTCTTTCTGAAAAGCACCCTTCTGTAAAGCCTTCATTTTCAAAAAGATTGCTCAAAAGAATCATCTTTATTTGGTGAGGAACAAAAATCCCTTTACTTTTGCCGTCCACATCGCGAAGTAGAGCAGCGGTAGCTCGTCGGGCTCATAACCCGAAGGTCGGTGGTTCGATCCCACCCTTCGCAACAAACAGGCCTCTTTCTTGAGAGGCTTTTTTTATTAAAGGGCTTAATTAAGCCCGAGGCTGTTATCAAAAAGAGAATAATCTGGGCCGGGTTATTTTTCTTGAACCCGGACAGGATTATTAAAGGGCGTATTAAGCCCGAGGCTGTTTGCCGGAGGCAGTTAAATAAAGAATAATCTGGGCCGGGTTATTTTTCTTGAACCCGGACAGGATTATTAAAGGGCGTAAGCCCGGCACAGCTTAAATCCTTTGTCCGATCTTTGTAATAATCAGAAAGCCGGCAAAAGGAGGGATGTAAACATGAAAGTTGGATTTGTAAGCATATTTGGTAAGCCGAATGCCGGTAAAAGCACCCTGCTCAACGCGCTCATGGGGGAGAAGCTGGCCATTGTCTCTCCTAAAGTACAAACTACCCGCCATCGTATTAAAGGGATCCTCACGGAAAAAGAATACCAGATCATTTTTTCTGATACACCAGGGATCATCGAACCCAAATACAAACTGCATGAAAAAATGATGCAGGTGGTAAAAAATTCACTGGAGGATGCCGATCTATCCCTTTTACTGGTCGATATCGGTGATAATTGGGAGGATAATGATCAATTATTCAAGGCCTTACGATTAAAATCCCCTGCCATTATCCTGCTCAACAAGACCGATAAAGCAAATGCAGAAACGATAACGGAAGGGATTAAATTTTTTGAAGCCAAACCCTATTGCCGTAAAGTGGTCCCACTTTCTGCGCTGAAAAAAACGCATATTCCGGGTTTGCTGGATACGATTCTATCTTTTTTGCCGGAAGGGAATCCTTTTTTCGAGGGGGACGATCTCACCGATCTGCCGACAAAATTCTTCGTGGGGGAAATGATCAGGGAGAAGATCTTCTTTTTATATGGGGATGAGATTCCTTACCAGGCTACGGTCCTGGTGCAGGAGTTCAAGGAAAAAACAACACTGACCAAAATAAGAGCAGATATTATCGTTCAACGTGAGACGCAGAAAGGAATTATCCTGGGTGAAGGGGGCAAGATGATTAAAAAACTGGGTTCGGATGCCCGGAAGGATATTGAAGCTTTTCTCGACAGACAGGTTTTTTTGGAATTATATGTCAAAGTCAGGCCGAAGTGGAGGGATAGTGAGCTTTTTTTAAAAGAATACGGTTATTAATGGGTGGGGGTAAAAATTAATTTATGAGTGGATTTACAGTTGCCATTGTCGGGCGACCCAATGTCGGGAAAAGTACGTTTTTTAATCGTTTACTGGAACAGCGAAAGGCTATTGTCGATGATGTCAGCGGGGTAACCCGCGACCGGCAATATGGTATCGTGGAATGGAACGGGAAAGCCTTTAACCTGATCGATACCGGAGGTTTTGTTCCCCAAAGTGAAGATGTTTTTGAAATAGAAATAAAAAAGCAGGTATTGATTGCCGTGGAAGAGGCGAATGCCCTCGTTTTTATGGTCGATACCTCGACAGGGATCACTCACCTGGATGATGCGATGGCGGATGTCCTGCGGCGGACCACCAAACCTGTTTTTCTTGCGGTCAATAAAGTGGATAACGGCGATCGTTTGCTGGAAGCGACCGAATTTTACAGTCTCGGTTTCGACAATATCTTTTTCCTTTCTTCTATGTCAGGTAGCGGTACCGGTGAAATTCTCGATGCCATCACGGATCTGATCAGCGAGAAAGGGATTCCCGAAGAAAGCCCTCTGCCAAAGTTTGCCATTATCGGCCAGCCAAATGCAGGAAAATCCTCCCTGTTGAATGCCTTGATCGGGCAGGAACGTACGATCGTGAGTGATATCGCAGGCACGACCAGGGATACTATTCACACGCCTTATAATCTTTTTAATAAAGAGTTTATTCTCATCGATACGGCAGGAATACGCCGGAAGACCAAGGTCCATGAAGACCTTGAGTTCTATTCGGTGATCCGGGCCATCAAGGCGATGGATGAAGCGGATGTCTGTATGTTATTGCTGGATGCCTCCAAGGGGATCACGGCACAGGACCTCAATATCTTCAGCCTGGCAGCCAAAAAAGGGAAGGGGATCGTGGTCCTGGTCAATAAATGGGACCTGGTTGAAAAAGAGACCAATACGGCTAAAGAATATGAAAAGGAATTAAAATTGCGGATGGCTCCCTTTACGGATGTGCCTATTCTGTTTATCTCGGTTTTAGAAAAGACCCGTATTTTTAAAGCTATCGAACTCGCCCTGGAAGTTTATGAGAACAGGCAACGTCAGGTACCTACGGCGGTGTTGAATGAAGTAATGCTCAAGGCTGTGGAATCCTATCACCCTCCGGTGGTCAGAGGACATCCGCTCAAAATAAAATACATCACCCAATTGCATACGGCGGTTCCTTCTTTTGCTTTTTTCTCCAATTACCCGGATGATTTTAAGACGCCGTATAAAAATTACCTGGAAAATAAACTGAGGGAAAATTTCAATTTTAAGGGCGTTCCCCTGAGGCTCTTCTTCAGAAAAAAATAAGGCCGGATCTAATTGATGAACTGAATCCTGAATTGGCTTATAGCTTAAATTTCTGGATAACCGTCCCGACTTCTTTTCTGTATTTTTTTAAGGCCTCTTTTTCCTGACGGATAAAGCTGTTGTCGGCTAAGGCGCCGACAACGATATTCATTTCTTCGGTAGACTCATAGACCATTTTACGGAATGGATTGGTATAATCCTTTGCCCGGGAAGTATAGATCCCTGCGGTCATCCATTCTTTGGTGGTAATGGCCTGGAGGAATAAATTCCGAAGGCCTTCTTTTCCCATTTGTTTGAGTGATTTTCCCTGCATTTCCTTCAGGGCCGCCAGTGCATGGACCAGCTTGTCCCTGCTATATTGGTCGCCCTGATTGGAATAGAATTGATGCACCTGCTCCCATTCTTTTATTTTCCCATTACGGATCTGTTCCAGCAATTTTTGTAATTCGGTTTCCCGGATAAGTTGTCCGCCTGCATTGATCCAGGGAGCCAGGGATATCCTGGACGGTAAGGCAGCTAACAAGGAATCATAGCCGGAAATTCCTTCCGAACGGATAAGGGATAATAGTTGATTTACCGTATAATAAACAATCAGTTCTTTAAAAATGTGGTAGGATTGATGAACTTTCACCAATCTCACTTTCCGGTCACCGTTCTCGAAACCTTCGGCAAGGATCTCTAATTGATCCACTTTTTCCTGGGGGCCTTCGAGAAGTTCCTGACCGATGGCCAGGATTTCTTCTTCCGTATGTTTGTTTGTTTTTCCGGAAGATCCCGATAGTGCCGAAAGACCGGTTTGCTTTAAATGAAGGATAAAGGCTTTGCCGGTGAAAAGACTGATTTGTTTAAGAGAGGCGGTCATTTCACTCACGGTATCAGGTGCCAGGAAATCGAATTCGAGTAATTGGGTCTTCTCTATCCGTTTGTCCCGATCCAGGTATTTCCAGGAATTGCGGGCAAGTGCGTACATATTGTGAAGGAACCAATAGGCAGGCATAACGACCAATTCGTCCTTACTGGCATCATTACTGATCAGGGCGAAAGGAATCGGTATATCCAATTCGGCCGGATAATCCCCCTTTGCCAGGATAGCGTAAGAGGCAAACCGGGAATTGTGTTTCAAACTGACACAAAGGCCCGGCCAGAATCCACGCCCGGCAACGATCTCTCCGTCGGGGCTTCGTGAATTGTGATTGGAGCCGATGGTAGCGCCTGCTGCCATATTACTTTGTCCCATGACCAGTGCCGCACAGAGAAATGAATTGTTATGGTGCTGCTCATGCGCCGGAAATATGAGGGAGTTCAGGACTTCACAACAGGAGATGGTGGAATTATTTCCCAGGTAGGAGTTGATCAACCGGGCTCCGTATTTCAACTGGGAATGAGAGGCCATAAAAAAACGAACTGCCTTCACCCCGTAGAATACCCGACAGCCATAACCTACGATACCATTGACCAGTTCGCATCCTTCCCCGATCTGGGATTTGGCTTGCGGGGAGGAATTGATCGTAAGATTCTTCAGTTTGTTGGCACCTTTCAGATAGGCATCACTTCCGATCCATACATCTTTAATAATCTTACAATTTTTTATGACGGTACGATCACCGATTTTCCCGTAATAGCCCCTTCTGTTGTCGAATTTCTTTTCCGTGAAAGCTTTGAATTTGTTTTGCACGGTTTCATCATCCCGGAAACGGCTCCATAACCAGGCGTCACCGGGCAGCATTCCGTTAAAGGGGATGATCCTCCGTCCTCCGTTCTCATTACATACTTCCATCCAGATCCGTATGGATTCGTTTTCACCCTCTTTCAGGATACCGTTCCCGAACTTGGCATAATCGGTGGTCGTCAGTTCGTTGGTATTGACGATCATGACGTCATTGCCGATAATATAATGCGATAAATAATTCGTATTGTCGATACATACATTGTCCCCGAAATCGCAACTGATAACGGTACTGTTATAAAGCCCAACCGGGCGGCGGAGGTTATGGAATTCCAGGTAATACGGCTCCAGTTTGCCGATACGTATCAGTCCAAAAAATTTGCAGTTCTGTACCAGCTCAGGAGCAAATGAATCCGAAACGAGAATGTCGTTCCAGTTGGAGGATGTATTCCGGTTGCGAACCAAGGCCTCTATCTCATAGGCCGTTAGTTGACGGTGACCGGTAACATTCCTGTTCTGAAGATCCCGTAAATAATATTCGTCTTTTCCTTTAGGTAAATAGGCGCTTTCGATAAAGTCATAGCCTAAAGAATTGATGGGGCTTTTCCTGATCTCATTCATGGTAAAGGAGTTATTCCACGGTTACACTTTTTGCCAGATTCCTTGGTTTGTCTACATCACAGCCATTGGCCACGCCGATATGATAAGCGAATAATTGCAGCGGAATAACACTCAGCATGGGGGCTACCAATTCATCGGCTTCCGGAACCATGATCGTATCATCGGCCATTTTAGCGATTACCTCGTCCCCCTGGCTGATAACGGCCAGCACGATCCCTTTCCTGGCTTTAATTTCCTGGATATTACTGATGATCTTTTCATGATAAGAATCTTTGGTGGCAACGATGACCACTGGTAAGTGCTCATCTACCAAAGCGATTGGACCATGTTTCATTTCTGCCGCAGGATAACCCTCTGCGTGGATATAAGATATCTCCTTTAATTTAAGGGCTCCTTCCAGGGCAACCGGGAAATTATACCCTCGTCCGAGATAAAGAGCGCCGCCGGATTTTTTTCCGGAATCCTTATATTTTGATTTGTTGGCTAATTCTTTGATCTGGTCATCCAGTTTTAATACTTCTTTTACTTTACCCGGCATTTCATGCAGTTCACTCAGTAAATGCATGTACCGGGTTTGATCGATGGTGCCTTTTTCCCTGGCGACCTTCAAGGCGATCATCGTCAGGACAACCAATTGAGCGGTAAAGGCCTTGGTACTGGCCACGCCGATCTCAGGTCCCGCATGGGTATAAGCTCCTGCGTCTGAAATACGCGCAATGGAAGATCCTACTACATTCACGACGCCCATGATGAAGGCCCCGTTCTCTTTCGCCTTTTCGATCGCTACGATCGTATCTGCGGTTTCTCCGCTCTGAGAAATGGCGATGATCACATCTCCGGGACGGACCACCGGGTTCCGGTAACGGAATTCCGAGGCATACTCCACTTCGACGGGAATGCGGCACAATTCTTCGAAAATGTATTCTGCTATCAGCCCGGCATGCCAACTGGTTCCGCAGGCAACCATAATGATCCTGTTGGCACTCGTAAGTCGATCGATATTATTCTGAATGCCAGCCATGGTGATCGTGCCTTTGACGGCATCGAGGCGGCCCCGCAAACAGTCGAATATCGTATCCGGCTGCTCGAATATCTCTTTTTTCATGAAATGGTCGTATCCGACTTTTTCAATGGCCGCCAGTTCCAGATCCAGTTTTTGAATAAAGGGGGTCAGTTTTTCATTGCCCAGATTCTTCAGGATCAACTCATCTGCCTTCAGTATAGCCAGTTCATAGTCGTTCACATAAACGACCTCCTTGGTATATTCTATGATTGGGGAGGCGTCGGATGCCAGAAAATGCTCCCCTTTGCCGATGCCGATCACCAATGGGCTTCCTTTTCTTGCGGCGATGATCGTGTCGGGGTTGTCCCGGTCAAGCAATACGATAACATAAGCGCCAACCACTCTTTTTAATGCGATCCGGACAGCTTCTTCCAACCCGCAATTATTGTTCTGTTGAATGTCTTCTATGAAATTCAGCAATACTTCCGTATCCGTATCACTCTTGAACTGGTATCCTTTTTTGACCAGCTCGTTTTTGAGCTGGGTGTAGTTTTCGATGATACCGTTGTGGATCATGGCCAGTTTGCCGCTGGCTGAGTTATGGGGATGGGCATTACGGTCATTGGGTTCACCATGGGTTGCCCAGCGGGTATGACCGATCCCGGCATGAGCATGCAGATCCTTTCCCACCAAACTCTCTTCCAACTCTGCTACTTTACCTTTTTTCTTATAAACCCGCAGGTCCTTATTCAGGAGTGCGACTCCGGAACTGTCGTATCCCCGGTATTCCAGGCGTTTGAGTCCTTTTAAGATGACGGGGTAGGCTTCACGGGGTCCGATATAGGCAACAATTCCACACATAGAATAATTTTTATTGGATTATCAACGGGCAATATTATATAAATATTTTGATCTAAATGAAAACGTCCTCTATTTAATAGAGGACGTCATAACTAAGATTAATAGTATATTTCTCCTTTTGCCCCTTAAGGCAAGGCTCTCAGGAATATTTTTTCCAATATCCTTCGATCCAGATTCGTCCATCGGACGTATTCTTCCAGTGTGCCTTTACCCAAACCCTGTCTTCATCAGAAAGGGAATTAGACGTCGGGCGGTTAGTCCCGGGTCTGTTTGATAAAGAATCCGGGTTATCATAACGAGGGGCCGGTTGGCCGCTCCGATCCTGTTGAGTGTTATTATGATAATTACGATTATAGTTATCAGGGTTGCTGCCTGACTGTGGCGGCTGTTGATCATCATGCCGCTGATCATCATAAGGATCTGCCGGATCCTCATAATCCGTACCCGGCTGAGCATCATATTGATCCTGGTATGGATCCGATTGTATAACCACCGGTGGATAACCATAATAAGGTGAATAAGGATAGCCGTAGCCATAGGGATACCCCAAACCGAATCCTAACCCCAATCCAAGACCCCATCCTTCATAGCCCCAATCTCCGTATCCCCATCCACAATAACCCCGTCCGCCATAGTACCCTCTATAATTTCCTCCATGGTTGCCACCACGATACCCGCCACCATAATATCCTCCACTCCGGCCATAGACGTTGCCATGAACGTCCCTGTAACTTGTTGACCGGTTGCCATAACTGTTTGATCTGTTCCCATAACTGGCGGATCTGTTACCATAACTATTGGGCCTGTTCCCATAACTTGTACTGCCGGTTCCCCTAATGGTGGATGCCCTCGATCCGCCATAACTGGAAATCCTGTTGCCTCCATAACTGGTACCTCTGTTCCCACCGTAACTGTTGCTATATGTTCTGCTGCCGCCGCTAAAGGATCTGCCGGCTCCTGCTCCGGAACTAAAAGATCTCCCCCCGCCCATACCGGAACCTGCGGACATTCTTGCTCCCCCGCCACCTCCTCCGCGATTGCCCCCGCCACCTCCTCCACGTCCGCCGCCCCGCTGGGCATAACCGGCCATACCGATCAAGGTAAAAAAGAAAAGGACTGGCAACCATTTTTTATGTGTTTTCATAACTATGGCTTTTATGCTGTTCAGAAATTCTATTTTGACACCTTTTAGACAGGTTCCCGCATAAAAAGTTTAATGGGGATCAAGCTTTTTTTCAGGCAAAATATCCCTTAAAAGTTACGAATAAATTGATAGAAAAGCGCATAGAAAGCGCGGGATAGCAAGCTTTTAACAATTGAGCTATGTTTATTTTTTCAAATATGTTTCAAATAACCGGAATATCCGTTTGTATTCATCCGTCCAACTGCTGGGTTCTGCAAATCCATGATCTTCCAAGGGATATACAGCCAGTTCCCAATCATTCTTCCCCAATTCGATCAAACGCTGGGTGAGTCTTACGATGTCCTGGAAATGCACATTTTCGTCAACCATTCCATGACACATGAGCAAATGTCCTTTCAACCCCTGCGCGAAATAAATGGGGGAGCTTCTCCGGTAAGCCAGGCTGTCGGTCGCCGGCTCATTCAGGATATCGGAGGTATACCCATGATTGTAATGGGCCCAATCCGTTACAGAACGAAGGGCAGCACCAGCTGCAAAAACGTCGGGTTGGGTGAACATGGCCATCAGGGTTATAAACCCGCCATAGGAACCTCCATAAAGCCCGATATGTTTAGGGTCCACTCCTTCGTGTTCAACCAGGTATTTAACCCCATCCACCTGATCACTAAGGTCTTTTCCACCCATGTGCCGGTAAATGCCGGTTCTCCAATCCCTTCCATATCCGGCGCTTCCGCGATAGTCGATATCCAATACCGTATATCCATTATCGGCAAGCAGGTTATGGAACATAAATTCCCGGAAATAATAACTCCACCATTTATGGGCATTTTGTAAATAGCCTGCGCCATGAACAAAAATGACGGCAGGTTTACCTGCATTCGTATTTGCATTTGCTGTACCCGGCCGGTAAAGCCTGGCATGAGCCGTGGCTCCGTCTGCAGCATTGAAGGTGATAAACTCAGGCTCTCTCCAGGGATAGGCAAGAAAGGCATTACTCCTGGCCTTTGTGGTTATCTGTTTGGGCTGACTTCCCGCCTTATTATCCTGTAAATACAACTCCCAGGGTTTGTTGCTGTAGGAATAAAGGAAGGCCAGTTGTTTCTCATCGGGCGATACTACTACCTGGTTACCGCCGGGCAGGGTAGTTATCCTTTCGGACTTGCCACCGGCGACGGGTAATTGATAGAATTGTTGTTCCCCTGGGTCCACTTCATTAGTGGTGATAAAAAAAAGTTTTTTGCCTATGGAAAGTGATGCCTGTAAAATTTCGTAAGACCCACTGGTCAATTGGATCTTTTTACCGGTGCCGAGATCTGCTCTGTAAAGATGGGAGTATCCGCTGGTCTCGCTCTGGTACCAGAACGTATTTTCATCGATCCAGCCGCAATTGCTTCCGCCAAAATGATAGCCGATGCCCGGACCGCCTATCCATGCCTCATCCCTTTGCCGGTCCACCAACTTTAGTTTGCCGGTGGCCTCGTCCAGATTCATCAGCCAGCGGTCTTTATTATCCTGTGATCGTATATCCAATACAGCATGGTTGCCTTTTGGAGACCAATAAGGGCCATTCATGATAACAGGTCTGTCCTTTTTGACAACCATTCCGGGATTGCCGGACGAATTAGTATCCTTAACTGCGGTGTTCGCGGAAGGATAGTCTTTAACATAATCCGGCAGATCCGAAATACCTGGGATCTGCCCTGTCGGAATAACGATAAGTGTATCTTTCTGCCTGTCAAATATGCAGGTGCTATAGCTGTCATCAGGTGCCCCGACTTTCGTCCGGCTTGCGATATCACGGGTAAAGCCGGATTCCGTTACATAACTGGGTACTATAGTGTTTTTTGCCCCTGAGGCATTTTTAAGCAATTGGTACACGATGAATCGTCCGTCGGGGCTGATATTTATTTCGGTGAGGGTTTTGTCATCAATATAAATGGGTTTCAACTCCCTGGGTTTACGGCTCTTCGTGATGGAGTCGCCCAGGTCTTTTTTTGTTTTACGGGTTCTCAGCACATCAAAAAGTTCTAACTGGTCGCGTTGCAACCATTTTTCCTGGGTATCGGGTCCTTCATTTTTTTCGATTTTCGGGGGCTCCGGGGTTTTCTGGAAATTGGTCAGTTGGAGGGTAAGACTCGATGCTATTTCCCAGGCGAATAAATTGGAGTTCCGGTTATAAACGATCCGGGTATCCCGGAAGGAGAAACGGGGGGAATGCTCATCCCCGACAGTTTGGGTGATCCTTTTTTCCTGGCCGGTCCTGGCGTCTCCCCAATAAACGTCGCCGTCCCTGGCATACGTATAGGCCGTCCGGCCAGTGTTGTAGACGACATTTTCCTCCCGCTGGCTGTTTTGCTGAAGGCTATAAGGAGCTTTTTTCGGGCTAAGATCCTCTCTGGTAATATAATAAAGAGAGTCATGAAGGGAATTGTCCGGATTCCAGTTAAAAAAAAGTATTTTCCCGTCCCGGCTCCAATACTGGCCGGAAGGCGAGGTGCCTATCCATTTTGGGTCCTGCATAATTTTTTCCACGGTTAATTTACCGGGCTGCCCCTGGCTGCGGGAAGCCGGGGAAAGGAGCAAAAAAGAGCCTGCCAGGAAACATTTTATTATCCCAAGGGTATAGGTGTGCAATGTCATAAAATGGTGATATGGTTGTTAAAACATTAAAGCAGGACACCCCGCATGAATAAAAAGGCAACGGAGAAATAGATTACCAGACCGGTGACATCTACCAGGGTAGCCACGAAGGGAGCGGAGGATGTCGCAGGGTCTGCCCCGAATTTTTTTAGTACGATCGGCAGCATGCTGCCAGCCAGCGTACCCCAGAGAACAACTCCGACAAGGGAAAACCCCACGGTGGTAGCAATCAGCATGGAATGTATCCCGTAGGTGTGGAATATCTGGTTCCAAAGCATTATCCTGGTAAAGCCAATAATGCCAAGTACGGTTCCCAGTAAAAGACCTGACAGGATCTCTCTCCGTACAACCCGCCACCAATCGCCGATATTGATCTCCCCCAGCGCCATGGCCTGTATGATCAGCGTAGATGCCTGGCTGCCGCTATTCCCACCGCTTGAAATAATGAGCGGTACGAACAGGGAAAGGACAACCGCTTTGGCTATTTCGTCTTCAAAATAACCCATGGCTGTAGCGGTGAGCATTTCTCCCAGGAACAAAACGACCAGCCACACGACACGTTTTTTGAAAAGTTTCAGTAAAGGGATTTCCAGATAGGGTTCGTCCAATGCTTCAGTACCCCCGATCTTCTGTATATCTTCCGTAAATTCTTCCTGGGCAACCCACAATACATCATCGATGGTAACGATTCCCAACAATACTTTGTTATTATCCAGGACCGGCAACGCCACGCGATGGTTCATTTTGAAAGCCTGGCTGGCTGTTTCCTGGTCATCATTTACGTTCAGGGCAACATACCGGTTGTCTATCACATCTTCTATTATTTTTTCCGGGTTGGCCAGGATGATCTCCCGGATCCGTATGTCATCGATAAAAAAACCTTTATCATCCACCACATAGATCACATCGATGGTCTCGCTGTCCTTTCCTTCCTGCCGTATATGTTCAATGACCTCCTTTACAGTCCAATCCTTTTGGACAGCTATATAATCCGGGGTCATCAGTCTGCCTACGCTGCTTTCCGGGTAACCCAACAGCGAAAGGGTGATCTTTCTTTCTTCCGGGTCCAGGGTCTTTATCAATTCCTTGACCACTTCGCTGGGCAATTCTTCCAGGAAGGAGGTCCGGTCATCCGCCGAAAGATCATTCAACAACTCCGCAGACTTAAAGGCGGGTAACTCCTGAATGATCCTTTTCTGAGTGGAGACATCCAGGATCTTGAAGGTACTGGCAGCCCGATGGGTGCTCATGTTTCCAATGATCTGGCTCTCGTAGTCCGGGAAATCGTTGATCAACTCCGCGACATCACTGATATTTTGATTGTTCAGGAATTCCCGGATCTGCAATACGTCTTCCGACTGGGTGATCTCCAGGAACTGTTCCTTCGGCGTATCCTGTTCATGATCTAAAGGCATAGGCCAAACCTACATCAAAATTCTCAAATCCGCTATATGCGGATACGCTTAAAATGGTAACTTGTCGGTTTAAATCACCTTAGCGGATGATCTTACCGAACCTTGTAATTGCCCCGACGCCCCAGAAAGGAAGGGGAGTATTCACGAATACAGATATCGATCCGGAAACGATAATTGAAAAATCTCCAGTGATTGTTATGGGGACCGAAGAACGAAAATTACTGGACCAGACTCTGTTACACGATTATATTTTTGAATGGGGGCATGACCAGGATCTTTGCTGCATGGCGCTGGGTTATATTCCCCTGTATAACCATGCTTATAACTCCAATTGCGAGTACTCGATGGATTATGACGAACAGTTGATCTCTGTAAAAACAGTCCGTCCGGTAAAAGCCGGGGAGGAACTGGTGATTAACTATAACGGGGATTGGAATAATGAGACTCCCGTCTGGTTCGACGTAAAAAGCTGAATGTTCCGGTAATGCATAGTAGAAAAATAGGGAATGATAACAGAAAATTAATGCCTTTTCCGGCTTAATACAGGCGCATATTTAAGTGAAAAACTGATCCCGATACTGCTCATTCTCACCTGGCCAAACCCAACACCGCTTCCGCTTAACGGAAGTTTCATATAAGGGGCCACCTGGATGGAAAGATCATTGCTGATCCCCGTTTCTACGCCGAGGGATAAATTTGCGGCAGAGAACAGATAGGGTTTATTCAGCTGATATTCGAATGGACGGCAGGTCTCGATGCCAAAAAAATCGTAATAATAATTTGCTTTTTCACTTGTTCCAAGATAGGAGGATACACCACCGCTTACAAAAAAGGTCGTATTGTTCACCACACTGAAGTCGTACCGGATATTCAGGGGGATCTCCAGCATGTGGAAAGACCCTTTGATGAAATTTACATTATGCAGGTTATTGGCCTGGTAGAAATCGTAAGGAGCATGGTAGTCTCCTGCTTTGGCAGAATAGTTTTTTCTGGAATAAAGAAGACCCGAACCTATGTACCATCTGGGGGCAAATTGATAATCCACAGTTATTCCAAAAGAGCTGCCAGGTTTGTCCCCTGCCTGCGATTGAACCGACGAAAAATCCGGCGCAAGGAGCGCACCGAATTGTAAAGTCCGGTTGATATGCAGCCCTTCCTTCTTTTTGTCTGCAGGGATAGGGGGAGCTATGGCGGTAAATGCCCTTAAGGCTGAATCATCGACCCGGGGTCTGCGTAATAAAGAGCTGCCTGCCGTTATTTCGGACCGCAGGGCTTCCCTTTTTTGAACAGGGCTACTATTATTGCTATTATTGGTATTATTATCCTGAATCTTATGGTCACGGATATTTATTCCATTCTTCTGTTCCATAATATCCTGCATCGGGTCAGCCTGCTCACCGGACACTATGATCGGATTATGCCTGTTTCCCTGACCATTTTTCCTGTTTTTGGTTCCTTTTTCCTGTTTGAGGAAAGTTTCTCCCGGTAAAGCAGGTTTAGAATTATTGCCTGGGAAAGTCTTTGACTTTCCGGTAAATACTGTTCCTCTGCTTAAGTTTTCCCTTGTCCGGTCTTCCATACCCGGATGGCCTGCGGCGGCTGCATTTCCCCTGTTAAGGCCGGCTGCCGAATGGTTTAGGTCAGTCTCAGATTTATCCGGTTCAGAAGTAGAGTTAGATGTATGGTCTGTAGTTTTTGGTGATAGATCAGCGTTTGCTCCTGCCGGTTGGCCGGCTTTTACAATAGATAAAGATCCGCGGCCGGGCGGGCTACCTGTGGACTCCTGCTGATTAATTTGTGGTAAAGTCGAATGTGGTACGGCCGAAGCTGTAGACGGTTTGTTATTCTTTCCTGGTTTTATAAGAAGGTAAGATACGCCTATCAAAAGCAGAATCGCAGGTGCAAAATAAAACGGCAAACGGCGGAACCCGCGCAGGGGGCCTGTACCCGTACCCGGATTGAACCTACCTAATTCCTTATCCAGGCACCCTTCCAGGTTTTCCCAGGAACGGGAACCTAAAAGGGAACCCGGGTCATATTCCTGGGCCGCTTCCCTGCTTAAGCGGTCAAGTTCTTTGTCGGATAGGTTAAACATATATTTGCTGGTCAGTTTTTTTGGTCAGGATCTTCCGTAAGTTCTCCCTGGCTTTTGATAGGTTGGATTTGGAAGAGCCGACGGAAATACCCAAATGGTTGGCTATTTCTTCATGAGTCAATCCTTCTATGACAAATAAATTGAAAACGGTGCGGTAGGCGGGCGATAACAGACGGATAGCTTCAATAATCTCTTTATAGGATAACACATCCAGCCCCGTCTCCTGTTTATCGGCGATATTCTCCGCGTCCTCTGACAGCATCTGCCCATTGATATAAGAAGCGTTCTTCCGGTAATGATCTATGCACGTATTGATCAAAATGCGTTTGAACCATCCTTTCATGGAAGCTACTATATCGGCATGCCGTGATTCCTCGAATTGATGTATATTTTTAAAAAGTTTGATAAATCCCTCGTTCATGATCTCTTCCACTTGTTCAAGGTTATTTTGATAGCGATAACATATTTTCATAGCATAGTCCTTGAGCATATAGTATAGCTCTTTTTGGCTTGCCCGGTCATTCAGACGGCAACCCTCAATCAAAGCGTGTATTTGCGTGTTTCCTGCGATCAAATGGGATGTGCAATATTAGAATGTGTAATAATATAAACGCGCAAACTACTTGTACCTGTTTGGAAAATACGCAAATGAATTGTTAATGGTTGCTACCTGCAGGAAATAGATAGGTGTATAACAGGACCAGTTCTACATCTCCATGATAGTCAGGAAGATGTAGAACTGTGAGGAAAAGGAATTTCACCTCATTGTGTGCTGGCTGGCTTGGCGGATCCTTGTTATTTGCGGTTTTTGAGTCCTTCTTTTCGGGTATTATCGATGACATCCAGCAATCCACCCCTGAAAAGGTCTTCCGGAAGTTGCCAGAACATGATCCCTCCCAGGCCTTTGTCGAGAGCATATTGCGTTTTCAGCCTGACGGATAAGGTATCGTCATAGGTGACAAAGAATTTTTCCCGGGCATTATACATGTAGGGCGCCTGTGCTACAGGGTCCCAATGAAAGACGTACCCGCTGTCTTTGGACAGAACCGTTGCCTGGTCCTTGTAGGACACTCCTTTTTTAAAACGACTGGGCCTGTACAACCCATTATTTACGCTATCCACGTTCTCAAAGATCCGGGCATAGAAGGCTAGGCCGATGGCCAGTTTACTCATGGGAACTCCTGCTGAATCGAGGAAACGTACTGCATTGTCAGTAGACTCGACCTGTTGGGGTGTGGAATAAAGAGGAGTATGATGGCCGGATATAGTATCGTATCCGTTTACCAGATCGTAGGTCATCAGGTTGATATAGTTTACCCGGGGTGTGACCTTTTTCCAGTCGATCGAATGTTGGAGATATTTGGTAAACCCGCCCGCTGCGAAACTGATCTCCTGCTGTTTCCCTAATTTTTTCCGTAACTGTCTGATCAGATCGGTAAAATTATCCTTGTCCGCCGGAGAAAAAGGATAGCCCGGTACATTGGTAAGGGCTGGATATTCCCAATCCAGATCGATCCCATCGGTATGGAAATACGCTGCGGTTTCTTTTACAGACCGGGCGAATGCCCTGCGGTCTTTTTTGGAGGCAAAAACTTCCGAACAACTCCGGCATCCGCCCCATCCGCCAAGGGAAAGAATGACTTTCAAACCCGGGTTCTTATCCTTTAAAGTGACCATATGACGGATAATGGTGCTGTCATTGGCATTGGAAACGGAAAGGCGATTTCCATTCAAATGACAAAAACTAAAAATGATATGGGTAAGTTTGTCTGTGGCAAAACTATCCAGCGCCGCATTCTTTCCCGCATAATAGCCGATCACGGCAGGCCCCTGTTTGTCCTTCTCTCCCGAAGTCTTTTCCTGACCCTGGCAGGTTGAAACGGAAATATAGCTGAGAAAAAAGAAAATGGCTGTTTTTAGGAGATTGGTGTTCATAGAGTTTATCCGTGAGTTTGTCTGAAAAGTACCGAAGTTAAGTCGTTTGTAATGTAAAATTGCCAGGTATCATGAGAACTAATTCTTTATTTTTAAGTTCATAAACGATAACCAATGCCTTTACGACCAACCAACGAAAATTCCTTTTCCGGCAGATGGAAAAGAAGAGAATTCCTTTCTTCAGCTCTTGGAGTTCTGGCCGGATCTTCCCTGTTAACGGGTTTCCATCCGGCAAAGGCGGTAGGCTCCGGTCTTACTATCCGCCAGGTGATAGATATCATCGTGGCCACTATCCCCGGCGCCCCCTTCAAAGAGACGGTGGATACGGTAAAATCGGGAGACCCCGATCAACCGGTAAAGGGAATCGTTACAACGATGTTTGCAACGGATGCCGTCATTGAAAAGACCATCGGATTGGGAGCAAATTTTATTATTGCCCATGAGCCTACTTTTTATACTCACCAGGATAAAACGGATTGGCTGGCAGATGATCCGGTATTCCGTTTCAAAAAAGATCTGCTGGAAAAACATGGGATCGTCGTTTGGCGTTTTCATGATTATATACATACCCTTCGCCCTGACGGAATACTCATGGGTGTGCTGACTTCCCTGGGCTGGGAAAAGTATTATAATGAAGCGGCTCCCGAGATCCTCACCATTCCGGCAACTTCTCTGAAGGATATCATCAAACACGCCAAAAAACAATTAGGAATTGAAAAAGTAAAGGTCATCGGCGATCTTTCGCAGTCCTGTCAGCGCGTAGTGGTCATGCCGGGAGCCTGGGGTGGAGATGCACAGATAAAGACGGTCAGGAAATACAAACCGGATCTGCTGATCTGCGGAGAATTGAACGAATGGGAAACCAGTGAATATATTCGGGATGCCCGTTACCAGGGACAGGAGACCTCCCTGGTGGTGCTGGGTCATTCCGTAAGCGAAGAACCGGGAATGGAATGGTTGCTCCCCTGGTTGCAGCCAAAGGTGCCGGGAATTAAAATAAGTCATGTGCCTTCCGGGGAGGCTTTTTCATGGGCGTGATTTGGCTTATGTCAACGATGTATTAAAAATTTGGACTGATTTTTCTCATGAGCCAAGAAATAGCCAGGCATTTGGAGGAAATTCAACCGGGCTAACCATCGACTAAAGAAACAGCTCGAAAAAAATGTCCAAATTTTTAATACATCGCTGACATATAACATTTGGTGTGACATTATTTTGCAAAGATTGAAATAAAAAAAGCCCGCTGTTTTTGCAGCGGGCTTTTGACCTATTAACGAAACTTTTGTTGTACTTTTTTACTTATTTTCTTACTTGCATATTGGCATACTTACTACTTGCTTACCTACTTGCATATTTGCTTACTTACCTACCTGGCTACTTGCCTATTTGACTACTTCGGCGCGGATGACGTTTAAGGCGCCACCGGCTTTGAACCATTGGATTTGTGGTTCATTGTAGGTGTGATTCAGGGTTACCTGATCTTTACTGCCGTCCTTATGGTTCAATACCATCGTTAAGGATTTGCCGGGAGTAAAAGAATCCAGGCCGGTAATATCGATACTGTCGTCTTCCTGTACTTTATCATAGTCTTCCTTAGCCGCAAAGGTCAGTGCCAACATCCCCTGTTTTTTCAGATTGGTCTCATGAATACGGGCAAAACTCCGTACAATGATCGCACGTACGCCCAGATGCCGGGGCTCCATGGCCGCATGTTCACGGGAAGACCCTTCTCCGTAGTTCTCATCACCAACTACAACGGAGCCGACTCCGGCTGCCTTGTAAGCACGTGCAGTAGCCGGTACCGGGCCGTATTCCCCGGTAAGCTCGTTCTTGACTGAATCCGTTTTTTCATTATAGAAGTTTACGGCTCCGATCAGCATATTATTGGAAATATTATCCAGGTGCCCCCGGAATTTCAACCAGGGCCCAGCCATGGAGATATGATCGGTCGTACATTTCCCTTTTGCTTTGATGAGCAGTCTCAGACCCTTCAGATCTGTTCCTTCCCAGGCGGAAAATGGTTCCAGTAATTGCAAACGTTGAGAATCGGCCTTTACCGCTACCTGTATGCCTTTCCCGTCTTTGGCCGGTGCCTGATAACCTGCATCTTCCACGGAAAAACCTTTGGGGGGAAGCTCCACTCCGGTTGGTTCGTCGAGCATTACATCTTCTCCCTGTTCGTTCCTTAATTTATCCTTCAACGGATTGAACGTAAGATTACCTGCAATGGCAAAGGCGGTGACGATTTCAGGAGATGCCACAAAGGCATGCGTGCTTGCCAATCCATCATTACGTTTGGCAAAGTTCCTGTTGAAGGAAGTAATGATCGAGTTCTTACGGTTGGGATCGTCGATATGACGTGCCCATTGACCGATACAGGGACCGCAGGCATTGGCTAATACCACACCGCCAATCTTATCGAAGGTATTCAGGAATCCATCCTTTTCAATAGTATAACGAACCAGTTCCGAACCGGGGGTAATGGTGAATTCGGCCTTGGTCTTTAATTTTTTGTCAATGGCCTGCTGCGCCAGGGAGGCAGAGCGGCTGATATCTTCATAGGAAGAGTTGGTGCAGGAACCGATAAGAGCGACTTCCAGGCGTTCAGGCCAGTTATTGGCTTTGACAGCCTCAGCGAATTTGCTGATGGGCCAGGCCAGGTCTGGCGTGAAAGGGCCATTCACATAAGGTTCCAATTCATCCAGGTTAATCTCTATGACCTGGTCGTAGTAATTGGCGGGGTTGTCGTATACTTCTTTGTCAGGGCGGAGATAATCTTTAACACCATCGGCCAGTGCGGCTACTTCTTCCCGCCCTGTAGCCTTCAGATAGGCTGCCATTTTCTGATCGTAGGCAAACACGGAACAGGTCGCCCCGATCTCGGCGCCCATATTACAAATGGTGCCTTTACCCGTGGCGCTCAGGCTATCGGCACCTTCTCCGAAATATTCCACGATGGCCCCGGTTCCGCCTTTTACGGTAAGAATGCCGGCAACTTTTAAGATAACATCTTTCGCTGATGTCCAACCGCTCATTTTACCGGTCAGTTTTACACCGATCAGTTTTGGCATTTTCAACTCCCAGGCGAGACCCGCCATTACATCTACGGCATCTGCCCCCCCGACGCCTATCGCAACCATGCCCAAACCACCGGCATTCGGTGTATGGGAGTCGGTTCCGATCATCATACCCCCTGGGAATGCGTAATTCTCCAGAACTACCTGGTGTATAATACCTGCTCCTGCTTTCCAGAAGCCGATACCGAATTTATTAGAAATAGAAGCGAGGAAATCATATACTTCTTTGTTTACATCCAATGCGGTAGCCAGATCTGATACGGCGCCCGTCTTGGCCTGGATCAGGTGATCGCAATGCACTGTTGAGGGTACCGCTACTTTATCACGACCGCAGGTCATAAATTGAAGCAGGGCCATTTGTGCAGTGGCGTCCTGCATGGCTACACGGTCCGGAGCAAAATCTACATAATCTTTCCCTCTTTCATAGGCCCGGGCAGGGGGTTCGAAAAGATGTGCGTAAAGGATTTTTTCAGCCAGGGTGAGCGGTTTTCCTACTAATTTACGTGCGGCATCCACTTTGGAAGGCATCCGTCCGTATAAGTTTTTAATAAGATCAAGATCAAAAACCATGATAAATTTATTTAATTATTAGATGTAAGGCGTTGATACAGACGCATAGAGTGCCCGGTATCGGATTATTGAGGATGCGAAATTACCTAAAAATTGCGTTATTATAACGTTATAAGAGTAACATTAATGGTGGGGGTTTTGTTGTTTTTTTTTAAATTACAGGCATGAACAGATTTAAGCACTTTATCGAATGGCAGGTGTTTGGTGTTTGCACAGCCATCGGCGATAAAATGGGGATCGCTACTTCCAGGATCCGGACCTGGTTCATCTATATATCCTTCCTTACGATGGGGTCTCCCCTGATCATTTATTTTGTCCTGGCTTTCTGGATGAATATCAAACGATATATTCTGTCCGCCCGCCGGAATCCGGTTAAATATTTATAGGGGTTGTTGCCCCCGGCTGTTTCCGCCGCAGGCAATAAAATATGGGACAATAGGTGCAGGGTATTTTTTTCAAAAACCCGAAGTGCTCCTGGCTGCTCCCCGGCTGTTTCCGCCGCAGGCCAACAAATATGGGACAATAGGTGCAGGGTATTTTTTTCAAAAACCCGACGTGCTCCTGGCTGCTACCGGCTGTTTCCGCCGCAGGCAAACAAATATTGGACAATAGGTGCAGGGTATTTTTTTCAAAAACCCTGCACCTATTGTCGTACCTTCCCCTAAATCCATAATCATTGTTCCAATTTGATTATTCCTATACAGACTACGGGCAATTGATGAACGATCTTGCCAGAAGATTTAATGTGCCGGTGGTGAACCAGGAAATGGTTTTCCCTGAACATATAGCCTCCGGCAACATGTTATTTGTAAAATTGCCAAACAGCATCCAGGTCAATATCGTCAATTGCAGGATGAATCAGGACTGGCTGATATGCCGCCGGAAAATAAAAGAAGAATTTTACACGCTCCGTTTTCATGAACTGACCATACCGGATACGCTGGAGATCCGTATAGGTAAGGAACGCCTCCGGGAATCCAATACTACAAGATCTATTGCCTATCTAACCAATACCTTATCGGACTGGGCCTACCTGGGTGCAAAAGGTACTGTCTTTAAAGGGATCGATGTTTTGTTCGATGCCAGTTGGCTGGCTGGTTACCTGGGAATAGGCAATATCGATGACGTTTTATCGACCTATCTATCCCTGCAATTGGAAGGAGTGCATACGGAACCGCTTGATAGCGAATACCGGAGGCTAATGCAGGAAATCACCGAAGTAGAGGAGTCCAGCCCTATGCGGCTGGCAATTATACAAAACCGGATCATGCTGCTGATCGAGCGTTTTTTTCTGCGTATTTATGAGCGGAAAAAGAACAACTATTTTGACGTACCCTTGTCCAAAACGGATATCGACCGTATGATGCAGGTGGAGACGGTACTCACCAGGGATATATTTGAGCCTGCTCCCACGATCAGCCAATTGGCAAAAATGGTATCCATCAGCGAATCGAAGCTCAAAAAAGATTTTAAACTGATCTACGGGTTGCCTGTCTACGAATATTTTCAAAAGATCCGTATGCAGGCGGCAAAAGACAAATTGTTGTCGGGCGACCATTCCGTAAAAGAAGTGGCTATGGAACTGGGTTATTCCAATCTCAGTAATTTTACCATCGCTTTTAAAAAGGAATTCGGTCTTCTTCCCAGTAAATTGCTTACCTCCATTTAACGGTAAATCTTATGCCGGCTCCGCAGGCCATATTGCAGCCCTTGTGTACTTTTGAGCTTCATGAACCCCATTTATAATCTTTGCGGCTATCCTTATCCCTTTTGCGGGCAGTAATAGTGCCGCAATAGGGATAGTTTTGCACGATGTTTGTACAAAGGCACCTGTCCTTTTGTCCCGTTTTTAATTCCTCATTTTCCAGGAAAGACCAGGTCGATCCGTTACCTTCTGAAAGAAAGATGTAATATCTACTACCCCTGAATCCATATCCGGTGTCTGTTATGGGATACCGATCCAATGATCCTGATCCAATAATCCTGATCCAAAAATCCAAATCCAATAACCTGAAGGAAACCTGCGAGTCACATCAATCCTTCTATCTAAAAATGGGAAACCACTTTGCGGATTTTAACTAATTGTTCCAGCAACCCCCGTAAATGATCGAGGCGTAGCATATTAGCGCCATCGCTTTTGGCTACTGCAGGATTAGGATGGGTTTCTATGAACAAGCCGTTTACACCGGTGGCGATAGCAGCTTTGGCAATGGTGCCGATCATCTGCGGATTGCCACCGGTCACCCCGCTCGTCTGGTTGGGCTGTTGAAGGGAATGGGTACAATCCATTACGACCGGGGCGCCCTGTTCCTGCATCCAGGGGATATTCCGGTAGTCTACTACCAGATCCTGATAGCCAAACGTATTCCCCCTTTCTGTCAAAAGTATCTTTTCATTACCTGCGTTCCGAATCTTTTCCACGGCGAATTTCATGGAAGGTCCGCTAAGGAACTGGCCTTTTTTAACATTCACCACTTTTCCGGTTTCGGCTGCAGCAATCAGCAGATCCGTTTGGCGGCAGAGAAACGCCGGAATTTGCAGAATATCTACATAACGTGCAGCCGGCGCCGCTTCATCGTGGGCATGTATATCGGAAGATGTTGGCAATTTGAAGGTTTCTCCCACTTTTTTTACCAGGGCCAGGGCGCTCTCATCCCCAATGCCGGTAAAAGAACCCGCGCTGGTACGGTTGGCCTTCCGGTAAGAAGCCTTGAAAATGTAAGGGATGGCCAGGTCCCTGCAGATTGCCGAAACCTTATCCGCTACTTCCATGACCAGTTCTTCGCTTTCCACAACGCAGGGACCGGCAATAAGGAAGAAATTGTTTTTATCGTAGGATTGATGCTGACATAACGTATGTATAAATTCCATGCCGCAAAAGTACAGAAATAGCTTCATGCATCAAGCTTCAGGATAAAGGCCTGAAACTCCCCTGAAGCATCTTTGCCGCTTGAAAAAAAGCCTGGCCTGCAGCTTGCAGCTTATAAGCTTGCGGCTTATATTTGCGGCCTAAACGATTGATAATGACTAAAGAAAAAGTATTGGTGATCGGAGCAAGCGGACAAATAGGGGTAGAACTGACGCTGGCTCTGCGCAAGATATATGGCAATTCTAATGTGGTGGCCTCCGATCTGAGGGAGGAAAATGAATTATTGAAAGGCAGCGGCCCCTACGTTTCCCTGGATGTGATGAATAAGGAAATGCTTCATGTACAGGTGATCCGGCAGAATATTACCCAGATCTATCTGCTGGCGGCTATTTTATCCGCTACCGGAGAAAAGAACCCCAATCTGGCCTGGCACCTCAATATGCAGGGATTACTGAACGTTCTTGATATAGCCCGGGAAGAAAAATTAACTAAAGTATATTGGCCCAGCAGTATTGCCGTATTCGGTCCTACTTCTCCCCGCCAAAATTGCCCGCAACGTACGGTCATCGAACCAAGTACTGTATATGGGATCAGCAAATATGCCGGTGAATTCTGGTGCAATTATTTTTTTGAACGTTATGGGGTCGATGTAAGAAGTATACGTTATCCCGGTTTGATCAGCTATAAATCCGCCCCTGGAGGTGGAACGACCGATTATGCGATCGAGATCTTCCACGAAGCGCTGGAAAATCGCCAGTATACCAGTTTCCTGGAGGAAAGTACTTATCTGCCTATGATGTATATGCCCGACGCCATCCGGGCTACTATCGAACTTATGGAAGCACCGGCGGCGAAGATTTCTGTCCGTACCTCGTATAATGTAGCTGCGTTGAGTTTTTCTCCAAAGGAAATTGCCGCGGAAATCAAAAATCATATTCCGGATTTCTCCATCAGCTATGCTCCCGATTACCGGCAACGGATCGCCAACAGCTGGCCCCAAAGTATCGATGATTCAGTTGCCCGCGGAGACTGGGGTTGGAAACCGGAATATGACCTGGCCCGTATGTCTGCCGATATGCTGGAAAATCTGAAGGGGTAAATCAGAAGAATTAAATCTGAAGGGAGATAAATAAGTCTAAGGAGAATTTTTAAATATATTTTTTAGTGGGTCCCTCGCCGGGGGCAATGTTTCTGTTTTTTGCAACACGAACCTCAAGCCGCTGACCAGTCCTCCTTCGAGACTGCGCACCAAGGTAAAAGGGATGGCCGCCGGGGTGGAGATCATATCCAATTTCTGTAATTGGATGTAATTGATCCTGGCAGTATAAGTTCCGGCCGCCAGACCGGTGAAATCGAATGATCCGTCCGCTTCCGTAATTGTTTTGGCGACCATGACAGAATCACCCTGGTAAAAACAAACAAGGACACGACCCTGTGGTTTTTCGTTCCCATTCTCCGATAAATAGACCGATCCTGAAACTTCTCCCATTACTGTGACAGGGACCGCTATCAGTTTGAACTGGTTCGGATCGACTGCTACACTAATGATTTGATTGCGGATCTCCCAGGCAATATGATCAAATTGAGGAGTCAGGCGGACCGTGTAGTTGGCATACGCTTCCAGATCGGATATCCGGATACTCGTATCTGCCTTATTATACGTTATCCGGCCGCTGTTGATCTCAGCCCGTATCATTCCTGCTTTTGGCTCATCTCTGTCCCATTTACCATTGCCGTTAAGATCAAGAAAACCCTGGATAAGGATACCGCCCCGGCCCACGCTGCTACGGTTGTTATACCCTAAATAATTTATCCGGTTATCATACAATAAACTTCCGCTTGCGGAATTGATCATCGTATTGGTCTGTTTGCTGTGTATGAAGGTAGAGCCGATCCGGGCAAAAGTGAGGTCATAACGGAACCCAATTCCTACGGCCTGATACGGGGTCTTGTAATTCTTTTCAACATAAACATTTACATATCCCCGGTAGTTAATGTATTTTCCTATTTCTGCCCTGGCGTACATGAAATTATGATCGTTATATTCATACTGTATCTGCGGGGTGAACAAAAGTTTGTTAAAGACCCGGAAGGCCATGGAAAGATTGCTGTATACATAAGGTGATGCAGGCTCGACCAACAAAGCGTAGGTAGTAAAATTGGTGCTGGCTCCAAAAAGGACACCCGAGAACAACTGTTCCAGGGTAGTATATTTTGAAGAAGGAAGAACGATCTGATAAAAGGTGGTACGAGAAAACAGGGAGAATTTCGGTGTTCGGAAAGGATAGGAAAGTATTGCCTTTCTTTCTTCCAGGAATGTATTATTAATGGCCGTCTGACCTCTTTTGTACCGGGTGTAATTCACTTCGAACTGCAGATCCGAAGGAAGGTGATAATTCGCAACGAACTTACCCCTGACCCCATAGGTATATTCGCCGGCAAGCAGCAGATTGGAACCTACCCTGGCGGATGCATTTACAAAAGGCATTAATTTCCCGGAAGTGACTGAAGAAAGATATTCGACGCCGGTTCCCACCGTCAGATGTGTGGACAACCCGTAATTGAAATTTGCCCGGGAGAACCGGCTGTGAAGACTATCTTCTTCTATTCCGCCACCGGCAGTATATTCCAATTGGTGAAAGGGAAGAAAGTTAAAGGGGATCTGGACAAGCTGTTCGCTGGACCGTTCTTCCCCCCATGGTCCGTAAAAACGAAGTTTGATGGCCGAATTACCATATACCAGCGGTACTTCTACATTATAAAAACCGGAAGCATCGGCCTTTATATAATTGACCAGTTCATTATTCACGTATAATTCCACGATCCAATTGGGATCCGTATATCCGCTAAGGGGGTAGGTGCCGAAGGATCGTCTATAGGTGGTAGGGGAGTTGGTGAACTGCATGCCTACCACCGGGAAATAAATGGAGGAGATGGATTGCGGAAAATATTTTCCCAATAGTACCTGCCTGAGTTCTTTCCTGTCATTATCGACATAATGCCATTGGTATAATTGTTCTCTTTCTCGGAACGGATACCGGTTATCATAATTGATCAATACATTCGTTTCTCCGCCGGCGATAACGCTACCCATGCCAAGATTGAGCCGGGTATCATTTTGTCCGTGGATATCCTGGGTGGAAACTACTGACCAGTCCGCCACGCCAAAACGGAATCCTGGATAGCTGCGGAAAATAGTCGTATCCGCCTTTATTTCTCCCCTCAGGCGGCTGATATTATTGCGCATAAGCTGCTGCCGCATTTCCCGGATAATGGGTAATTCGATCTTGGTATTGAGAATGACGGAAAGACTACGGAAATTGAATTTACATTCCAGTCCGAAGACCTTGCCAAAATAATCCGAACGCATATAAAGGCTGGCATTGGAAAGGATCAGATCATCAGTGTGCAGGCCGACTATTTTTCCCTGATAAAGGATCCGGTTATTTTTTTTATCGATCAGATAGGGAGCCTGAGGGTTAATAAAAAAACCGGATATGGAATCCATCCTGGCAGAAGGAATGTTTCGGATCTTCAAAAAATCAAAGATATCGGTGACCGACAGATAAACAATGTCATTGCGGATGGCGGCCGGTATCTGCACCCCTCCGATACCCTGAACATTCAAAAGGATCAGGATTTCATCAAAGGCGGGAACCGGATCCGGATCTGGGTCATTACCCGCAAATCCTTTGGCAGGGATAAACCAAACCATGAACAATAGCAGACAGGCCGGTATTCTCCAAAAAGCAATAAATGGCCTGTACGGCCGGCTTTTGGAAGAATAAAAGTTACTATCTGTCATTTCAACTGGATATATTTGATTTACGATCTTTCATTGTTGAATAAAGGTAACAGAGAACATTCCACTGTAGGATCCCGAAGGGTTAGCTAAGGGATTTCCTACGGTTAGGGTACCTCCGATCCTCACCTGGGTCCGGGCTGGAGATATGGCTGTCGTGATAAAGGGCGAGCCTGTGCTTGAATTTCCGATATGCAAACTGATCGTTCCTCCATTACTACCCGACAGCGTAACATCCGGTCCGTTCAATATGGAAACGACCGTTCCAACATTGGCATCGACTTCGTATATGGCCGGAGAAAAAATATATCCGAGATTCGCCTGTGTTACGCTTCCGGTAACAGAACGGGATCCATCCGGATAAACCGTCACCGTTCCCCCGGTGGCCCCCTGGAAAAAAGCGCCGAACATAAGGCCCTGAGCAGGGTTAACATAAATAATTATAGGGCGGGGCGGGGGCTGTTGGGCCTTGGTCGTCACGGAAAAGAGGAAAAGACTGATCAGTAAGATTATACCCTTTGAAAGGAAAATAATAGTTTTTTTAAATGGCATCGATATAATAGATCCTACCCTCATGGTGATCCGATGAATACTTTTTTAGACTGTACTTTATTGTTTACCTGTAAACAGACTACATATACACCCGGAATAAAGCTGATTGGGATAATATGGCTGCCATTTCCTATGATCTCATCCCTGCGAACCACCTGGCCCAATATATTGACAAGGATAAGGTTCCCTTTTTCCCCAGCCATAAGATTACTGTTTACGATCAAATTATTTCCTGAACTATAGACGGTGAACAGCTCATTCCCGGAAGTAGTGGAGGATGTCAATTCTTTGGTGCTGAAATTCAGAAAAAATCGGTTCGTATATTCTCCCGATGACAGGAACAGGCGGTATGGAGCTCCCTTGGACAAGTCCTGTAGGGTACCTGTTTTGGTGTCGGAAAGATAGATATACAGGCCGCCAGGCATATTGGCTATCTCCTGCGTTTTGAATGTAATAAATCCGTCCTTTGCGGTCTTAAGACCCAAGGGGATTATTTTTGAACTATCAATAGTATTGGACAAGGCATATATGGACAGTTTAGCCAGATCCTGTGAAACGGCATACAGGTTCGGCACATCCAAATGTGTATTCATCATTTTCAGTGCATCCAGCTTCCTGTCGAAGGCATCGGTCGCCTGTTGTTTGAAATAGAATACCAGCGGGTCCGCAACTGTTTGTTCATCGGCAAATCCGGCACTAATCCTGAGCAGGGGGCGGGGGCCATCAGGAATAGAGATGCCGAAAAAAATCGTGGAAGGATTAAGGCTCCTCGCCGTATTATTGACAGCCAATGTTCCTGCAACCGGGTAGGTGCCATTGGAAACATGTATAAAGAAACCCTGCATGGACGAAATGATATTACCGGCGATCCCATTGCTGGAGACCCCATTTACATAACTGCTATAAGTACCTGTATACTGGTTAGTCGTTCCTGCGCTGAAAAAGTAGATCGCATTATCGATATTGGTCTTTGTCCAGCCGCCCACAGCGTCCCAATTGACCGGGGAAGGGTAGGGATTCCCCACCAGGTTGAAGCCCAGAGTATAGGTATTGTTGTGGTTATATAAGGTCGGTAAGGAGATGGTATGATTGTTAACGACCCCGGTCAGTGAAACAGTTAATGGGGTCATAGCTGTACCGAAATTCACCGCATATCCGATAAGGGGGATCAGCAAACCGGAACCACTGGTATAGGTAACCCATCCGTTCGAAGCCAGGCTTTCATCATACTTGTATACATCCGGGAAAGCTGTTCCCAGGTTGATTTCCTGTGAGAAGTCTCCAATAGTGTCTGCCTGGAAAGGTGAACTGAAGTATTTATATCCGAATCCGGTAGGAAGATATCGCTGCATACTTAGATTCCCCAGCACTTCCCCTGTCCCACTGCCATCGACCAATGCGGTTTGGGAGGCTGTAGAAAGCAGGGTAAGGTTTCCGTTCGCATTTAGGGTCCCATTACTCAGTAGAGTGCCCCGTAAGGTTTGTGCCGTTGCTGTAATGCTGGTATTGCTTCCGGCGGAGACGGAAAGATTGTTAAAAAGGGTGGGAGATGACCCGGCCAGGGTTTGGGTAGCGCCGGCAAATATGACCGTTCCCCCGCTATGGGTGAAGGATCCATTATTCGTCCAGTTGGCCGCCGTTACGATATTGCCATTACCGGCGATGACGTAGGCTGATGAAGGAATGATCAAGCCCTGTGCCGAAGCGGTTCGGGGCAGAAGCCAGGAGAGGATGGCAATGATGGGTATGTAGATTTTTGCGATCATTATTTTGTTGTCATGGCTCTTTGTTTTTTTTAACTTATAGCTATTTGATTATCATTTCTGTTATCTTTTTACGGTTATACTGGTTCCTGTGAATGTCACTGTGGTTCCACCGCTTACGACTCCGCTTAACACACCTACGCCGTTTATTTGCAATGCAGGGCCCACTAATACAAAAGATGGACATGTAAATGCTGTCCAGGTAAATCCTATGCCGGAACCTGTGAGTAAAATATTTACCGTCTTGCCCAGGAAGGTGAGAGCCGATGGAACTTTCAACAATCCAGAATTAGACGAACTGGGTGACGATGTGGCATTGACCACGATATTCCAGGTGTTTGAAGCGGGTACAGCACTGCCGGTACCGCTAAAGGAAAGGGTGCCCGCACTGACCGTTGTAGTCCCAGAATAAGTATTGGCGCCGCTCAGGGTAAGTGTGCCATTTCCTACTTTTTTTACAGCGATGGTAGCGATGCCTTGCTGGGGGTCGTCCTGGATAGCTCCGAGAAAGGCGGTATTAGTGTTCAGGGCCCCGATCTGAAAGGTATCGATGCCTGAACCGCCAAAGCCTCCAAGGAGGGTGGCCGTATTTGTCCCTGACAAACTTCCTAATTGTACTGTTGCTGTGGCTGTGCCTGTCGTTTCGATAAACCCGAACACACCACTAAGATTCCAGGCAGCCCCCGCGCTGCCGGTATTGGCTGCATTGCTTGTGCCCTGGTTATCCGACCACATTATACCTCGGGAGCTTGTGGGCTCTGAAAAACTACCCGTAAAGCCGCTGTTGTTTCCGTATAAGCGGAATGTCTGTAACTGTGTTACGTTGGGGAAGGTGAGGGTTCCCGCACCTGAAATGTTGCCGGAAAGGTTGACATTCTTACTGGAGATATCGGCGGTTAGCGTACCTCCGGATGCGATAACAATCGGGGTAGTTAAAGTGGGGGTGTAGGCATTGGCTGTTCCACTTGATAGTAATAATGTACCGGAATTTATTGTGGTGATACCCGTATAAGTAGTGGTAGTGTCGAGGGTTATTGTGCCGGTTCCCGATAGAGTCAGGCCCGATGATCCTGCCAATATACTGTTAATAGTTGCATTGGCATTGGCGGTGATATTGCCGGAATTATTGATGATCGTACCGTTGCCTGCACTGGCTCCAATGATGAAATTACCGCTGGCAGAGGGATTGAATACCATGGATTGAATTGATTGGGTACCGGAAACGGTAACCGTTCCTGCTGCGCCTGTTCCTGTATTGCCTCCGAAAATAGCAGGAGCGCCCGGACGCCAGATCACATTTGTTCTGCCACCATTGGGCGTCCAGTTAGCTGTACTGAAATTCCATGTGCCGGTACCATTATTTATTTGGTTATTGCCTGACGTGTTATCCCAGGTAAGAGCAGCGGGTGTTCTGTTCAGAGCCCAGAACATCTTTTGTTCATTTTGCGCCATGCCTGTTTTTTGGCAGATTATTAGGACAAATATGCAGGCAGCTTTATTCATAATCAGATTCTGATCAGGTATTGAATTGTTTTAAATTCTAGTTATAGTTATATCCTACCGTCCAGTAATAGTTAGTGCCGTCATAATAATAGGAAAGCACATCGATCGCATTTGCAGCTGACGTAAGCGTAACGGCACCTCCGCCGCCATTGATGACTTTTGAGCCTGATGGCAGGGCCAATGTTCTTGACCCGGTGGCATCCTGAATGACCTTGATCAGTCCATACATACCTGCAACAGCACCGGTTATCGTTAATGTACTATTGCCGGTAAGGGTGACCGTTGCAGTAGCTCCTTTAGTCTGGTCCCAGCTGATAGAACCGGATGTCAGGGTTTGAACAGTGGTGGCATAATTGGGGGCTATGACGGTGCTGTCAAAGTTCGCCCTGCCTTTTACATCCACTTTGAAGGACGGGGCTGATTTGCCAATCCCGAAATTACCGGCGCTGGTAATCCTGGCCCTTTCATTTGTTGCCGCTGTCCCTCCTGTAAGAAAGAGGATGTCTTTGGCGGCGTTATTATTGACAATATAGAAATCATTCCCGGCAGAAAGTAAATAACCATCATTGGCCTTTCCGGTCTGAATTGGATTACCCACTTGAGTGACATACCCGGAACCATTGATTCCCAGATCCACAAAATTAGTTGTTTCTGTGCCGTTATTGGCTGTGGCAACGACATCAGAACTGGCAATGTTGCCGGCGGATGAATTTTGAATGTTCGTCTGGAAGTAGTTGTTAATATTTCCTCTGGAATAAATAGCATTCACGGAGGTCGTTGTTCCTGCATTGACAACCAGTTTTTCCGGGAAGGTGGCATCAAATACGGAAGTGCCAATCCCCACATTGCCCATGCTGTCGATGATCATTTTCTGGGTATTGTTCGTACGGAAGCGCAGGCTTGTATTATCCGTCGTACCCAAAAAATTAGTGAGGTAACTGGTTCCGGTATTTCCCGTTAAGGACCAGGAGGTTCCGCTGGTGACTGTGGAGAAAGGGACCTTCCGTACAGTGCCGGACGCGATAGTTAAAATGCTGTCAGTAATGGTACCGGCCTGAACCCCGTTCAAGGTAAGGGGGTTCGTTGCCACGATTTGCAGGGCAGTTGCAGGACTAGAGGTGCCGATGCCCACATTCCCCGTATTGTAAAAAATAGCGCTGCCAGAGGTTGTCCACTGGGAGCCGGTACCAGATGCCATAAGTACCCATGCCGAATTGGTAAAATAATAAAACCCCTTTGTCCCGTCTGTCTGGTAGACCAGTAAACCCTCGGCAGGACTGGATACGGAGGTTCTTTGCGCCTGGGTCATTCGGGGGGCCAGGAAACCTTTTGAAATGGATTTGACATCCAGGACCGATGATGCCTGTCCGGTTACATAGGTGGGATCATCGGTGACTACTACAGTCTGGGAGGAACCCTGGATTCCAGCGGCAATCAGCAGGAAAAATAATATTGGAACGGTCTTGTTCATATGATAATAGTTTTAAACAATCCGCAGTCTGGTATTTAATCATGTCAGCTAGTTTAGCCCCCCAGCTAGTGTAATATTATTTCGGCTTCGGCCAGGATCTCCTGTTTGGAATCGGCAGGTGTGGTATATACAATATGAAGTTTTCCGGAATGATAATTTACTCCCCTAATATTTTCCAGCTCCATCCGAAACCGGCGTAAGGGGATCGGCGTATAGACGGCAATCCCCCTTACATCTCCCACCCGGAAAGATTTTCCCTGCGTTGTCAGGTAATCAACAGAAATATCACCATATACCGATCTGTTTCCTGTCCGGAGGAATGTCATGGTCAGCGCAGGGATCGTGTCTTGTCCTATTTCCAGAGATAGGTCCTTAAGGGTTGTCTTGGTGGTAGATTCTCCTATATGTATGATCACTGGAATGGAAATGCCAAATACCGGAACCAACCTGACCGATATGGAAGAAGAATCATGGACAGTTTCCTTTTCCCCAAGCAGCCTGGTGTCGGGTATTGCTCTGAAATAGATATGAGAACGGTATTCACCTTCTACCAATTCATTTGATCTGGAAAGTTGGATCTTTATTACCTGGGATTCGCCAGGGCCGAGGACCACGCTATGAGGAAAAAAGCGTAGCCATTTGTCGGCAAAACTCTGTCCTGAATCAGGCTTCATAATTTCCTCGAATCCGCCGTTATCCTTCATCCTGTAATGAACTAATGAAATCACATACCGCGAAGTGTCCCGTCCAGTATTGGCCAAATTAAGTTCTTCGTATCTTTTTGAACCATCAAAAACCACTCTACGGGGCATTATCAAAAGATTTCCCTGTGCTATTCCCAGCATGGGGAAAAAAATAAATGCCATCACCAAGCCGGAGAGTAAGCGGCCACTATAATATAATATAGGCTCCTGGGTATTCTCCGGCAATCTCGGTTTGTCCATAGGATGATGATGTTATAGAAAATACCTTAATTATAGTTTACAGTCACACTGAACGGTGTCGCCGAGGTATATACACCCGCAGGTTGACCGGCTGCTATATTCAAGGTAGCACCAACAGTCAAATCCTGGGTGCCAGCAGTCAATTGTCCCGTTCCTGAAGGCGTACTAGTAAAAGCATTAACCGTCATATTATTGACGCCGCTGGAAATGGTAGTTGCTGTAGAAGGCAGTGTAATAACATACGTATATGTACCCTGGCCATTGACGGTGAAAGAAGCTGGTGTGACCGTCCCGGTGGTTGAAGGTATGGTAACTCCCCCTGTTACAGTACGGGTACCATTGGGAGCCAATACAACAGTACCCCCGGTGGCCGTTTGTACTGCTACGTTACCAAAATTCATGTCTACTATCTTAGTGATGTTGATCGGGCCTACAATGGTGGCGGTAGCGGTTGCAGTAGCGGTTGCCTGTGCAAACGAGCTGGTAGCAGACCATGCAAAAAAAAGGGAGACTGCAAAAGATTTCACAATTTTCATTTTTTTGTGGTTTAAGAAAAGAATGTATAGCATCCTGTAATATGCATGAGCATAAAGAATCTACATAGAATAATGGAGTCAAAAAAGGCTTAATTGTAATTGACAGTCACATTGAACGGGGTTGCCGATACATATACCCCTGCTGGTTGGGCGGCGGCCACATTTAGCGTTGCTCCCACATTCAGGGTCTGCGTTCCTGCAGTCAGGGTTCCTGTTCCTGAAGGAGTACTTGTAAAAGTAGTGACCGTCATGGTATTGGCGCCGCTGGTAATGGTAAGTGCAGTTGACGGAAGGGTAATTGAATATGTATATACTCCCTGACCTGTGACAGTAAATGATGCGGCCGTAACGGTCCCTGTGGTGGAAGGAATTGTTACTCCGCCCGTTACACTTCGTACTCCGGCGGGAGTCATTACTACGGTACCACCGGTAGCCGTTTGTACGGCCACATTGCCGAAATTCATGTCGACGGTTTTCGTAATACTGATCGGGGTTACAATAGTGGCAGTAGCCGTAGCCGTGGCGGTAGACTGGGCGAACGAGCTGGCTGCAGCCCCCAGGAAAAACAGGGACACGGCGAAAAATTTCATTTCTTTTTTCATTTGTTTCTTTTTAGTGGTTGAATAATTGTTTTTTAGGCTATTTAAAAGTTACCAATTGCTTGGTTATATGCATTGCACAGTAAATACATTCAGGCTTACTTTAGAAAGTTGCTACTGGAAGTTCTGCGCAAAATCGTGCGAGGGTATGCTAGGTTCATCAAGCGGGAAACAGGTCAGACCCACTTGGGCCAATAAAGCTAATTCATTAATAATCAATTAATTCGATGAATTTATAGGTGTAATTAAAACTAAGGGTTTGTACTTAGTAAATGGTAAGGTATGACCCTGATATTTTATTAAATGGCGATCTGTTTCTTTTATCGGACCGTCCTTATCTTTTGTTAAACCGTCCGGCACTTTTGCTTATCCGTCTGGTACTTTTGCCTAATTTTGTACTTCTTTTTAATAATAATCAATATGTTAAGAATATATTCTCTGGTGTTTCTTTTTTATTGTTATACCAGGGTATCGGCGCAGGGAAGTTTACCGGCACAGAGAAGTTTACCGGCACAGAGAAGTTCACCCTTCCGCAACGGGCAATATCGTGCCTTGCTGGAAAGAAAAGACGGAAATTCCATCGTTTTCAATTTTGAAGTAAAGGACAGTGCCCGCAAAAAGATCCTCTATATCCGCAATGCAGACGAAAAATTACTGGTAGACGACATCCGGATAAAGGAGGATTCCGTGCTTGTCCACCTTCCTTTTTTTGAATCACAACTAAGGGCCGTCCTGACCAAGGAGGGCAATCTGGAAGGGGTTTGGTTGAAAAGAGGGGCAGTAAACTACAGCTCCCTTCCTTTTAAAGCATATTACGGTCAATCTTACCGGTTCGTCCCTCCGATCCCGGAAACGTCAACGGTTACGTCGGCGGGCGCCATAACAGACGTTTCTGGCAGGTACAGCGCTGTTTTTATTTCCCCTGATGGCAAAGACACCACGTTGAGGGTGGGAGAATTTTATCAGAAAGGACGCAGGGTAACAGGCACTTTCCTGGACCCGACCGGAGATCTTCGTTACCTGGAAGGGGAGGTTGACGGAGATTCGCTGCGGCTTTCCTGTTTTGACGGCGGGCATGCGTATTTGTTCACTGCGAAGATTAACGGAAACAAGTTGTCCGGCGGACAATATTATATGGGTGGCATTGGCCGTGAGATCTGGACAGCAGTGAAAAACCCCGATGCGAAACTCCCTGATGAATTTACCCTTACCCGGTGGAAGAAAAATGCCGGCTCCCTGGATTTCTCTTTTAAGGATCTTAATGGCAAAACAGTGTCCATCCGGGATAACCGTTTTAAAGGTAAGATCGTCATTATACAGATCATGGGTTCCTGGTGCCCAAACTGTATGGACGAGACCCGTTTCATGAGCCCCTTCTATGAACAATATCATAAGAAAGGAGTGGAGGTCATCGGGCTTGCTTATGAACGGAGCACCGATTTTGCCCGTTCACAAAACAGCCTGCGTAGTTTTCAAGAACGCTTTAATGTAAAATACCCGATCCTGATCACAGGCGTTACGGTTAGTGACCCTAAACGAACAGAAAAAACCCTTCCCCAACTGGAAGAGATCGTTGGTTTTCCGACTACGATCTTTGTAGACCGTAAGGGAGAGATTTCCAGGATCCATACCGGATTCAACGGGCCTGGTACCGGAGATCATTACGAAGAACAAAAGAAAGAGTTTTATAAGACGGTGGATGGGATGCTGGGTGAATGAGTTTTTTTTGTGAATTGAGGCAGCGGTCTTGTACTTTTTTTCTTAAATAAAAGAAAAAGACAATAAAGAGCTGCCAGCAGGATGGTGTATCCGAACCAATCGCCCCAACGGCTGTAAAGGGTGTTATGAAGGGCGGGTTTTACTTTCCCCAAAAGAATCGTTTTTTTGCCCCCGATACTGCTCGCTTCGAAAGTAACTCTTCCATATTCGTCGCTGATCGTCAGCTGGCCCTGCCGGGGAATTCTGACCATGGAAAAACCATTTTCGACACCGCGCATTATGGCCATCCGGGAATGAAGCCAGGCATCTTTATCAAAATCCCAGGCAGACACAAATAGTATGGATACGTTATCGTTGCCATATCTGCGTATATATTGTTGAAAATCGAGGTCTTTGCATATAGGGATGCCTGCCTTGGCCCGATCTATCGTGAAGATGCCGGTTTCTTTTCCCGGGGTGAACCCCTCCAGGACCTCTCCTTCAAAAAGTTTAACTTTTGAGTAGTCGGCTGATATTTTTCCTTCCGGTGAAAAGACAATGGAACGGTTCTCCTTATTTCCTTTTTTTATCAGCGTATAGCCGATTATAATGGTTCCCTGGTATCGGCCGGCCATCTCTGCGAACAATCGGCTAAAAAAAGGAAAGGTGGAATCTGTTACCGTTATTACTTTTTCCGGCAACAACACGAGTTGGGTTCCTGCCTTTAAAAGGCGGTCTACTTCCTGTGCATACAAATTGACAACCGGTGCCATTTTATTGGAGGTAAGGTCAACCTTCCCGTAATGAGATTTTTCATCAAGAGAAACCATGCCAACGGTTATTTCCTTTGATATTTCATGGGATCCGGAGCTGTCGTTCAATCTTATTATTCCGAATAGTATCACCAGTGCAATTGCCGATACAGAAGGCCAGACCAGATAAGCAATGTTTTTGCTCTGACGTTTGAAATTAAGCGCTAAAGCGATAACGGAAGGGAAAAGAGTTACAAGAAAAGAAATACCCAGCAGCCCGGTAATAGAGGCGATCTGGATCAGCGGTAAAAAATTACACTGGGTATAAGCGAGGCTGCCAAAAGTCCCGTCCCTTGAGAACAGAAAAATAATGAATTCGAAGGATGACCATAGAACGGGAAAGGCAAGGACACCAATCCAGGTTTTTGACATCAAAACAATTTTTCGTGACCATATAACCAACAAGGCAAAAACCAAAGGAAGAAACAGGGTAAATACAATGACCGGCAACAAGGGAAGAACGGTTACCAGGTAAGGCAGCCATACAAGCCTTCCCAAAAAAAAAGCCAGAAAAGCTATTATAAAAGTTTTTCTACCCGAGACCTGATACGAGATATATAAGATGGGGGCGGGCGCAATCCACACCAGCCACCAAAAAGTACCGGAAAGACCAGTTGAAAGATACCAGCAGAGACCGGAAAAAAGGATGGCGGCAGGGATTTTTAGTTTTTCAAAATGCATAGTTCAAAACTAAGGTCTGCGGATTGTTGGAAATTGTAAATTTTAGACAATCCATACAGGTTAGACAATCCATACAGATTTAGACAGGCTGGTATTCGATCAGCATATCGGCCATTTTATGCTCTTCGGATTGAAAATGACCGGGTGTAGTCCCTGCAAATTGATAGAAATCCCTGATAAAATGGGATTGGTCAAAATAACCGCAATCATAACCAATTTCGGTAAGGGACCTGCTTCCATTTTTCATTTTCCGGATGGCCCTGTTGAACCGGGTGATCCTACCATAATGTTTGGGGGTATAGCCCACAGCCTTCAGAAAAGTCCTTTCCAATTTTTTGTAGTGCCAGCCGGTCTGGTGGCAGATCATTTGAAGGGAACTGTCTTCTATTCCTTTTTTAAGAGAGGTGATCGCCATTTTCAGCGCTTCCCATTCCTGGGGAAGAGACCTTACCTCTTTTAATAATAACCGGTCAAGTAAGAGCATCCTTTCCTGATCGGTCTTTTTTTCGAATAATAAAGATTCCCATTGGTTAAGGACCTGGCCAAAAACGACTTCCGCGGGAACCAGTTGGTTCAAAAACCCCGAAACGGGGATAGGTGAAAAGGCAATTACACCTCCGGTCTTGAACCGGATACCCAGCATGTCTGTCCGTCCGGTCTCCCTTGCGTAATAAATCCGGTTGCGCTGGCCCATGATATGCGCCCTGGTAAGACGGTCGATTTTGGAGGAATCTGTATCGATCAGCCAATCCAAAGGATCGGAAAAGTTAAAGATCAACTCTACCCTGCCCCCGGGGATCAATCGTTCCTTTTGGTCTCCGCCATTCCCCTGTGCGATATCTCCCCGGGCGTAATCTCCGGGTGAAGGACCTGGTGAATGGTAAATCCAGTAACATTCAATTAGATCAGCCAGGGGGGCTGCTGGGAGGTATTGCCGGTATTCGTGCATAAGGTCCCTTTAAAGATAATTATTTATAATAAGACTTCGGGTAAAATAAGACTTTCGTAATTTGCACCCCATGCAACAATACCTTGACCTTTTGCAGCATATCCTCGATAAGGGTGTTTCGAAAACCGATCGTACGGGAACAGGTACGATCAGTTATTTTGGTTATCAGATGCGTTTTGACCTGGCTCAGGGCTTCCCCCTCGTAACCACCAAAAAGTTGCATCTGAAAAGCATTATTTATGAGCTGCTCTGGTTCCTGAAGGGCGATACGAATATCAAATACCTCAAAGATCACGGGGTCAGTATCTGGAACGAATGGGCCAGCCCGGAAGGTGAGCTGGGGCCTGTTTATGGTAAACAATGGCGTAGCTGGGAAGGGGCAGATGGACAGGTGGTGGACCAGATCTCCCAGTTGATCGGGCAGATCAACAAAACTCCCGACAGCCGCCGTCTGATCGTTAGTGCCTGGAATGTAGCGGATCTGCCAAAGATGGCCCTGATGCCTTGTCATATTATTTTTCAGTTTTATGTGGCAGACGGAAAATTAAGCTGCCAGTTATATCAACGAAGCGCGGACTCTTTTTTGGGCGTCCCGTTCAATATCGCGTCCTATGCCCTGTTCACCCTTATGGTCGCACAGGTATGCGGATTGCAGCCCGGGGAATTTATTCACAGTTTTGGCGACGTCCATTTGTACAATAATCATTTGGACCAGGCCAGGTTGCAATTGTCGCGGACTCCCTATCCGTTGCCGGTCATGAAACTCAATCCTGCCGTTAAGGATATTTTCGGATTTCAATTTGAAGATTTTACCCTGGAGAATTATCAGAGTCACACGGCCATCAAGGCCCAGGTGGCGGTATAAACCCCCCAACCCCCTGAAGGGGGAGTAATATTCCATATGAATTTTGAGCAAAGAAATGCAATGAGCGACACTAACATAAATAGCAGCGAGGTACCAAACCCCCCCTTCAGGGGGGCGGGGGGTATTATCAGCCTTATCGTAGCAGCCAGTAACAATAATGTGATCGGTAAAGACAATAAATTGCTCTGGCATTTGCCCAGTGATATGAAGTTTTTTAAAAACACGACCTGGGGTATGCCGGTGATCATGGGGCGCAAGACTTTTGAGGCCCTGGCAGGCGAACCTTTGCCGGGAAGGTTTAATT
Organism: Flavitalea flava; assembly: GCF_054461575.1. Taxonomy (NCBI): domain Bacteria; kingdom Pseudomonadati; phylum Bacteroidota; class Chitinophagia; order Chitinophagales; family Chitinophagaceae; genus Flavitalea; species Flavitalea flava. Next base: position 62,099 of record NZ_JBTLQH010000026.1, read on the forward strand.
TCATCATTACCCGTAACACCAATTGGAATCCACCTAACAGTAAGGCAGTTCCGGTGGCCACCCTGGACGCGGCGATTGAAGAAGCCCGGAAAACGGATTGTAAAGAAGCATTTGTCATTGGTGGCGGTCAGATCTATGCCGAATCCATGGCTATTGCGGATAAAATTTATATGACCCGCGTCGATACGGTCATCGAAGGAGATACCTGGTTTCCGGTCATTGACGAAAACAAGTGGGAGATGACCTCCCATCGTGACTTTCCGGTTGACGAAAAACATGCTTACGCATACAGTTTCCAGGTTTGGGAGCGGATCGCCCCCTAACCCCCTAAAGGGGGAATAATATGCCAAAAGATTTTTCCACGAATTCATAGAAATGAGTGAATCCTACACTAATAGCAGCGTGTTACCCAACTCCCCCGTCAGGCTACCGAGCGAAGGCGAAGGTAGCGGGCGAGTGTTGAACAGTGTTCAACGCGAAGCACTGGGGGGGTATTCCCGTTTCAGCCTTTCCAAAAAATTCCTCCGGTATTATATTACCGCTTCCAACGGAAAAGGGCACGGCATTCATTCCCCCTTTGTTTTTGATTTTATCATAAATGTATTAAACGATGCTAAAGCTTATCCTGCTTATGCCCGTGTGGAATCCCTGCGAAAAGAATTAAAAAAAGATCCTCTCTTACTGGAAATAGAGGACATGGGTGCGGGGTCCGCTCTGCAGGCTACCCGGCATAGGACGGTGGCCAATCTGGCGCGCCATGCAGCTAAACCGCAGAAACTAGGACAATTGCTTTACCGGATTGCACAATATTATAAGCCGCGGACGATATTGGAACTGGGAACTTCCCTTGGGTTATCTTCCGCCTATCTGGCCTCCGGCAATGGAGAAGCAAAATTATGGACGATAGAAGGGGCTGTCCCGGTAGCAAGGGTGGCAGAGAGGAATTTCCGGTCCCTGGGGTTGCCTAATGTGGAATTGGTTACGGGGAATTTTGATCTTATGCTGGATCCGGTTCTGGAAAAGGCAGGCACGGTTGATCTGGCATTTGTAGATGGTAATCACCGGCTGGAACCTACACTTCGTTATTTTCATGCCTTAATGAACCGATCCTCTTCTCCGGCGATCCTGATCTTTGATGATATTCATTGGAGTGAAGAGATGGAAGAGGCCTGGAACATCTTAAAAATGGATCCCCGTGTATACCTGACGATCGACCTTTTTTTCATAGGTCTTATTTTTTTACGGGAAGAATTTAAGATAAAACAGGACTTTAGTATCCGGTTCTAAAATCAACTCAAAATAATTTTATCCGGGAATGGGGGTAAACCTTTGGTAGGTTGTCTTAATAATAAACCTATGGTAATCAGGTATCTTTGAATGTGAGGTGCCATTGACTGACCTTATCAAGTTGACAGGATGATAGAAAATTATAAGGGTATTTTACAAACGCCGGGCCAGAGTCGTGAAGACTTATTCGAGCAGGTTTTTAAATCTCATTTTAAGAATCTGCATGCCTATGCCAGTACTCTGATAAAGGATCCTGCTTCCGGAGAAGAGGTCGTGCAAAATGTTTTCCTGAGGTTATGGGAAAAAAAGGACAATATGGATATGTTGGAAAATATTGCCGCCTATCTGTATAGAGCAGTCCATAATGAAAGTCTTAATTATTTAAAACATCTGAAGGTAAAGTCTGCCTATCAATCTTTTGCCATGCGCCGACCCCCACCAAACAATCCTGAACAAGCTTCAGAAAAAATAAAACTGGGAGAATTGGAATCCCGGTTGGGTAAAGCCCTGAATGATTTGCCCGAACAATGCCGGACCATTTTCCAGTTAAGCCGGTTCGAGGAACTGAAATACAGGGAAATAGCAGACCGCCTAGGATTGTCCGTTAAGACGGTCGAGAACCAGATGGGAAAGGCCCTGAAGATACTCCGGTTGAAAATGGTTGATTTTTTACCTTTTATTACCCTGATAATAACCACCTTATTAAAATAAATGGATTGATCATTTGATTTAAAGAAATTTAATGTGACAGAAAACGACTACGATAAGGAAAACGAAAAGAATCCAACCATCGATGAACTGTTGGTGAAGGTGATGTTGGGAGAGGCTTCCGGCCAGGAAGAACAATGGGTAAAGGATTGGGTGTCCGAAAGTAACCGCAATGCGCGTTATTTCGAAGATTTCAAACTGATATGGGAGGAAAGCAGGAACCTGGCTGTTCAAAGTACGGTAAATGAGAACGATGCGTGGCAAAATTTCCAACAGCGGGTAAAGGAGGAAAATACGCCTGTTATAAATTTAGCTACCCGCCGCAAATACCAATGGTTAAAAGCTGCCGCTATCTTTGCCGTCCTGCTTACCGGAGGTTGGTTATATACTATTTATTCGGATAAACAGCCACAATTCCTGTCTCTTCATTCTGAAGGGGTAGTGCTGACCGATACCTTATCAGAAGGAAGTATCGTGGTCCTGAACAAACAATCCTCCATCAGGTATAAACAACAATTCCCTGAAGATTCCAGGCCGGTCGAGTTGGAAGGAGAAGCCTTTTTTAAAGTAAGCCCGGATAAAAATAAGCCCTTTATCGTTCATGCAAGAGAAGTGACGATCAAGGTTATCGGAACTTCCTTTAATGTACGAACAACCAAACAGGCAACGGAATTGATCGTTGAAACCGGAATGGTTGAAATTACCAAAGGGGGACATACCATCAGCGTCAGGGCGAATGAAAAAGTGATCGTGAGGGAAAATGATCCCCTGCCGGAAAAACAAGGTAATACGGATGAATTATATAATTATTACCGGACCCATGAGTTTGCCTGTAATGGTATTTCCCTGGAGAGGTTGGTCGATAAACTAAATGAGGTCTATAAGGCAAATATCGTGATTGGTAATGACCGGCTCCGTAATATGGCATTGACCACTACCTTCCGGGATGAGTCCCTGGACGAAATCCTGTACATAATTTCCCAGACTTTTAAAATTTCACTGGTAAAGAACGGCCAGCAGACAATTTTAAAATAAGCATAACCCTTACATGAAATCAAATAAAATCTCCCTGATCATAACATTTACGGTTGTTCTTTTCCTTCTCTCCCTTTCCCGAATTCTGGGACAGGCAAAACTAGACAGAAAGGTCTCCGTTAAATTCCGCCAAAAACCATTGACGGAAGCACTGGTGGAGATCGGCCATAAAGGAGGGTTTTATTTTTCTTATAATACGAATATAATAAAGGGGGACAGCCTGGTCAGCGCGGAGGAAAAAAATAAACCTATCCGGCAAATACTGGACAACCTGTTGGGCGACCGGTTTGATTTTCTGGAAACGAACAAATATGTTATTATTCTTCAGCGGACGGCTGCTACTCCGTTTAAAATTTTTACCATCAGCGGTTATGTGAGGGACGGGAGGACGAAAGAAAAAATAACCGATGCCAGTGTATTCGAAAGCAATCAACTGGTATCAGCACTTACCGATACGAGCGGCTATTTCCGGCTGAGATTGAAAGACCGGTTTTCAAGGGCTGTTATCGTCGTCAGCAAACAACTCTACGATGATACCCTCCTGGTCGTCAACGGCGGAAGTGATCAGCAATTTAATCTTACTATTACGCAGGCAAGGGTTTCGGAACTCTCTCCTTTTGTCGTCACCAATCATGTTGAAAAGACCTGGCTGGGTAAATTGTTTCTTTCTTCCCGGGAAATCGTTCAGAGTATGAATCTGAGCGATTTTTTTGCAAATAAACCTGTTCAGTTCTCCCTGGTACCCGGACTGGGTACCCATGGCCGTATGGGAGGGCAGGTGATCAATAAATTTTCAGCCAATATGATCGGCGGTTATACTACCGGTACCGATGGGGTTGAACTGGCCGGCATATTCAATATCGATAAAAAGGAAGTGAGACATGTTCAGGCTGCAGGTGGATTTAATATTGCAGGCGGAATGGTAACCGGCGTTCAGTTAGCCGGTATCCATAACCAGGATCTTGATTCCATGAAGGGAGTTCAGGCAGGTGGTGTTGGTAATATAGTGGTTGGCGGCGTCACCGGCGTTCAGCTGGGTGGTCTTTTTAATAAGGTGGACAGAGGAGTGGATGGAGTTCAGGCCGCAGGGCTTTATAATCAGAACCTGGATTCCATGACCGGCGTTCAGTTAAGCGGTGTATACAATTTTGTGGGGGGTTCGATGAGTGGGGTGCAGGCGGCCGGATTGATCAATTCTGTAAAAGGGCGAACGGGCGGCGTGCAACTGGCCGGGTTCGGTAATATCAGCAATACGGAAATGGACGGCGTGCAAATCAGCACTCTTTTTAATGTTACCCGGAAATTAAAAGGTCTTCAGATCGGTCTGGTCAATATCGCGGATACGGCAGACGGATATATGATAGGACTGATCAATATTGTCAAAACCGGTCTTCATGAAATTTCCCTATCCTCCAATGAAATGCTGCCAGTCAATCTTTCTTACAAAACCGGTTCACGGAAAATGTACAGCATCCTGACCCTGGGGTATAGCCCGGAAAAGAACGCAAAGGCATACGTTCTGGGGTTTGGAATCGGGAAGGATTTTGCTATAGCCAAAAAGATGGCTATCCTTACAGAATTAACCCAGAATTATTTTTATCTGGGGAATTGGGACAAAATGCCAATTGTATACCGGTTTCAGGCCTATCTCCGGGTACAGTTGGGAAAAAAGATCTCTTTGTTTGCAGGCCCTGCCATTTCCCTGAATTATCCGGAAGAAATGATGGGTTCGGGTGAATATAAGAAGATACTTCCCCGGGCCGGATACTCAACCTTCCCCGTGGGTCAAAATGGCTCCGCCTGGATAGGCTGGAGCGCAGGGATTAATTTTTTTTAAGGCGCGTCTTTTTTATGTTCCCCGATATTTTCCGGTTTTTTTTATTTCCCGCATAGGGGTGAATTCTTTGTAAGTTGTCTATATCCATACAAGCTTTTCAGATAAGCATTAAAAAAATAAAGTATGGATATCGTCAATTATTTTCTCCGGATCCTGATCAGTAAACTCATTCCGGCACTTCCTTTAGTTATATTATTCCAGCTTCCTGCAAAAAAATCAGCAGCGCAGGACAGGCCTGTAAAAACTGCCAATATCGGTATTGTCTACCCGATCAGCAGTAATGGTACCCGGGCCAAAGAATACACCAATAACTTTTCGCTGAATACGATCGTTGGCGTATCCGGGTCCGAAAATGGTCTTTCCCTTTCCGGATTGTCAACGATTATCCTTCATAATGCCGCTGGTCTTCAGATGGCCGGGTTTTCCAACCACATCTATGATTCTGCGCAGGGAGTCCAGCTTGCCGGGTTCCTGAATTATATAAAAAATAATTCCAGCGGGGTTCAGGCAGCGGGTTTTATCAATATTACCGGAAGTTCTACCGGATTGAATATTGCCGGTTTTGGGAATATTGCCCATCGGGATGCATCAGGGATACAGGTTGCCGGGTTTATCAATAAAGCCGCCAATTCAGGCATTCAGGTAGCAGGTTTTATCAATAAGGCTGCCATTGCCGGTAACCAGGTGTCAGGGTTTATGAATATCGCAAAAAAGGTAAAAGGGGTACAGGTTGGATTTATCAATATAGCGGATAGCAATGAATGCCCGATCGGAATCGTGAATCTTATTAAGAATGGGGAGAAAACGATCGGCATCAGCACGGACGAGACCCTGACCACCCTGATTACTTTCCGCTCGGGGGGACGTAAACTATACGGTATTGCCGGTCTTGGTTATAATAACAAGGGCAATCGTAAACTGGCGGCCTGGGAAGCTGGTATCGGTGCCCACGTAAGGATTATCCAAACTCTCCGGCTGAATTTTGAATTGGTGAATATCGGTCTGACGGATTTTAAAAATGGCGACTACTTAAAATCAACGATCCGGATAATGCCCGCCCTTCGGCTCACCCCCGGAATTGAAGTCTTTGGCGGTCCCAATTTCAATTATATCTACTCCAATAAAGGGCAGGGCAGCGATCTTGTTTCTCATTACCTGTGGAGCGAAAAAAAGAATTCGGATCTGCATGGGCTGTATTTCGGTTTTACAGCAGGCTTCCATGTAAAGATCTGATCCCGGAAAAAGAATACAAACAACATTATTAGCAATAAAACAAATTACCAACCTAATCATTTTTTATGCGTTCCCCATTTATCTATGTAAAGTATTTTTTTATCGTTTTTTTCTTATCGGCCCTGTCCATGCATCTTTCGGCACAGGTTAAACACACCATCAGCGGTTCGGTCAAGTCCAAATCTTCCGGTGAAAGTATTATCCGTGCAACGGTAGTCGTGTCCGGAAAAAATATAGGTGTGACCACCAACGATTATGGATTTTATTCCCTTACCCTTCCTGAAGGAAAGTATACCCTGATCATTTCAGCCATTGGGCGGCAAGCACAAACGATCGAAGTCGATCTGAAAGAAAATATGCAATTGCCGACTTTGCTGCAGGACCAGGAAGTCCAGTTGGAGAATGTAACTGTTACGGCGCCCGGAAGAGGCCGGAGCATTCGCAGCGCTCAAATGGGTGTCGAACATATTACGACAAAAGACATAAAGAACGTACCGGTATTGTTCGGAGAGCGGGACGTGCTGAAAACCCTGCAGCTGTTACCTGGCGTGAAGGCGGTCGCAGAGGGGAACAGCGGTCTGAGTGTCCGTGGCGGGGCAACCGATCAGAACCTGATCCTGTTGGATGAGGCCCCTGTATACAATGCTTCGCACCTGTTGGGTTTCTTCTCCACTTTCAATTCAGATGCCATCAAGGATGTGACTTTGTATAAAGGAGGCATGCCTGCTCAGTATGGAGGCCGGTTATCTTCTGTAGTGGATGTCCGGATGAATGATGGAAATAACCAGGATCTGCATGTTACCGGTGGATTGGGAGTGATCTCCGCCAAAATAAATGTAGAAGGGCCGATCGAAAAGGGCAAGTCTTCTTTTTTATTTACCGCGCGCAGAACCTATGCAGATATGTTCATGAAATTATCGGGTGATTCCACCAAGGATAAAAACAGCCTGTATTTCTATGATCTGAATGCCAAACTGAACTTTACCCTGAGCGCCCGCGATAAGCTGTATATCTCCGGCTATTTTGGAAGGGATAATCTTTCCAGCGCTGATGTTTTTGGCATTAGTTGGGGAAACGCGACGGCAACTGTCCGTTGGAATCATACTTTCGGTCCACGTCTCTTTTCCAATACTTCCCTGATCTATAGCAACTATAACTATAAGCTGAGTTTTTCCAATAACGGCAGTCAGTTCATGGTTACTTCCGAGCTAAGGGACTTCAATGTAAAGGAAGAGTTGCAATATTATCTCAATCCCCGTAATACGGTCCGGTTTGGTATCAATGCAATTTATCACACCCTGAATCCCGGTGTATTGGACGCAGGAGGACCGAAGAGCGGGGTGAACGATACCAGTTTTCAGAAAAGGTATGCTTTGGAAAATGCAGCCTTTATCAGCAATGACTGGAAGGCCTCCGAAAAATTAAACATTTCCTATGGTTTACGGGTCACGGCATTCAGTCCTATGGGCAAGGGGGATTTTTATAACGTAAATCCGGCAGGACAGGTTACTGATACTATTCACAACAAAGATGGCCAGATCCTGAAGACCTATTTTACCCCGGAAGCGAGGATTGCCCTTAGTTATCAATTGAATCCCAATTCTTCTGTAAAGGTTTCGTATGCCGGTAATACCCAGAATATGCATCTGCTGTCTACCGCAAGTGCAGGTTTCCCTACAGATCGCTGGGTAGCCAGTAATAACATGATCAAACCGGAGCGGTCACACCAGGTGTCGCTTGGTTATTTCAAGAATTTCAGGGACGATAAATATGAACTAACCGTTGAAACCTATTATAAGGCGATGGAAAATCAGATCGATTACCGGGACGGTGCCAACGTACAGAGTAACGGAACCATCGAAACGGAATTATTATATGGGAAAGGCAGAGCATATGGAATGGAATGGTTGTTCAGAAAAAAGACAGGGCGGTTGACCGGATGGGTCGGTTATACGTTGTCCAAATCGGAGAGAAAGGTCAAGGGGATTAATAATGATCAGTGGTATAATTCCTTCCAGGACCGGACGCATGATATTTCCATCGTTGGGATGTACAAGCTCAGCCCCAAATGGATGTTATCCGGCAGCTGGGTCTACAATACCGGAAATGCGGTAAGTTTTCCCGGAGGTAAATACCTGCAGGATGGCCGTACGGTTTATTATTACTCCCAACGGAACGGGTATCGCATGCCTGCCTATCATCGTCTTGACCTGAGTGCTACTGTGCAACTGAAACAGAAAAAAAGGTACTCCTCCGAACTCGCCTTTGGTATCTATAATGCCTATGCCCGGGATAATGCTTTTATCATCACTTTCCGGGATAATAAAACGGATCCCGGAAAAACGGAAGCGGTACAAACTACCTTGTTTAGCGCCGTACCTTTTATATCCTACAATTTTAAATTTTAAAAATTTACTGCGCCATGAACACTAATGAAAAAAGAAATATGCTCCTTACTATTGAGAATTTTCTACTGGAAAGATCGGTAAGACCGGTAAAAAATAAAAGTATTATTACCATAGGAATCGTCGTGGCCTTGTTAGGCGTATTGAGCCTGCTTACAGGATGCCAGAAAGTAATCCATCTGGATTTAAAAGATGCAGGCGGAAAATATGTTGTCGAAGGCAATATTACCAATAAGCCCGGCCCCTACCAGGTTACCATCGGGAAAACCGGTAAGGTGGAAGATAATTATAGTTTTAACGGTGTAAGCCAGGCCGTCGTGACGGTCCGTGATAATACGGGCAATATGGAAACGTTAAAAGAAACACAGCCCGGTGTTTATCAAACAGCTTCATTGGCAGGAGTGGAGGGAAGAACCTATTACCTGAATATTACGGTGGGTAATACTATATTCACTTCTTCTTCAGTAATGCCAAAGCAGGTGAACCTGGACAGCCTTTATACAAAAGAGGTATTTAATTTTTCCAAAAACGTACTGGCTATCGTTCCTTTATTTACCGACCCGATAGAAAAAGGTAATTGGTATCGTTTTAATCAGATCATTGACGGCAACCTGGATAAGACCATTTATTACCTGAATGATGATTTTAGCAATGGAAAAGAAAGTACCTGGCCCTTATTAAGACCGGATGCGGATAGCACCTTGCATGTGAAAGACGTGGTGGATATCGAAATGCAGTGTATCGATTATTCCGTTTATAAATATTGGTATAGTGTCGATCAATCTTCCACGGGTGATGGCCAGGGTATTCCGGCCAACCCGGTTACCAATATCCAGGGAGGAGCCCTGGGATACTTCAGCGCACACACTTCTCAAACCAAATCTATCATTATAAAATAAAAGGCGGGCTTTATTACACATAGGCTTTATTCAACACAACCTCTTTTAACCAGGAGGTGATCCCCGGACTGGCGAAATGCCATTGTTCGGGGATTTGTGATGTGGAGCCAGCCTGGCAGAGGCCTGATGGGTTACGGGATAAAATCTTTAAATTTGCCGATTCTATTCATCAAAATTAAAAAAGTATTGCATTCTCAATTGCCGGCCGGGTTACTGTCCTCTCTCGAAGGTGTAAATGGTTTTGACGCTGGGGCATTTGAAAAAGTGCATGCAGACGCAAGACAAGTAACCTCCGTCCGGTTCAATCCAGGCAAAGTATCCTCATTCCCGTCTGCAGGCCCCGGGGGATTGCCGGAAACCCTGGAAAAGATTCCCTGGTCCTCGATGGGATATTACCTGGAAGAACGTCCATCTTTTACGTTCGATCCTGTATTTCATGGAGGAGCCTATTATGTTCAGGAAGCCTCCAGCATGTTCCTGGAGCAAGCTTTACAACAAACGGTGGATCTTTCACGACAATTGCGGGTATTGGACCTCTGTGCAGCCCCCGGCGGAAAGTCTACCCTGATCAGCTCTTTACTTTCCGCAGATAGTTTGTTGGTGAGTAACGAAGTGATCCGTACGCGGGTCAACGTTTTGCAGGAAAATATGGTGAAATGGGGTAACCCCAATATAATTCTGACCAACAATGATCCACGTGATCTCGGTCGGATGCACAATTATTTCGATGTGATAGTTGTAGATGCGCCTTGCAGCGGCAGCGGACTTTTCCGCAGGGATCCGGAAGCGGTGAGGGAATGGAGCGAAGATAATGTGCAGCTTTGTTGCCAACGTCAGCAGCGCATTCTGGCCGATTGCTGGCCTGCGCTGAAACAGGATGGAATATTGATCTACTCTACCTGTTCTTTTTCAAGACAGGAGAACGAGGATATACTGGATTGGATGATGGAAGAGCTACAAGCTGAGAGCTACAAGCTGCAAGTGGAGGAAAAATGGGGAATAATTGAGACTACCGGTAAGAAAGGGGCTTACGGATACCGGTTCTATCCGGACCAACTCAAAGGAGAAGGTTTTTTTATCGCTTGTCTCAGAAAACCTTCAGGAGAAGATTTTTCCTTTCCAAAATATAAACGCCAGGCTATTGAAAAATTATCCAGACAGGAGGAAGAGAGAATGAAGGACTGGATCAAACAGGGAGATACTTATCCTGTTTGTTATTTCAAGCATAATGACCTGGTCCATGTTCTGCCTGGCCCAATGATGGAGGATCTTTTTTATCTTCAATCCAATTGTTATCTGAAAAAAGCCGGTCTCGCAGCCGGCCAACTGGCTGCAAAAGAATTTATCCCGGAACATGATCTCGCTTTGAGTATCCTTATCCGGAAAGAGATCCCTGCCATTAGCCTGACAAAAGAAGAAGCTATTCAATATTTACGTAAAGAAGAGATCAGGACGGATTCCGGATACAGGGGCTGGGCCCTTGTTCAATATAATGGGTATAACCTGGGTTGGGTAAAGATCCTTCCTAACCGGGTAAATAATTATTATCCAAAAGAATGGAGGATCCTCAAAAGAGATTAACGTTTTACTGTTTAAATTGCGGGATAAAAGTGCATCTTTGCCCCGAACTTGATTAAAAAACAGCGCTATGCGATCAATGTCCTTTTTATTTTTACTGCTCAGCCTTTTTTTTGTAAAATCTTCCCAAGGGCAATCCAATGAGATATTGATTCAGGGCCAGACCGGCAAGTTATTTGTGGAGCATACGGTGGTTGCGAAAGAAAACTGGTATAGTATCGGCCGGTTGTATAATTTAAGTCCTAAAGAGATCGCTCCTTATAATAGCCTGACGATGGATAAGCCGTTGAGTATCGGGCAGCAATTGCAAATTCCCCTGACCGCTGCCAATTTCTCTCAAAACGGCCAAAAAACAGCGGCAGAGACCCTTGTGCCGGTGTATCATATCGTGCAGGATAAAGAATGGATGTATAGGGTGAGTGTCAACCATAATAAAGTCCCCGTCAGCAATCTGGAGAAATGGAACAGTGTCAATAAGGACCAGGTCAAATCCGGTATGCACCTGATCGTGGGCTATCTGAAAGTGAAAACGGCTTTATCCGCCTTTGCCGCCGGAGGAGGAGGAGCCTCTGTAGCTGTTGCCCCTTCCAAGGCCCTTCCTGTTCCTGCTGCAACTGCTCCTTCTGCTGCAACTACTCCTTCTGTTACAACTTCCGCAGGCAATTCACCTGCCTCTTCGCAACCCGTTACGAAGGTTACTTCAAAAACGAAAGTAGATCCTGCGTCAGTGAAAGAAGAAAATAACCCTAATTCTTCTGCGCCTGCAGGCACCTATCCGGTCACTAAGGAAAATAATCCTGCAAATTCCCAGGGAACCGATAATACCCCGGCGACCGCTACTAAAACAGTGTCAGACAGTAAAACCGTCTCTGCTGCTCCCGGAACACCTACATTACATTTTAACGGTGGTTATTTCAAACCTGACTTTACTGAAAGCGGAAAGACGGTCAGCGGTATGGCTGGCACCTTCAAAAGTACCAGTGGCTGGCATGATGGAAAATATTATGCCCTGATGAATAATGTACCGGTTGGCCTGATCGTTAAGATCCTGATCCCTTCGACCAACAGGATCATATTTGCGAAGGTCCTTGGACAATTACCCGATATGAAGGAAAGCACAGGGTTGACTGTCCGGATAAGCAATGCCGCTGCCGGTGAACTGGGTGAAGGAGATGGAAAATTCAATGTGGAGATAAAGTATTGATCCCAGGTCAGGTATTGAATTTATATCCCCGCAGGAAGTCTTCGATCTTCATTTTTTTCTTTCCTTCCAATTGGATTTCTCCTAACCGGATGTATCCATCCGGGGTGGCAAATCTCAGATAGTTTTTTTTATCTGTTTCATATTGTCCCGCAGGAATGGAAGGAGGGGTTTCTTCTTTTTCGCCGTGAAAAACTTTCAGCAGTTTTCCGTCAAGGTAAGTGAACGCGCCCGGAAAAGGGGACAGACCGCGGATAAGGTTGTAAATTGTTGCAGCAGGCTTGCTCCAGTCGATTTTACAGGTTTCGGTAAAGATCTTGGGGGCGTGTTTCAATAATTCCGGAGGAACGGCTCCGTCCTGATCCTGGGCGATCTCTTTCAAATTACCGGCTTCCAATGCTTCGATGGTCCTGACCAGCAATCTGGCACCAATTTCTTTCATATGGTCGTGAACATCCCCTGCCGTTTGTGTCTCACCTATAGGAAAACGATCCTGCAGGAGTATGTTTCCGGTGTCGATATCCTGCTGGAGTTTGAAGGTGGTTACGCCAGTCTCCTTTTCTCCTTTGATTACCGCCCAGTTGATAGGAGCGGCACCCCGATACTGTGGTAATAAGGACCCATGGAGGTTGATGGTGCCCAGCGGGGGCATATTCCAGACAGATTCGGGCAACATGCGGAAAGCTACTACGATCTGCAGATCCGCTTTCAGCGATCGTAATTCTTCCTGGAATTGAGGGTTTTTTAGTTTTTCAGGTTGCAGTATCCTTAATCCTTTTTCCCGGGCATATTTTTTCACCGCGCTTTCCGTCAACTGCATCCCTCTGCCGGCGGGCTTGTCAGGAGCCGTAATGACGCCCACTACCTGATATCCAGCGTTCACCAGGGCATCAAGGGAGGCGACCGCAAATTCAGGGGTGCCCATAAATATGATCCGCAAACTATCTTTCTTTTCTGCCATCCTGCAAAAGTGTACTAAAAAGCTAAAAAAAGAACCAAAAAAGGGGAAAACTGTATTAAAAAGGTAAAAAAGTCTCCGGTTATCTTTCTATTATACGACTTCCGGCCCCGGTTTATTTAATTTTTTAATCTTAAATTGCGGGGGTGATCCCAATTCAGGGAGTTACTTAAAATTGAAGCTGAAATTATGCAACAAGTTAAAGCCGGTGATACTGTAAAGGTCCATTATCATGGTCGTCTTACAGATGGAACGACTTTCGATTCCTCCGAAGGACGCACGCCGTTGGAATTTGTAGTGGGCAGTGGTATGGTCATCAAGGGATTTGATGCTGGTTTACTGGACATGGGTATCGGTGAGAAAAAGACTATTCAGATCCCCGTAGAGGATGCATATGGTGTTAAAGATCCTCAGATGGTGATGGATTTCCCTATAGATCGTTTCCCTGCAGAAATGAAGCCAGAGGTAGGAATGCAACTGAATATGACCAATGGTACCGGTCAGCAGATACCCGTCGTTATTGTGGAGGTGAAGGATGATACGGTTATACTGGATGCCAATCATCCACTGGCAGGCGAGGACCTGATCTTTGACCTGGAATTGGTAGAGATCATAGGGGCGCCTTCGCGGATCATTATGCCTTAAAAAAATTGTTTTTTCGGAATATGACTCATCTGGAAGAGTAGTCAGGGGCCGTAATAAGAAAAAGTGCCGGACTGGAGTAAGGATCGAAGATCTTTTCCAAGCCGGCATCTTTATGTTGAGCAATCCGATCTCATTCCGATCTCGTCCCGATTTTCTTTCGATTTTACTTCGTGGAATATTTTCTTCGAAACGCCCAGGTCAATATCAAAATGGCTGTTATGGACAGGGCTGTATTCAGGATGGATCCTTCCAGGCCAAATTCACCACCAGTCACCAGCAGATCTCCTTTTGTCTCCATAAGCAAAAGAGAAGGAAGATTAAGACCACTTACCCTGAATCCCATTACCGGACCCTGGAAAAAATTCCAGCACAGATGCAGAAAAAAGGAATACCAAAGATTTTTGGTATATATATAATTAATTCCCAGCAATGCGCCTGCTAAAAAAATATTGGCAAAAGCCAGTGTGTTTATTCCTGGATTGGTCAGATGGAAACAGGCGAACAATACCGAGGATATGGCCAATGCTATATATTTGTTTTCGAAGGATCCCATAAGATTCTGAAGAATATACCCCCTGAACACCAGTTCTTCTGCGATGGCGATCAACAACATAAATCCAAAAGAAATGAACAAAGTGTTCGGATCCCAAAGGATATCGACCCAGTGCAGATGACCGCTCAGCAGTAAAACGAGGGCCGAGAGACCTAAAAGGGCAGGGGCTGTAAAAAAACCGGTAAGGGATTCCGTCTCATATCCCTTGATGGTCAATCCCAGGCTCATGAAAGATTTCCGGTCGATGAAGACCCGAAAAACGAAAACACTGATAAGGGAAATGATACATTCCAGAACCAGCATCAGCCACAGGTAATTCCCGGTGAGTTGTGCGGCCAGCGTGTGAATGGGGCTTGCCAGCAAATCCTCTTTTTTCACATCCGTCAGTATCAATACCGCAGGAATCGCAATCAACAGGGTAAGGACCCCAAAAAAGATTCCAAATAATAAAACCCGTAACCATCCTTGTTTAATTCGGGGATTTTTTTTAGCCTGATCAGACATAGTTATTATATTCGTCCGGTAATTTACGAACATGTTTGAAAACTATTCATTTACCGTATCGGAAAGATTTCTCCGGTACGTACAGATCGATACGCAAAGTGATCCGGGATCAAAAACGTTTCCCTCCACGGAAAAACAAAAGGATCTGGGTCGCCTGCTGGTTAAGGAATTATCCGAAGCCGGCCTGACAGATGCCGGAATGGATGAGTTCGGCTATGTATTTGCAACTATTCCTTCGAATACGGACAAGCAGATCCCCGTGATATGTTTCTGTTCACATATGGACACGGCCCCGGACTGCACCGGAAAAGGAGTCAGACCCATCGTTCACCCGAACTACGATGGCGGAGATATCTTATTGCCGGAAGAGGGTACCGTTATTTCTCCCAGGGAACATCCTTATTTACAAATGAAAAAAGGAGAGGATATTATTACGGCCTCGGGATCCACCTTACTGGGCGCCGATGATAAGGCCGGCGTTGCGGTTATTATGGATATGGCCAGTTTCCTGGTTAGCCATCCGGAGATTAAACACGGAAAGATCAGGATTCTGTTCACGCCGGATGAAGAAATCGGCAGGGGAGTGGACAAGCTGGATATGCAGCGGCTCGGGGCTGACTTTGGCTACACCCTGGATGCCGGAGAAAGAGGAGCCTTCGAGGACGAAACTTTTTCTGCCGACGGGGTTAAAATAACCTTTCATGGTCTGAGTGCTCATCCGGGGTATGCAAAAGATAAACTGGTGAATGCCATTAAAGTGGCTGCGGGTTTCGTGGATGCTTTGCCTAAAGATGAATGGTCTCCGGAGACGACCGAAGGGCGATACGGTTTTGTCCATCCCGTACGTATTTCCGGAATAGCGGAAAAAGTGCAGGTTGAATTGATCGTGCGTGATTTTTATACCAACAAACTGGCCGCTTACGAAGCGCATCTCAAAGATATTATGGAGGAGGTCTTAGTCCAATTCCCGGGAGCCCGTGCAGATTTTGAGGTAACGGAACAATACCGGAATATGAAAGAAGTGCTGGACAGCCATCCTGAAGTCGCTCAATATGCCATGGAAGCACTCGAACGTGCCGGGATACCTGCACAAAGGGGGAGTGCCCGGGGAGGTACGGATGGATCCCGCCTGTCCTTTATGGGATTACCCTGTCCCAATATTTTTACCGGTGAAATGGCCTTCCATGGCAAACAGGAATATGTAAGTATTCAGGATATGCAGAAATCGGTAGAGACGATCGTGTATCTGGCCAGTATCTGGGAGGAAAAGGGTTAAGAAGCCGGATTCGGGGCTATCCGTTGACTGGCGCCTTCTCCGCCCTTTCTTTATCCGTCCTTTCTTTAGAAATATTCCGGACGATCAGGAGGGCGTGCTCTCTGGAGTTTTCAATGAACCAAAGGTGGGTATTCATTCCTCCGCATACTACTCCCGCCAGGTAAAGATTTTTTACATTGGTCTCCATTGTTTCGGGGTTATAAAAGGGTAGCAGCTTTTCATCTTCCGACAGGCGGATACCGGCCCGTCTAAGCAAATTGAAGTTCGGCTGGTAACCGGTGAGGGCGATCACATAATCATTGGGGATGGTCTTTATTCCCTCCGGTGTCCGGATATCCACCTCACCTTCCCGTATGGCAAGTAAGGCGGAATGGGTAAAGGCCTTGATGCTTCCTTCTTTAATGCGATTATCGATATCCGGTTTGACCCAATATTTTACCCGGTGACTGATCCCCTCGTCACGGATGACCATCGTTACTTCGGCTCCTTTACGCCAGGTTTCCAATGCGGCATCGACCGCAGAATTACTGGCTCCTATGACGACGACCTTCTGCATGGCATAAAAATGAGGTTCTTTATAATAGTGGGTTACTTTTGGCAGCTCCTCCCCGGGAATATCCAGCAGGACGGGAATATCATAGAAACCGGTAGCCAGTACGATATGAGCGGCCCTATAACTCTGTTTGGAACTGATTACTTCGAATTGCCCTGCACCCAATCCGTTCGTCAATCCGTTCGATTTATCATCTGCCTGGCGGATCTCCTTTACCTCTTCCTGTAAATGCAGGTTCAGCCCGTTAGAAACGGTCACCCGGCGATAATATTCAAGAGCTTCGCTGCGATGAGGTTTAACATGATTGCTTACAAAGGGGATACCTCCTATCTCTATACGCTCGGACGTAGAGAAAAAGGTCATATTAACAGGATAATTATATAAGGAATTAACCAGACACCCTTTTTCCAGGATAAGGTAGGTCAGTCCCGCTTTTTTTGCTTCCAGCCCGCAGGCGATCCCGATAGGGCCACCACCGATTATGATCAGGTCGTACATTGTACGAAGTTACCATACAATCCGCCAAAAAGCCGTACTTTCATCCCTAAATTCGCCCCTGTGTTCACGCTAAAACTTTATTAATATGGATGCCCTTTTACATTACTGGTGGGTACTATTGGTCATAGCTTTCGTTTTCAGCGGGTTGGTAACCGTCAACCAGGGATTTATCAATGTCCTTACGATGTTTGGTAAATATCAGCGTATCCTTCGTCCGGGACTTAGTTTCAAGATCCCCTTTCTGGAGCAGGTCTACAAGCGTATCTCTATTCAGAACCGTTCGGTAGAACTTGAATTCCAGGCCGTAACCGCAGATCAGGCCAATGTATATTTTAAAAGTATGCTTCTTTATGCGGTCCAGAATGCCGATGAAGAAACCATCAAAAGGGTCGCTTTTAAATTCATCAGCGATCGTGATCTTATGCAGGCGCTGACCCGGACCATCGAAGGGAGCATACGCGCCTTTGTTGCCACGAAGAAACAGGCGGAGATCCTTGGTCTGAGAAAGGAGATCGTGGAGTTCGTAAAAGATCAGATCGATAATTCTCTCGAAGAATGGGGCTATCATTTGCTGGATCTTCAGATCAACGATATCACTTTCGATCAGGCGATCATCGACTCCATGAGCAAGGTAGTAGCGAGTAATAACTTAAAAGCGGCTGCAGAAAATGAAGGCCAGGCACTCCTGATCACTAAAACCAAGGCGGCCGAGGCAGAAGGTAATGCGATCAAGATATCCGCTGAGGCCGAAAAGGAAGCAGCCCGTTTACGCGGACAGGGAGTGGCTTTATTCCGGGAAGAAGTGGCCCGGGGGATGACCGAAGCCGCTGAACAGATGAAACGAGCCAACCTGGACACTAATGTCATTTTGTTCAGTATGTGGACAGAAGCTATTAAGAACTTTGCCGAGGTGGGGAAAGGAAATATCATTTTCCTTGATGGCAGCAGCGATGGGATGCAGAAGACGATGCAGCAGATCCAGGCGCTGATGACCAAGCAGGTAGGCCGTTAAAGCACAGGTAGGGGCTGCCTGGTAAGGAGGATATTAACAATTTTAGCATTTTGTTAAAGAATAGGATGGATACGGGGGCGTTATAACAGTATCTTTACCCTTTACCAAGGTGGGTTATGGGGCCATCGGTGCCTAAGCAAAAACAATTTAAACTGAATATTGGATGAATCTATTTTTTCTTCAGGTTTTGATCGACTCCGTAAAGATCAAGGATAGCCTGACCAGGGTTGCTCAGGCAGTTGCCCAACAAAAAGAAAGTTTGTGGGATATTCTGATCAAAGGTGGCCCGCTCATGATTCCCCTGGCTATCCTTTTGGTCATAGCCATCTTTGTTTTTATCGAAAGGGTTATGGCGATCAATAAGGCGTCCAAACTGGATGATAATTTTATGAGCATTATCAGGGATCATATCGTAACGGGCAATGTTACTGCTGCCAGGAGCCTGACAAAAAATACCTCAACTGCCGTGGCCCGTATGCTGGATAAAGGGATACAGCGTATCGGTAAACCGATCGAGGCTATTGAACGAAGCATGGAAAATGTGGGGAAATTAGAGTTGTATAAAATGGAAAAGAATTTGTCCGTGCTTTCGGTTATAGGTTATATAGCTCCCCTGTTTGGTTTCCTGGGGACGATTGCCGGTATGTTCCAGTTATTTTATAGTATCGCTTCCACCGGAGAATATAGTATTTCAAATATTGCGGGAGGTATTTATGTAAAAATGGTTTCGTCCGCTTCCGGTCTGATCATCGGTATCATAGCCTATGTTGGTTACCGGTACCTGATCTCGCAGATCGATAAAACGACTAATAAAATGGAAGTAGCCAGCGCTGAATTTATTGATATTTTGCAGGAGCCGACCAGATAAACCCGAAGGATGAGGCTTATGAATACCGAAATATGAATTTAAGAAAACGACATAGAGAAGAAGCCGAAGTACATACCGGGCCTTTGAACGATATTTTGTTCATCCTGTTGTTGTTCTTCCTCATCGTATCCACACTGGCCAATCCAAATGTGGTCAAGCTTTCCCAGCCCAAGTCAAAAAGCGATACCAAGGCCAAACAAACGGTAGTGGTATCCATCGATGTCAATAAACAGTTTTACGTCGGTACGACCCGTGTAACCCTCGATGAATTAAAAGCACGCCTGCAGCCATTTCTGGCCAAAGAAACCGATCAGCCGTCCATTGTGATCAATGCCGATAAGTCGGTGCCTATCGATGATGTAGTTGCCGTTATGCGGGTAGCCCGTGAATTGGGCGCCAGGACAGTGCTTGCCGTGGACAAAAAAGGGGTGCAGTGAAAGTGACTTTTATCTAGAACCCGATATGCGCCCTTACTGCGAATACATGCGCAGGTCCTCTGTCCTTGTTGTAGGCCGGATGCTCCACGAACTGGTAATCCAGGGTTGTCCAGAAATTAGCATAAAGCTTACACTGGTAAAATACTTCGGCAATATCTTCTCTGCCATAATGGGGAAGTCGACCGTCCCCGATCATAAATCCATAACCGCCATGATTCAGTAAATTCCGGTGTCCCGGGGATATACCATTAGACAGAAGGGCGAGTCCGATATTATCCGCTGTCCGTTTCCAGCTTTTACCGTTGATGCGGATCCCCCCGCTCAGTGTATTATCGATTTCAGCAAAGGCCCATGTAGCCGTATGGCCGTCATTCCATCCCAGACGAAAAAAAGCAGAAACGGCCGCGCTTAATTCCTGATCTGCATTTATCCCGAACCCATATTTTTTAGAGCCGTATTTTTTACCGATAAGGACATCCAGCGTGGTATCGGTACCATTTTCTTTTGCAGCAACGGCTTCCTTATAATTGGGAGCCTTATTGACGTTATAAAAACCCAGTATCCGGATTGTCCCTTTATGTCCATGAATGGATACCCTTTTTTCAAATTCCAGGTTCTCGCTGCTTGTTTTGGAATAATGCCAGTCCAGTTCGGGGCCATTCGCATACGTTGGTTCCAGTGCCGTTCCTAAACGAACTGTCCACCCCGGTTTGACATATTCGGCAGTAAATCCATACGTATAACCGCGGGTATTGGCGGCATAGTCATTGGAGCCATTGTTCATGAAGGACCAGTTCATAAAATCCGAACGGGGATCATGGCTTACATTATTATTATCGAAAAAATCGCCAATGGAAAATTTGCCGGCTGTCAGGGTTATCCGGGAAGTGGAAACTTTTTCTTTTACCTGGTTGGCATCGTCATTCAATATTTCATAATGTTCTTTATCCAGGGAAATGTACTGACGTAAAAAGATGCGTGCTACATAAACCGTGGGGGCCGGATTCCCGATCCGGAAAGTCTCCCCGTTGGGGAATGCGGCAATACCAAGCGTGCTGCTGATCCCGGAGCCGCCTGCCATTTCAGGGTTGAAATAAAGTGCTGCGCCCTGCCATAATTTTCTGCCCAGGTAAAGGGTGGACGTTACGGAATAGGCACGCTCCTTATCCGTTTGAAGGCTGTTCTGGCCGCTATAAGGAGCCTTGAAACCCGGGTGCCCCTGGAGAATACCCGTAAACTGAAAATGATAATTCCATCCTGTATCCTTTAATAAGGCATCTTGTTGTACTGTTTGGGCCGAAGCGAACAAGGTTCCTGCGGATAAAATACCCAGTAAAAAGGAGTGATTTATGGACCGGATCTTGAAAATGTTCATCATAAGCGATAAGCGAAAATGTTGCGTAAAACGAAAAGTTGCGCAAAACTAGATCGCTTATACAAAGATTAAAAATAATTAAATGTTACCCTGTTGCTTTTATCATACGATCCTTACCCTGAAGGTCTTTTTTAAGAGTGACTTCTGTAAAACCGGCATTCCGGAAAAGCTCTGCGACATGGCCCGCCAGTTCCCCATGGGTTTCTACAAAAAGCCCTCCGCCCGGGAGCAGTTTTTCCCTGGAAAAACCGGCCAGTGCCTGATAGAAAACGAGCGGATCCCGGTCTTCCACGAATAAAGCCAGATGGGGTTCGAAATCGACCACTCCTTTGGTCATCGTTGTCTTGTCCTTTAAGGGAATATAAGGGGGATTGCTAACCAGAAATTGTACCGCAGGAAGTGTGGTCCATTGGTTTTTATCTAAAAAATCCAGCTGCAAAAAATGGATGGGGGTATTATGGGTAACGGCATTCCGTTTGGCAACGGCCAGGGCCTTTTCGCTCAGATCACAGGCGTAGACGGAAGAGGCTGACGAAGAGGCTAATACTTTTTTCAGGGCTATGGCAATACAGCCGCTCCCGGTTCCAACGTCCAGGATGGAAACAGGAGGGGTTTGTTCTTCCTTCAGGCTTGTAACTTGCAGCTTGTAGCTTGCGGCTTCTTCCAACACCCAATCTACCAGTTCTTCGGTTTCAGGCCGGGGAATGAGCACGTTTTCGTCCACATAGAACTTCATTCCATAGAACCAGCTTTCCTGTAATACATATTGAACCGGGCGATGGGTCAAAAGAGCTGTGGTATATTTTTCCAATGATTCCAGGGCAGCCGCCGGCACTGGCTGATTCTTTTGCAGCAGGCGGTCGATCTTTTTCAGGCCGGTACTGTTTTCCATTACCCAATCGGCAATGGTGGCGGCCTCCCGGTCATCGTACAGGGTGCGCAGCTGAGATAATAATTCCTGTTGTGCCTGGTAAAACTCCATATCTGTCTGCAAAATAAGCAATAAGGAATGGGCCTGATCCAGTAAATTTGCCTTTTATTTTAAGAAAACACTCCATTAAATAAATACGGATCATTTTGAACCTGGCCGAAACCTATATGCGACGTTGCCTGGATCTGGCCCTTTTAGGAGCCGGACATACGGCGCCCAATCCCATGGTTGGTTCGGTTCTGGTTTATGAAGGCCGAGTGATCGGAGAAGGGTATCATCAACAGTATGGTCAGGCCCATGCAGAGGTAAATTGCATTCGTTCAGTAAAAGAAGCGGATATTCCCTTTATCCGGGAATCGACCATTTATGTATCCCTGGAACCCTGCGCCCATTTTGGCAAAACACCGCCTTGCGCAGATCTGATCATTGAAAAAAAGATCCCCCGGGTTGTGGTGGGTTGTCGTGACCCGTTTGAGGCGGTCAACGGAAAGGGGATCGAGAAGTTGAGAGCCGCTGGTGTGGCCGTGGAATTGGGGATCCTGGAAAAGGAATGTATTGACTTGAATCGTCGTTTTTTCACTTTTCACACCAAACAACGGCCTTATATCCTGTTGAAATGGGCGCAAAGCGCGAATGGTAAAATGGCCGCGGTCAATGGAACGGAGGGTAGGGAGAAGGCGGCGTCGGAGGGTGTAAGCAGAACCCTGATTTCCAATGACTTCACGAACAGGCTGGTACATAAATGGAGGTCGGAAGAAGCCGGTATTCTGATAGGAACGAATACGGCCTTGGCGGATGATCCCTCCCTTACGGTAAGATTATGGACAGGACCCGATCCGGTCAGGCTGGTCATTGATAAAGATCTGCGTTTACCGGGATCGCTGCGGATCTTTGACCGTCAAACCATAACGATCGTTTTTAATACGGTAAAACACGAAGAGCAGGATAACCTGATCTATTACCGGTTACCCTCAGAAGATCACCTGTCTCAGGGTGATCCTCTGGCTCAGCGTGATCTTCGGTCCCGGAATAATCATCTGACTCCGGGCGAACAGCGGATCAGGGGCGAAAGCCTGGTTCCGCTGATAGTGGAAGCTCTTTACCAATTAAAGATCCTGAGTGTAATAGTCGAAGGCGGCCCATCTCTGCTGCAATCTTTTATAAATGAAGGCTTTTGGGATGAGGCCAGGATCATAACCAATGAGGAATTGCTGATCCCGGATGGGCTGGCGTCTCCGGAATTGCGGGATTCCCGGTTTATTCATCGGGAACGGTTATATGCAGATTCTATTTTTTATTACGCACCGAAATAAGATTTTTTGGAACAAATCATGTCAAACAGAAATACACCAGAACAGGATTTTTATTATACGATCGAGAAGTTGGGGACTGCCGAATTTAAGGACAGGGGTAG
Source organism: Flavitalea flava (assembly GCF_054461575.1). Lineage (NCBI taxonomy): Bacteria > Pseudomonadati > Bacteroidota > Chitinophagia > Chitinophagales > Chitinophagaceae > Flavitalea > Flavitalea flava. The sequence goes on from NZ_JBTLQH010000026.1 coordinate 85,306, forward strand.
TAAATTCCTGGGCTATGCTTATCCTGTTAAGAATGTGGAGGAGTTCAAGGAAAGATTGAATGAGGTAAAAAAAGAACATCCCAAGGCGACTCATCACTGTTTTGCTTACCGTCTGGGTTTCGATGGAAACAAATTCCGGGTCAGCGATGATGGCGAACCCTCCGGCACCGCAGGCCGACCGATCCTGGGACAGATCGACAGTAAGGAACTAATCAATGTCCTGGTAGTGGTGGTCAGGTATTTCGGTGGAACCTTGTTAGGTGCCCCCGGTTTGATCAATGCCTATAAATCGGCAGCTGCCCTGGCCATTCAAATGACCCCGCTGGTACAGAAACCGGTGGAGAAGGAGTTTATCATCCAATTCGACTATACGCAGATGAATGATATCATGACCCTCGTCAAACAATACAATTGCAGGGTCATTCAGCACGAAGCCCAGCTTTTCTGCAGCATGACCATCGCAGTTCCCATTAACAGACTGACCGAGGTAGAATATAAATTCAAGGAGTTGAGAGACGTCGAATGGAAATCTGTGGTCCCGGTAAAATGACTTTCCGCTATACTTTACTTACTCTTTTTTCGTTTTGATAGATATCCTAAAGGATTGAATTGTACACATATAAGGGGTTTTTCGAATACGAATTCCTTTGGTGTTCAAAATGAATCAGATACCTATGATAAAAAATCAACTTACCCTTGCCGTTAGCCTTATGCTGGCTGTACTTTTTGTATTGCCAGCCTGTAAAAAATATGTCGATCAGTCTAATCCCCCTGGATTTACTGCTCCCGACGAATTAGTAAAAGCCAGTTTGCAAGGCCGGGTACTCGACGAGAACGGCCTTCCGGTTAAAGGAGCTGTTGTTACAAGCGGCACTGCTACTACCTCCACTGACGTGAATGGAGTTTTTACCTTTTCCAATATTGACATGTATAACCGGTTTGGTTTTGTGAAAGTGGTTAAAGCCGGTTATTTTACCGGGTCCAGGACTATCCTCACCAAAGCCGGATCGTTAAATTTTGTACGGATCGATTTGCTGCCCAGGATTTCAAAAGGTAGCTTCTCTGCCTCATCTGGTGGTAAAATAATCCTACAGACCGGTGACAGCGTAGCTTTTGATGCAGGGGCAGTGGTCAATGCAACCAGTAATGCTGCTTATTCCGGTATGGTACATGTTTTTGCTACTTACCTTGATCCTACGGATGTAAATTCATCCAAACAAATGCCGGGCGATCTCCGGGGTGTAAGAACGGACAATAAGGAAACGGGCTTGCAAAGTTTTGGCATGATGGTCGTTGAACTGGAAGGGGACGGGGGAGAAAAACTACAGATCGCTCCCGGGAAAAAGGCGACGATTTCGATGGATATTCCATCCTCCTTACAAGCCAGTGCTCCGTCAACTATTCCTTTATGGTATTTTAACGATTCTACGGGAAAATGGATAGAAGAGGGAACGGGTACCCGAATGGGCAATGCCTATATTGGCGAGGTCGGACACTTCTCCTGGTGGAATTATGATGTACCTTATGAGCAGGTCTTCTTTAAAGCCCGTATAAAGGATCAGCATGGGAATCCTTTGGCCTATACCTATTTACAATTTGTTCCATCAGGGAAAAATTATGGTGTGGCCTATTGTTTTACCGATTCTTCCGGTTTTGCGCAAGGCCTGATCCCCAAAGGACAGGATCTGATCCTCCGGATCATGGATAACTGTTATAATATGCTGTTCGGAACCAATGTCGGACCGGCTCTTAATGATCAGGACCTGGGAACGATCACCATTTCTATCAATACCGCACCCTTAACGCTGACCGGAAAGGTTGTCGATTGTGCGAATAACCCGGTGGAAAATGGATTTGTAAATGCCTTTCTGGAGGGGATGAATTATCGTGCGGCGGTCACGAAAGGAAATTTTCTGCTGAATATCAATCGTTGTAATAACACCAGTACGGTGGTGAAACTGACTGCGGGGGACCTGGGGACTTCTGCCTTGGGAAGTGTAAGTGAATTTTCCGTTACCGGCGGAAGCCAGGATCTGGGTGTGTTGACAGCCTGCGGCAGTGTCGTGGATAGTCTGCCCAGTGACAGCCTACCGAATGTCGAAGGTGCTTATCTCAACCTGAAGTTCAACGGCAAAAACCTTTTATGGGGTAACGGTTTTAGTGTTGGCGTTACCTATTGGTATAGTGGAGGAGCCAGCATTTTATCTTCAGTATATAACAGTGATGACCCTACATTGCCCAGCTATAACATTACCATTAGTTTTAACCAGGTATCAGGGATCGGGAACTATCCTACCCTTTATTTGATGCTCGACTATTATTTACCAGGTAATGCAGGTAACTTTCAATATATAGTCGATGACAATTCTTCACCCAAAATAGAGACTACGCTAAAAACCACGGTCACGGGTTGGGGGCCGTTAATGACCTATATGACCGGTACTATAAGCGGAACCTTACGGGATATGAAATCTGGAGTTATTTATCCGGCCACCGGAAGTTACAGGGTATTGCGTACAAACGAGTAAATACGAATGAGTATTGAATAATACAAATGGCTTTGCTAACCAGGGTTGGCTTTGCTTATAAAAATCGCCCGCTGACAATAAGGTCTTTATTCCCCGGGATGTATTTATAAAAACCTTCCCCGCTTTTTGCGCCGAGAAAACCGGCGGTGACCATATTAACCAGGAGCGGGCAGGGTGCATATTTAGGATTTCCAAAACCTTCCTGCAAAACGCGAAGGATGGAAAGACAAACGTCTAATCCGATAAAATCTGCCAGTTGCAGAGGACCCATCGGATGGGCCATTCCCAGTTTCATGACCGTGTCGATTTCCTGAACTCCCGCAACTCCCTCATAAAGACTGTAGATCGCCTCATTGATCATGGGCAGTAATATCCTGTTCGCAATAAATCCGGGATAGTCGTTTACGACACAAGGTGTTTTGCCCAGTTGGCCGCAAAGGGTCACTAATTGTTCCGTTATAGCAGGATCGGTGGCATATCCATTAATGACCTCCACCAGTTTCATGACCGGGACAGGGTTCATAAAATGAAGACCGATCACCGATTGGGGACGTTTGGTAGCAGAGGCGATCCTTGTGATGGATATAGACGAGGTATTGGAGGCCAGGATACAGCCTGCCGGAGCCAGTTCGTCCAGCTGACGGAAGATCTTCAATTTAAGCTCTGTATTTTCGGTGGCGGCTTCCACAACTAATTCGGCGTTTTTCACCCCTGACTCAACAGAATTGTGGGTGGTAATAGCTTTCAGGGTCGTTGTTTTGGCCTCTTCGGTAAGGGTGCCTTTGGCAATCTGTCTGTCCAGATTCCGGGTAATCGTTTGAAGGGCCTTTTCAAGCTGGATGTCATTTGTATCTACCAGACTTACACTAAATCCATGTTGAGCAAAAACATGCGCGATCCCATTACCCATGGTACCTGCACCAATGACGGAGACGTTTCCCCCCGGCCCCCTGAAGGGGGAGTTAAGCATGTCGCCGCTACTCTGGTTATCTGCGCTCATTTAAAGTCTTTTATTTATTTGAGAATCTTTCGGATAATTACTCCCCCTTCAGGGGGTTGGGGGGTATTAATTATTATTCCGGAAGTCACCTCTTTTCCAGGCTTGAATGAAATCTGCCCAGGCGATCGGGTTGAAGATATTTTGAGGCGGCGCCTGTCCCTGGTAATAGTATCGGGTGGCACTTTGTTTTAAATAATAACTGGTTGCTTCCCCTGCACTGGCCGGTAGACTTCTGGCCAATATCCTTCTTTTGGCGGCATCCGTATTTTGCCTCGCTACCTCGATACCGTCATCCGGTACAGGAGTGTTCACGAAATCCCGTTCGAATTGCTCCCTGGTCGGTTTGGGCTTAATGATGGTATAAGGAAGATATTGTGCATCAGTGACCAAAAGCTGGATCAGGCTATACTGGTTTCCCCGGAATGTATCCGGAACTTTCAGCAAATAGGGTTTGTAACCTATACTGGTGAATTCAATCTCATCCCCTTTTAGTACTACGATCGAAAAGACCCCCTGATCATTGGAAAAAGTCCCCTGATTGCGTCCTTTTACCACCACACTGACCATTGGAATGCCTTTAAGGCTGTCTGCGGTCATTATGACACCGTATAATTGGACTACTGAGTCTTTTAGCTTGTCAAACTGGGCATGTGCTGCAAAAGGGCCGGAAATCAATAAGATGTATAGTACAATTTTTTTCATTCAGTCTCAAAATTAAACTTTTAACCGCAAATCTTGAACAAAGTAAGGAGGGCAATGGTTAATTTTGTCTCAAAGTAAAGCTTTTAACAAAATCTTACGCATGACAAAGGAAAAAGTTTTAGAAGCCCTGAGTAATGTTCAGGAGCCGGATCTGGGTAAGGATATTGTGACCCTGAATATGGTGAAAGATATTGAGATCAACGGGAATTATGTTTCTTTTACGGTTGTGCTGACCACGCCTGCCTGTCCCATGAAGGATATGATAAAAAATGCCTGTATCAATGCGGTTCGTTTGCTGGTAAATAAAGAAGCTTCGGTAAATGTAAAGTTCACTTCTCAGACTACCTCAACACGGAAAGATACCCAGGCCGTACTTCCAAAGGTCAGAAATATAATTGCAGTGGTAAGCGGAAAAGGGGGAGTGGGAAAAAGCACCGTCGCGGCCAATTTTGCCCTCGCTTTGTCCCGGGGCGGCGCATCTGTAGGATTGATGGATGCCGATATTTATGGTCCGAGCGTGCCGATCATGTTTGGGGTCAGGGGAGAACGTCCAATGATGATGGGGGGAGGAGAAGGTGGAAAAGGATTGATCGTTCCCCTGGAAAAATATGGCATTAAATTAATGAGCATCGGTCTTTTGGTGGATGAGAAAAATGCGGTGGTCTGGAGAGGACCAATGGCCAGCAGTGCCATACGCCAATTCGTAACCGATGTAGCCTGGGACGAACTCGATTATCTGGTCATCGATATGCCTCCCGGCACTGGCGATATACACCTGACCCTGATGCAGACGGTCCCGGTTACGGGGGTAATTGTCGTTACGACTCCCCAGGACGTAGCACTGGCTGACGCCAAAAAAGGAATTGCCATGTTTGGCCAGGCTCAATTGAAAGTGCCGATCATCGGTTTGGTTGAAAATATGAGTTATTTTACTCCCGCTGAATTACCGGATAATAAATATTACCTGTTTGGCAAAGAGGGAGGCAAGCGCCTTGCTGAAGAATATGATATCCCTTTTCTGGGACAGATACCTCTGGTACAAAGTATCCGGGAAGGCGGCGATTCCGGAGTTCCCATTATGACAACCGATGATGCGATCACCAAAAAAGCCTTTTTGGATTTTGCCGGCAATGCTGTGCGGAGTATTGCCATGTTGAATGCCAATATGGGTGTGGCGAGAGTTGCAGAGCTTGTGAACGTTACGAACGAGATCTGATCAGTGTTCAGAACGAAATTCTGAGGTGGCGGCGTAAAAATTTCTAACTTACCGTTATGTATATTCCCAGGCGTTTCGAAGAAAAAGACCAGGAAAAGATCTATGGTTTCATCCGGGAGAATTCCTTTGCGATTCTGATCAGTATAAAGGAAGGTATTCCGATTGGCACTCATATTCCCTTGCAACTTGAAAAGGATGAAGAGGGAAAGGATATCCTGATGGGACATATTTCAAAAGGGAACGAGCAGAAATATACCCTCACCGATGGAGCGAAAGTGCTGGTCATTTTTACCGGACCCCATGCCTATGTGTCTCCCCGCTGGTATACGGAAATCAAGGTACCGACCTGGAATTATATTTCTGTTCATGTATACGGAACGGTGAAGATCGTGGAGGGCAATGAACTGAAAGCTGCCCTATCCCGGTTAACGCATACTTACGAACATACAATGCCGCATCCTTTGAAGATCGAAGATATTCCCGAAAAATCCTTTAACGATGATTTCAGGGGCATCATAGGTTTCAAAATTGTGATCGACGAGATGCAGGCTGCTTATAAGCTCAGCCAGAACCGTGATGAAGAGAGTTATCATAGTGTAATCGATCACCTGCAACTGGGGGATGAAGCGTCAAAAGGTGTAGCAGAGGAGATGAAAGATAGGAGATCCTCTTTATTCGGAGGAAAGGGAGAAAACAAGTAATTTTGACGCATGACACGTCATCAGTTAACGGAACAGATCAGGACTAAAGGCTCTTATCTTTGTGTTGGATTGGATTCCGATATTACGAAGATCCCCAAACATCTTCTTTCCCATCCCGACCCTGTCTTCGAATTCAACCGACAGATCATCGATGCGACACAGGACTATTGTGTCAGTTACAAGGTCAATACCGCTTTTTATGAATCTCAGGGGGTGAAGGGCTGGGAATCTATGGAGAAAACGGCCAATTATATTCCTTCTACGCATTTTAAGATAGCTGATGCCAAAAGAGGGGATATCGGAAATACTTCCTCCCAATATGCCAAAGCTTTTTTCGAGACCCTCGCTTTCGATGCGATCACGGTGGCGCCTTATATGGGGGAAGACAGTGTCAAACCCTTTTTAGCATACAAAGACAAATGGACGATTCTGCTGGGATTGACTTCCAATCCGGGCGCCCATGATTTCGAATTGCAGCAGGCCGGTGAGGGACTGTTATATGAAAAGGTATTGAAAACCGCTTCCGGCTGGGGCACTCCGGATAACCTGATGTTTGTCATTGGCGCTACCCGTGCCGACTGGTTCGATGGGGTTCGCAAACTTACTCCTGATCATTTTTACCTGGTTCCCGGTGTGGGCTCACAGGGGGGAAGCCTGGAAGCTATTTCAGCCAAAGCTATGAACAAGGAGGTTGGCCTATTGGTGAATGTCAGCCGTGATATTATTTTCGCTTCGGCCGGAACGGACTTTGCAGAACAGGCAGGGGTTAAAGCGAAGAACTATCAGTTGGAAATGAGCCGTTATCTTTAAAATCCCCTTCACTTTTCGAGATGACGAGGGTTGCTACACCATTGCCGATGATATTGGTAATGGCCCTGGCCTCACTCATGAATTTATCCACAGCTAACAGGAAGGCCAGACCTTCGACAGGGATCTTCTGAATGGCAGTCAGGGTAGAGGCCAGTACGATAAACCCGCTGCCCGTTACTCCGGCAGCACCCTTGGAGGTGACCATTAAGATGCCTAATATGGTCAACATTTCACCGGTTGTCAGATGAACATTATACAATTGGGCCAGAAAAATAATGGCCATCGAAAGATAAATGGAGGTGCCGTCGAGATTAAAAGAATAGCCCGTGGGAACAACCAACCCTACTACAGGTTTGCTGCATCCCATCCGTTCCAGCTTATTCATCAGGGAAGGAAGGGCAGCTTCGGAGGAGGAGGTGCCCAATACGATGAGAATTTCCTCTTTTATATTTTTTAAATAGCTCCAGATATTCAGATTAAAATAACGCAGGATCAATCCCAGGACGATAAAGATAAAAACGGCCATTGTACAATACATGGTCAGCATAAGTTTGCCGAGCGGCACTAATGTCCGTATCCCGAATTTACCGATGGTAAAGGCCATTCCCCCGAAGGCGCCCAGGGGAGCCAGCCACATGACATATTTTAATAAACGGAAAACGAATTTGGTGATGGGTTCCAGGAACTGCAGGATTTTTTCCCTGTCTTTTCTCAGACTTACTATTATCCCGGTTATAATAGCGAGCACCAATACCTGAAGGGTCAGGTTGGTAAAAAAGAATTCGGACCAGTTAATACCGCCGGTTCCCTGATGGGTATATTTGGAAGCATCCTGGACGCTCAAACCTGTTTTGTCGATCTTGCCAGGTTGGATAAGAATGGCCATCAATATACCGATCGCCAGGGAAAGGGTCGTTACGATCTCAAAATAAAGCAAGGATTTAATCCCGATCCGGCCTACTTTTTTCAAATCGCTCATTCCACTTATCCCTGTTACGATCGTGAGGAAAATGATCGGGGGTATGAAAAGCTTGACGATGCTAATAAAGGTCGTTCCGATCTTTTCTGTTTTGACGGCAACCGCAGGATAGAAATAGCCGAGCAGTATTGCTGCGATGAGTGCTACAAGAACCAGGAAGGTGAGATTGGTAAAAAGCCTGATAAACAGGTTACGGGGTTTGCCCGGGTTGGTTACAGCGGCCTTTAGATTTATATCGGTCAGAGATGCCATCAGTCAGGTTTAGTCAGGGCTTAAAAATTCTTCAAGATATGATAAAACCGGTAGACATCTTCGAACGAATTATAGAGCGGGGCAGGCGCTACCCGGACGACACCGGGCTCCCGGTAATCTACAATAATGCCTGAGTCGGTCATTTTCTGATGGATCTCTTTTGCCTTTTCTTCAAAATAAAGGGAAAGCTGGGAACCCCGGCGCCCGGGATCGGCAGGGGTCAGGATACTGAAACGGATATTTTTTAATTGATCCATCAGGTAGGACAAGTACGCGGTCAGTTCCAGGCTCTTGGACCGAATCCTTTCCATGCCGGCCTCTTCGAATATCTGCAGCGACGCTTTTAAGGCTATCATGTTAAATACCTGGTTGGTACTCTGGTTCCAACCTTCGGCACTCTGTTTGGCGATAAAACCTTTTTCCATTTTGAAACGGGTTGATTCTTCATTGCCCCACCATCCACCAAGCCGGACCAGATCCCTGTCAGCGGCATATTTTTCATGGATATACGCTCCCCCGACTGCACCGGGACCTCCATTCAGGTATTTATAGGAACACCAAACGGCAAAATCGACCTCCCATTCATGCAATTGCAAGGGTATATTTCCAACGACATGGGCAAGGTCAAATCCGGCCAGGGCTCCCGCTTTATGTGCAGCAGCCGTAATGACCGGGATGTCGAATAACTGACCGGTATAATAATTGATCCCCCCGAATAATATGAGAGATAAGGAATCTTTGTTTTGCTCAATGGCAGTGAGGATATCTTCTTCCCGGATAAGACGCTCTCCGTTGCGGGGATGGATCTCCACAATAGCATCTTCCGGTTCGAATCCGTGAAATCTTGCCTGGGTTTCAATCGCATATTGGTCTGAAGGGAAAGCTCCTGCTTCCATCAGGATCCTGTATCGCTGAGGGCCGGGACGATAGAAGGTCATTAAGAGAAGATGCAGGTTAACGGTTAATGCGTTCATTACGGTGACTTCTTTCTCCCGGCAGCCGACGATCCTGGAAAGAGGTTGCCTGAATGGCTGCTGATAGGTAAGCCAGGGGTTTTCTGCGTTCAGATATCCTCCGACTGCCAGATCCTTCCAGTCCTTTAGTTCCTGGTGAATGGCCCCTTCCACCTTTTTTGGTTGCAGTCCCAAAGAATTGCCACAGAAGTAAATTGCGTCTTTTCCCTGGTGTCGTGGAAAATAAAATTGAGAACGGATCTTATGCAGGGGATCTTCCCGGTCCTTTTGTTGCGCAAATTCCAGCGTTGGTTCGAATTGGCCTGGCATCGTCATGCTTTTAGCGCAAGATAAAAATAAAAACGGGTAGGAACCAGAGTAGTTCTAAATGCTTTGATCCGTGGATTTTTCTTTATTCTTGCCTTTGTCTTCATCCTCGTCGTCATCATCCTGATCTTCTTTACCCTTTTTGGAGCTACCGGAATGGGATAGCCGCACTGATCCGAAGCTGCTCTTGATCTTTATCCTGGCGTTCCCTTCTCCGGCTTTCCCGTTATAATCCTTATCGAAATGCGGACCATAATCTTTTTCGTCCTCCCGCTGTTCCTTTATTTTGAATTCACTGTCGTTATGGAAGCTGCCAAAACTGGTGTGGATATCAAATTCAGCCGAAAGGCTTTTGGTAACGATCATTCTTACTCCCGAGTAAGACTCGAATACAGAAAGCTCTTTTATATTGTCACCAACGTTTACCTGTACATTATGGGAAAATTCACTGGTGATCTTTACATTCCCGCTCACTTTTCCAATGGTGGATTCCTTGTTGAATTTAAAAACAATTTTGCCATTGCTAACCTCCGTGATGGTGGCTTTGCCGAACTCCACATCTATGGCATCGACATTGCTCAACCTGCCGGTGTTCAAACTACCGAACTTGCTGGTAAGGTTGACCTGCCCGTTATAATCCGGCACGCTCAATTTACCAAAGCTGTTCTCGAGCTGGAGGCGGTTGCCGGATGGCATATGGACAACATAGTCAATATAAAATGCCCTTTCCTCGTCGCCATTTCCGGATTTGTTTTTACCGTTATGGATCTCGCCAACCTTGGTCTTATAAGCGATGATATTGCCGTTATGCGTTTCTTTGACATCGATCTCGTTCATGATGTCCTGCGCCTTTTCTTCCGAAGAAGCCCTGGCTCCAATCTCGATATCGACAGTTATTTCATTTTTATCCCAGGTACTGATAATCACATTGCCGAAGGAATTCTCTATTTCCAGTTTGTCATCTGCCGTAACGGAATAGGATTTATTGATCGTTCTTTTTTTCTTCACGTCTTCCACGCCTCTGTCGGCCAGGCTGAACACCGGGATGGATAAAGCGAGAAAAAGGAATATAGAACTATATTGTTTTATATGCTTTTTCATATGCTGTTTTTTTAGAATGATTGATTTGTTTGATGATGGTAAGCTGATGGTTCAGTAACCCCATCTGCAGCTGGAGATTCTGTACCATGGCCTCCAATAATTGTTCGCGATTGGGGTTTTTTGGTAATTGATGTTCGAGTGTCCGGTAAATACTGTCCAGTTTGTTTACATCCCCTGCAAATTGCTTATAAAGAAGGGGTTCATCTTTCTCAATGGTTTTCAGTTCTTTGTGTTTGATTTCCACCAGCCTGGCGTAGTGGTACATTTCTTCTTTGAAAACGGACTCCGGCTCTTCGCTGGTTTCTCCGAAATTATCTTTTGGTTTGTGCGAAGCCAGATTCAAAGGTTCTTTTGTCGCAGGGGTTATGCCGGTATTGTCCGGCCCTGCCTGCTGAGGATCTTTTGCACCCGCCGTTCCGCCCGGGGTTCCTGCTGGGGTTTCGTTGGACGCTTCTTTACTTTTCGCATCCGATCCGGTGGCTTGGCGGGATACTCCGGCGATATCCGGTTGGTTCTTTTTTGTACCCCGGATCATATACAACCAGGCCCCTGTCCCGATCAGGAAGATGACGGCTGCGGCGGCGCTCCAGCGGATCCATTGGACCCTGACGAGCGGCGTGGCCTTTTTTTTTCCCGGCTCCAGCTGGAGCTGGATCTTTTCCCAGACTTTTTTTCCCGGCTCATCTGCGTCAAATTCCTCGCGATGGTCGGTTACGAATTTCTCTAACCGGCTGTTCATGATAACGCTCCTTGTTTTATAAAAAGCAACAATTTTTGTTTTGCCCGCATATACTGGGTCCTTACTGTAGCATGAGATACCCGCAGGATCTCCGCTATTTCCTCCTGATCATATCCTTCGAAAAGGTAAAGGGTCAATACCGTCCTATAGCCATTCGGCAGCAGCGCGACCGCTTTTTTTATGTCTTCCACTTTCAACTTCAGTTCCTCTTCATCCAAGTCTTCTTCTTCCGGTAAATGCCCGACATTGGCTTTTTCAATATCTATCAGGTTCATTTTTCGTTTGCGCAGCTGATTGATCGATTTATTGATGACAATCCGCTTCAGCCAGGCCCCGAATGTGGATTTATAATGAAATTCCTCCAAAGACCGGAAAGCATCGGCAAATGCTTCCTGCAAGACATCTTCCGCATCTCCGGTATGGTTGACTATACGCAGGCTGGTATTATACATGGCCTTTGCATATTTATGATACAGCTCAGCGAAACTCCGGGAGTCCCCCTGTTTGCATCGTTCTACCAACTCATCCCGTAGTATTGGTTCTGTCAATTCCAAACAAGCTGTTTTAGCATTCATTGTGTTACCCGGAATCCAGTAAATCTTTGATAATGAACATTCTGGTAAAACTCACTGGCAATTCCTCCTATTAAATACACAGGTTGTAATGGCATGTTGCATTACAGGTGTAAAATAAATACAAAAAATGCCGATAAGGCGGCTTTTTCTTACTTTAGCGGCACAAATAAAAACTGGGGTCATGGCTGCCTTAAACACGAATAATAACACGAGCATTAACACCGGTCCTACTACAAAAACCGATGTTTTCCAGAGTCCGGACTACTTCCAACTTGATGAATTGCTGACAGATGAGCATAAATTGATCCGGGAATCGGTAAGAACTTACGTTAAAAAGGAGATATCCCCCATTATCGAAGATTATGCCCAAAAGGCGGAATTCCCCACCCAAATTGTTAAGCAATTGGGAGATCTGGGTTGTTTTGGCCCTACCATCCCGGAACAATATGGAGGGGGAGGCCTGGATTATATAAGTTATGGCCTGATGATGCAGGAACTGGAAAGAGGCGATAGCGGGGTCAGGTCTACGGCATCCGTACAGGGATCCCTGGTCATGTTCCCCATCTATGAATTTGGAAGCGAGGAACAACGGAAAAAATACCTGCCCAAATTGGCCAGCGGAGAATGGCTGGGGTGTTTCGGTCTGACGGAACCGAATCATGGCAGCGATCCCAGTGGGATGTTAAGCAATATAAAGGATGCCGGCGACCATGTGGTCCTGAATGGCAGTAAAATGTGGATCAGTAATGCTCCCTTTTCCCAGGTTGCAGTGGTCTGGGCAAAGGACGAGCAGGGAGATATACGGGGAATGATCCTGGAGAGGGGAATGGAAGGTTTCACAACCCCTACCACCCACGGAAAATGGAGCCTTCGTGCCTCTGCTACAGGTGAGCTGGTATTTGATCATGTAAAAGTGCCTAAAGAGAACATTTTTCCTAATATAAAGGGACTGAAAGGCCCGTTGAGCTGTCTGACAAAGGCCAGATACGGCATTGCCTGGGGAACGGTTGGAGCAGCGATGGATTGTTATGACACTGCCCTGCGATATAGCAAGGAAAGGATCCAGTTCGACCGGCCTATCGGAGGCTTTCAGCTACAGCAAAAGAAACTGGCAGAAATGGTCACCGAGATTACAAAGGCCCAATTGCTGAACTGGCGTCTGGGCGTATTGATGAGCCAGGGGAAAGCCACTCCCGCCCAGGTTTCCATGGCCAAACGCAATGGTTGTGAGATCGCTGCTCAGATAGCCAGGGATGCCCGGCAGGTGCTTGGCGGTATGGGGATTACCGGCGAATATCCAATCATGCGCCATATGATGAATATTGAAAGCGTTATTACCTACGAGGGTACGCATGATGTTCATTTATTGATCACCGGAATGGATATTACCGGGCTGAATGCATTTAAATGAACCCTCCTGAACCCTCCCTGAAGGGAGGGCTTTGGCGTAGGGGTTAAGGAGGCATATGAAGATATTTCTGATAGGTTTCATGGGGTCCGGCAAGACGTATTGGGGTAATTTGCTTTCCGCAAAACTACACCTGCCCTTCCGGGACCTGGATTCGGTGATCATCGAAAGGGAAAAGAAATCGGTCTCGCAGATTTTCGCTGAAAAAGGGGAGGAATATTTCCGGTACCAGGAGAAAGAGGTATTGGAAGGGCTCGTAGAGGAGCAAGAAAGTTTTATCCTTTCCTGCGGTGGCGGTACGCCATGTTTTTTTAACAATATCGAATTCATGAAGAAGAACGGGAAGGTGATCTGGCTGAACACTTCCATAGATGTATTAAAAGAACGCCTGGTAAAGGAAAAGATGACCCGCCCCTTGATCAGGGACATTAACGATGACGATTTGAGGAAATATATCAGCCGGAAACTGAGTGAACGGAAATTGTATTATGAAAAGGCGCACCTAATGGTCAATGAAGAAAGTATTTCCCTGGAGCAGTTGATCCACCTGTTGTTCCAGGAACAGAGCGAAAAGGAAGGGGACAGGGAAGAATAAACATAATAAAGGATTTAATAAAGATGAACAAACAATTTCTTTCCATAGCTGCCGGATTAGGTGCTCTTTCCGTGGCCCTTGGTGCGTTTGCCGCGCACAAGCTAAAGGAGATCGTAAGCCCGGAGGTGGTAGCCGTTTTTGAAACAGGTGTCCGCTACCAGTTCTATCATGTATTTGCCCTTTTGATAGTAGCCATGTTATCGGAAAAACACTCCTATAAATATATGATCTGGGCCGGGAATTGTTTTATTACCGGGATCATCCTGTTCTCCGGTTCCTTATATCTTATTACTGCATTGAAGATCTCGGGGAGCGCTCACCTGAATATTGTCGGACCTTTAACTCCGGTTGGCGGCCTCTTTTTTATAGCCGGATGGATCTTCCTTTGGCGGGGCGTTCAGAAAGGATCCGACAGGTAATGAGCAGTGGGGTAGGGGGAATGAATGGTTAATGGTTAGGAAATGATTAGGTCGGCTTTTCATAAGGCAAGATTGAAGGTGGTGCGGGTCCCTTCCTGATTCTCGATCAGGAATTCTCCATCGATGGAGCTCATTCTTTTTTTCATATTGTTCAGCCCATTGCTGAATTTCCGAAGTTTTTCCATATTTATACCGACGCCGTCATCCTTAATCTCGATGATCAGTCTTTCGCTGACGGAGATATTGATCCTGACGGTGGAACCCTGAGAATGTTTGGCCACATTGTTCAGTGCTTCTTTAACGGATAAAAAGATATTCCTGCGTTTTTCTCCGCTAATCTCCCTTGGGGCAATAGAAGCAGGCATATTGAAATAACAATCGATGGCCGTGCTCTCAAAGAATTCAACCGCATATGACCGGATATAGGCGACAAGATTCTCCACCGAATCGTTGGAACTGGTCATAGTCCAGATGATGGTATTCATTTTATTGAGAAGCTCATTGGCAGAATGAGAGATTTTTTCAATTTCCGGTAAGGTTTGCCCTTTCATCTTGGATTTGACGATCTCACTCATCAGGCGGATGGCGGTGACCCCTGATCCCAGTTCATCATGCATGTCGGCAGAGATCCGGTTGCGTTCATCCTGTTTGGCGGCTAATACGGCCACCTGTTTTTCCAATTCTTTTCTTTCCGTCTCCAGTTTCAGTTTTTCTTCTTTCTGGATGCTGAGAATGATCTCCATTTTATTCTTATAGGTCAGGGCGAACAGGAAAAATAAAAGCTCGATGGTGATGCCGGCTTCATAATAGAATAAGGCCAGGTTCCAGACCGAGGACCCTTTTACCAGTTTGAAATTGGTGGAAATGATAACCTGCGATACGATGGATAGCAGACACAAGGATATATTCCCCAGTACGATATAATTCATCAACTGGTTCCGGTATCCTAATCCTTTCCAGATAAAAATAAAGGAAAGGACGAGCAGCACGATCTTCGTACTGTCTTCCATAAAGTTGGGGATCCGGAAATCCGGAGAAAGGAAATAGGTAAGAATATATAATACAGTCAACCCGATGATGGCTGCCGAACCCCAGAAAAGATAGCGGTCCAGATCGGGGTAATTCTTTTTTGTTTCCAGGAATTTACGATGGAAAAAAATATACGATATATAACCTAAGCAAAAAATGATATTATCCAGGAAACTTTCGAAAAAGAAATTAAAGGGAGTCGTTACATTATGCAGGGTGGATTTAAGGAACAAAAGAACGCTGAGACAAATGGCATAACCGGCATAATAGAGGAACTCCGGTTTGGCTGTCTGCGCATACTGACTCACCGCGTAAAAAATCATCATCAGCATGATCCCTGCAAACAGATTGGTAATTATATCGATGATCGTCCGGTTCTTATGGTTGAGAATGATCCCTTGTTTGATGAAATTGGTCCGGGTTAGGGTTGGATTGATGGAATTGGTAGGAGATTTGATAAAGGAAAGGATCACAAAGTAGGTGTTCCGGGAATGAGGGGCCATGCTTATCTGGCGATAACCCAAACTATCCGGATCATTGGGCAATATATCCGGCAGGATTTTTACCTGCCCCGGGGTTGAATCGTTCATGGAATAAAGCCGGATGGTATCATAGAAAAAACCGGGGCATAAGAATACGACAACCTCCTGATCACTACTGTTGGAAAGCACGAATTTTAATACCGCTTTTGTGTTGACATGGCTGACCGGAATAAAGTGTTCATATTTTTTTGTGCCTCTGACCGGGAAGGATAGGGAAGGCAGCTCGGCCGGGGAAATCGTATTTGTTTTTGAAAAGTAAAGAGAGGTATATTCTGAAATATCGTCCAAAATGCCTGTTTTTGCCAGATCGGCAGCCGGAAGCTCCCGGGCGGATTGAGCCAGGATGGTTGATCTGTTAAAGGAGAGCAGCAGAAAGACCAGAATGGCCCTGATATAATTGGATGGGTTAGAAATGGTTTGCCCTGCCATGGAGCTTATTTGCGATTTAAAAGGTAAAGTAAATAAAAATATTCACTACTCACGTATATTTGTGATCATGGCAAACCGACTGAAGTCAAAGAAAAGCCAAGCGCCTGTTGCCGATAAACTGAAGCCTGAAAAAGACTCTCAGGTGACTGTCAAACAAATCGTGAAAGACGAACGCACCCATAAGATAACCGGGGCTGTTTTTCTATTACTGGCTCTTTTTCTTTTTATTGCATTTACCTCTTATCTATATACCTGGAAAGAAGACCAGGATAAGGTGTTCCATCACGGAGCGTCCATACTGCTGCCATCCTCCGAAATAAAGGTGGCTAACCTGCTGGGCAACCTGGGAGCACTGGTTTCACATTTTTTTTTCTATAAGGGCTTCGGACTCGCCTCCTATCTTTTTTGTTCCTTCCTTTTTATCCTGGGAGTGAACTTTCTGTATACACGAAAAGTGTTTTCGATCGGCCGTAACCTGCGTTATGTGCTGGCAGGCCTTATCTTCTTTTCGGTAGCATTAGCCTTTGTTACCCGGGGAAATGGGTTTCCCTGGGGCGGAGCCGTTGGAGATATGATCAGTGACTGGCTTACCCGTTTCCTTGGCAAGCTGGGTACAGCCGCCTTGCTGATGGTTGCCGGATTGGCCTATTTTATCTGGAGATTCAACCCGGTATTCAAAGTGCCAAAAATGCCCAAAATACCTTCCCTTCCCCTGAAGGAAAAAGGAATGGATCCGGCTTCTGCTGAAGTGGGCCGCGAAGAAGGTGCCCGGTTATTCGTCGATGAGGGCTTCAGTAATATGAAGGGTAATATCATGAAAGGGGAAGGCTTGGTGGCGATTATTCCTCCAAAAAGCAATAAGGAGATTGAACCCGAAATTGATTTTCAGATCATTGAAAAGGAACCGGAGCCTGAGGCCTTTTTACCGCAGGATGAACCTGATTACGGAAAAGAACCCGATTTTGAAGAAGAACCGGAAACACCCTTTCAGGAAGAAATACCGGCGCTGATCCTTCCGCCGGTTGTGCCTCCCCTGACAGGGACAGGATTTAATACGGGTAATAATAAGGGTAAGAACGCTGATCTGGAGCTGGAAATCAAACCCATCCCGGAAGAGGGAAATAATATAGGTATAGAGGAGGGAGCAGAAGAAGGCGTTATATCGGCTCCTATGCCGGATTATGAACCAACCCTGGATCTGCGCGATTACAAATATCCTTCCCTGGATCTTCTCGAAGCTCATGGCAGTGATAAAATCATCCAGGATGCGGCGGAGCTGGAGATGAATAAGAACCAGATCATCAATACCCTGAAGAACTATGATATTCTGATCCAGAAGATCAGTGCTACAGTTGGTCCAACGGTGACGCTATATGAAATCGTGCCTGCTCCCGGAGTCCGAATTTCCCGGATCAAGAACCTGGAAGATGATATCGCGCTAAGCCTGGCTGCCCTGGGTATACGTATCATTGCACCGATCCCCGGAAAGGGAACGATCGGTATCGAGGTGCCGAATGTAAAAAAGACGATCGTGAGCATGCGAACCCTGCTTGCCTCCGAAAAATTCCAGCATAGTACTTTTGCCCTGCCTATTGCGATCGGTAAAAAAATTGACAATGAAAATTTTATTGTCGATCTGGCTGCGATGCCGCATCTTTTAATGGCAGGAGCAACCGGGCAGGGTAAATCGGTTGGATTGAATGCCATCCTTGTCTCCCTGTTGTATAAAAAACATCCTTCCCAGCTAAAACTGGTGCTGGTGGATCCGAAGAAAGTAGAATTGAGCATTTACCGGACCATCGAAAAACATTTTCTGGCAAAATTGCCCGGTGAGGAGGAATCGATCATAACGGATACCAAAAAAGTGATCCATACGCTGAATGCCTTGTGTATTGAAATGGACAACCGCTACGATCTATTGAAGGAAGCAGGCGCCCGTAATATCAGGGAATACAATGAAAAGTTCATCAAACGCAGGTTGAATCCCCAGAAAGGACATCAATATCTTCCCTTTATCGTGCTGGTGGTTGACGAATTTGCCGATCTGATCATGACGGCCGGAAAGGAGGTGGAAATGCCTATCGCCCGGCTTGCGCAGTTGGCCCGCGCCGTTGGAATACACTTGATCATTGCTACCCAGCGCCCTTCTGTCAATATCATTACAGGAACCATCAAAGCCAATTTTCCGGCCCGTATCGCTTTCAAGGTTTCTTCCAAGATCGATTCGAGGACCATTTTGGATGCAGGAGGTGCGGAACAACTGATAGGCAAAGGGGACATGCTTATCTCCTATAACGGAGAGATAACCCGTTTGCAATGTGCTTTCGTTGACACACCGGAAGTCGAAGAGGTTACGGAATTCATCGGCAAACAAAGGGGTTATCCGCAGGCCTTTCTTTTACCTGAATATGTAGATGAAAAAGATATGGAAGGCAAGGATTTTGACCTGGGTGACCGCGACCCTTTGTTTGAAGAGGCCGCCCGTATGATCGTGCAGAACCAGATTGGCTCAACTTCCCTGCTGCAACGCCGGATGAAACTGGGGTATAACCGGGCGGGCCGCCTGATGGACCAACTCGAGGCAGCGGGAGTTGTAGGTCCCGGGCAAGGTAGTAAAGCCCGTGATGTGCTTATCAAGACAGAAATGGAACTGGATCAATATCTTAATCCTTAACCCTTAAATCTTCCCTTTACCCTTAAACTTCCGTTATTTCGCTATAAACGTGGAAAGGCTATCTTCTTTTGAAATATCTTTGCGCCTTCAATTTCCAGGCTCCCGTTCTTTTGCGGATGGGCACACTTTAACAGAATAACATATGAACGTCGATAAAATGAAAAATATGAATTTGGATAAAAGATCATCTGGTATTACCAGTTTATTGATAGGTGGATTTATACTGGCTTCCTTATTCGGGGCACAGGCGCAGAACAACAGCCTTGGTAAAAATGATCCGGAGGCAAAAAAGGTATTGGATGCCCTAAGCACGAAATTAAAGACGTATAAATCGATACAAGCCAATTTTACGCTGAAAGTCGAAGATGCGAAAGGCAAGGTACAGGGAAGTAAAAGCGGTCTGATCTATCTGAAAGGGGATAAATATCATGTCAGCATGGCCGGGCAGGATATCTTCAGCGATGGGAAAGACTCCTGGATGTATGATAAATCTTCCAATGAGGTGACTATCACCAAAACAGACCCGTCTACCAAAACGATCAGTCCGGATAAACTGTTTACCAATTTTTATGATAAGGATTTCCTGTATAAACTGAATGGAGAGAGCAAAATAGGCACCCGCACGGTTCAGGAGGTCGAGCTGACTCCTGCAGACAAGTCCAAACCTCTTTTTAAAGCGCTCCTATATATTGATAAAGCCCTGCATTCGCTGATCAGTGTCAAATGGTTCGAAAAGAGCGGCAACCGCTACACACTTACTACCCAAAAGCTGAATGGCAATGCTCCGCTTACAGATGCACAACTCTCTTATACCAAAGGAAAATTTCCCGGTGCCGAGGAAGTGGATCTGAGGAATTAGAATAAGGTGCTACCTGCTTCCCCACCGGAAAGTGGAAATATCCAGACCTGCCAGATCCAGGACCCGGTCTACTACTGTTGCAGCCAATTCTTCCAGATTGCGTGGCCTACTGTAAAAGGAGGGGGTAGCGGGACAAATAATGCCTCCTGCAAGGGTCAGGGTCTCCATATTCCGGATATGTATGAGGTTATAAGGAGTGTCCCGCACCACACAGATCAGTTTTCTTCTTTCTTTTAAAACGACATCGGCGGCCCGGGTGATCAGATCGGATGACATTCCGGTGGCTATCCGGCCCAGGGTACCCATCGAACAGGGTATAATGATCATGGTATTGTATTTTCCCGAGCCGGAGGCAAATGGCGCTGAGAAATCCTGCTGTGTGAAAAAAGGGAGCGTATAATCCTTATAGGATTCATTCTCCAACTCCGTTCTCCATACTTCCTTTGCGTTTTCGGTCATGATCACCGACACCGCCTGCCATTGGTCTTTCAGGGCTGCCAGTTTATCCAAAAGCAGTCTTGCATAGATCGATCCACTGGCTCCTGTCACCGCAACGACAATTTTATGCATGGTATTTCGTTAGTTTTATAAGGAAAAACAAAAGAGAAAACAAAAGTACTATGCAAAAATGGAAAGGGTCGTTTTTATCTGAGTGGAAAGGTTTGTTTTTGATCCTGTGGATCGTGGTTTTTTCCAGTGCAGGAAGACCCGTCGCCTATAATACCAATCAACCCGGTCTTCGATCTCCTGTAAAAACAAATAATACGATAGATCCGGTTCCCACAGCGGCAGCAACGGAGGAAGGGATAAACTGGTTGAGCGTGGAAGAAGCAGCAGGTAAATTGCAAAAGGAAAAACGCCCTGTTCTCATCGATCTCTACACCACCTGGTGCGGATGGTGCAAACAAATGGACAAAAAGACGTATTCCAATAAGAAGGTAGCGCAATACCTGGGGGATAAATTTTACCCCGTAAAGCTGGATGCAGAAACACATGCCGTGATCAATTGGAATGGGAAAGCTTATTCTTTCAGTGCTGCCTACAAATCCAATGAATTCGCCCTTTATCTGACCCAGGGCAGGCTCGAGTTCCCAACAACTATCATAATCCCTCCGGGCGGAGAACCTCAGGCGATTCCCGGTTATATGCAACCTCGCGAACTCGAATTGCTGGTCAAATACTTTGGGGAAGGAAACTTTGAAAAGGTCTCCTTTGACCAGTTTCAGAAAGGCTTTAAGGCGACCTGGTAGTGAGACCTGGAAGTGATCTAATGGTTTTCCCTGTTTTTTAGCCAACCAGTCAAAATAGACATAAGCGTAAATACTTACGTTTTTTACGTTTATTTACTACCCCTGCACCTCAAATGACTATAACGATTTAGCTCCTGGTAGATAACATAATACTCTTAAAGGATTAATTCAATATCAAAGGCTTGATCTAAATCAATATAATGGTAACTGGGTAAAAAAAATTTGGCCTTGCCGCTAAGGTTTCCCCATTAAGGTCTTATATTTGTTTTTTCATAGGATAAGGTTTAATGGTTAATGGTATTTGATTAGTGCAGCCCCGCTTCGGCGGGGCTTTTTTGTGTCCGGGCCCCAGGGCTCTTTTAGTTAAAACTTGTCGCCCAGGGCCCCGGACACAAAAAATCTATGCGTAGCGCCCAAGAGGAGAGCCTCTTGGGAATCTCCGCTTTTTAGAAGATGTTTTCTTCTGAAAAGATGTTTCTTCTGAAAAGTTTCTTCTGCCATAATGTTTGGCGCCCTGGGCTCTTTTAGTTAAAACTTGTCGCCCAGGCCCCCGGACACAAAAAATCTATGCGTGGCGCCCAAGAGGAGAGCCTCTTGGGAATCTCCCCTTTTTAGAAGAGGTTTTCTTCTGAAAAGTTTCTTCTTCTAAAAAGTTTCTTCTGCCATAATGTTTGGCGCCCTGGGCTCTTTTAGTTAAAACTTGTCGCCCAGGGCCCCGGACACAAAAAATCTATGCGTGGCGCCCAAGAGGAGAGCCTCTTGGGAATCTCCCCTTTTTAGAAGAGGTTTT